>CANFQO010000080.1 GCA_947449135.1 Planctomycetaceae bacterium | reverse complement strand
GGGGCGAAGCTGTTGGTCGACATGGCCCACTACGCGGGGCTCGTCGCCGCGGGCATCCATGACAATCCCGTGCCGGTCGCTGACTTCGTGACCAGCACCACGCACAAGACTCTCCGGGGACCGCGAGGTGGCATTGCCATGTGCCGTGCCGAGAATGCCAAGGCCCTTGATCGGTCGGTTTTCCCCGGCACGCAGGGCGGCCCGCTCATGCACGTGATCGCCGGCAAGGCCGTCGCCTTCGGCGAGGCGCTCAAGCCGGAGTTCAAGCGGTATGCCCGGAATGTCGTCGACAATGCACGGACGCTTGCGGCCAGCCTCGCCTCTGGTGGCGTCAACCTCGTCAGCGGCGGCACCGATAACCACCTCATGCTCGTCGACGTGACGCCGCTGGGCATCGGCGGCAAACTCGCCGAGGAGGTGCTCGACCGCTGCGGCATCACCTGCAACAAGAACATGATCCCCTTCGACCAGCGGAAGCCGATGGATCCCTCCGGCATCCGTCTGGGCACGCCCGCCCTCACCACGCGCGGCATGGGCGCGGCTGAAATGAAGCAGATCGCGGCCTGGATTCTCCGAGTGCTGAAATCGCCCAGTGACGAGCAGGTGATCTCCACGACGAAGGGCGACGTGGCGGAATTGGCCGAGCAGTTTCCCGTGCCGGCAGCGAAGCTGGAGGCCGGGCGGCTCGAGACGGTCACGCGATGAGGGTTGCAGCGGGCTCTGTTGTGCGGATCGGGCTGGTGCAGTCGGCCTGCACGACGGACCGCGACCACAACATCGCCCAGGCCCTTGCCGGCATCGCCGAGGCGGCCCGCGGCGGCGCCGAGGTCGTCTGCCTGCAGGAGCTCTTCGCGGGACAGTATCCCTGCCAGGTTGAAGATCACGGAAAGTTCACCGAGGCGGAGGTTGTGCCCGGGCCGCTCACCGAGCGGCTGGCCGTCGCGGCCAGAGAGCATGACGTCGTGCTCGTCGGGAGCGTTTTCGAACGGCGGTCGCACGGCCTCTTCCACAACACGGCCGTCATCTTCGAGCGCGACGGTTCGACCGCGGGCCTCTACCGCAAGATGCACATTCCCGACGACCCGCACTATTACGAGAAGTTTTATTTCGCGCCTGGCGACACTGGTTTCATGGCGGTGCCGACGAGCCGACTGCAGGTTGGCCCGCTGGTCTGCTGGGATCAGTGGTATCCAGAGGCCGCGCGGCTGACCGCCATGGCCGGCGCGGAGGTGCTCTTCTATCCCACGGCGATCGGCTGGCTCGACGGCGAGGAATCGCTGCACCGCGAGCAGTATGAAGCGTGGGACACGATGCTCAGGAGCCACGCGATCGCCAATGGCGTGTTCGTCGTGGCGGTGAACCGCACCGGCCGCGAGGAGGACTTGAGGTTCTGGGGCGCAAGCGTGGTCTACGCGCCGAACGGCGAGCAGCTTGTGAAGGCGAGCCACGACACGCCCGAGACGATCGTGGTGGAATGCGACCTCGCCCGCATCGAATGGTCGCGAACCCGCTGGCCCTTCTTCCGCGATCGCCGCATCGACGCCTACGGTAGCCTGCTCAAGCGGTGGGGGACATAACCGTGGACAAGGCGGATGGCAACCGGCTGCCGGCGGAGTGGGAGCCGCATGCGGCCACGTGGATTGCTTGGCCGCACCGGCGGGCGACGTTTCTGGGCGACTTCGGCACGATCCCGGCATTCTTCGCGCGGTTCATCCGCCTGCTGGCGGCCTGCGAGCCGGTGAAGGTGATCGCGACGGGAGCTCCGCTCGCCGAGGCGCAGGAGCACCTGAGCGGCGTCGCCAACGTCGAATGCATCGACATCCCCACGAACGATTCATGGCTTCGCGACACTGGGCCTGTGTTTCTGGTGCCACGTCATCCAGAGGGTAAGGTCAAGCGTGCCGGCGAGCCTGTGGCCGTCTGCTGGGAGTGGAATGCATGGGGCGGGAAGTATCCGCCCTGGGATCGCGATGCGCAGGTGTCGCGGTTGATCACGGGCCGGCTGGGCATGGCGGTCATTGCGCCCGGTGTTGTGCTGGAGGGGGGCGCGATCGAGACCGACGGCGAGGGTACGTTGCTCGTCAACCATCGCTGCGTCGTCGACCCCAAACGCAATCCCGGCCTGTCACGGGACGCGATGGAGCAGGTGCTCCGAAACCGGCTCGCCGTCGATCGAGTCATCTGGCTGGGAGGCGAACTGGCGGGAGACGACACCGACGGCCACATCGACCAGATCGCTCGGTTCGTGGCCCCCGGCTGTATCGTGGCGGCGCGGCAGCCCGATCGTCTCGACCCCAACCATGCGTCGCTTGCGGAGAATCTCGCGAAGCTGGAGTCGGCCGTTGATGCGCGGGGCCGTCGGCTGGACGTGATCCCGATCGACATTCCAGCGCGGTTCGCCTTCGAGGGCACGCAGCTGCCGGCCAGCCATCTGAATTTCTATGTGGCGAATGGGGCCGTGATGGTGCCGGTGTTTGGCGGGCCAACCGACGAACCGGCTCTCCGCACGCTGGCGACCTGTTTCCCCGCCCGGCGGATCGTGCCGGTCGATTGCCAGGAGCTCGTTCGCGGCCGGGGTGCCCTCCACTGCATCACCCGCGACCAACCAGCCTGCTGAACGGCCTGTGACGTCTTCCCGAGGCGACCCCGTCCAAGCCGCTCTTGCCGGGGGGCGGCAGGTTCGCGACGATCTTCCCTGCGGGCGGTGGTTCGGCGGGCTCTTGTCGACAAGTCCCACCGCAACGCCCTGAGCCCGAACGCCACACTCTGGAGGAATGAACCATGGAACAGCTCACCACGGCGGTACAGGGGGCCATCGCACTGGTCGCACGGCTGCTCCTGGCCGCGATCTTCGTGCTCAGCGCCGTCGCCAACAAGATTCCGCAGTTCCAGGCCACTGCCGCCTACATGGCTTCCGAGGGGGTGCCGAACCCGAAGTTTGCGCTGTTTGGAGCCATCGGGCTCCTGCTGCTGGGCGGCCTCTGCGTCGTGCTCGGCGCCTGGACGAGAATCGGCGCCGCGTTCCTGCTCGTGTTTCTTCTGGCCGCCACCTACTACTTCCACGATTTCTGGACGGTCGCCGATGCCGGTCAGCGGCAGTTGCAGACGATCCAGTTCATGAAGAACATGGCGATCTCCGGCGGTCTCCTCTCGCTGATCGCCTTCGGTGGCGGCCCGTGGAGCATCGACGGCTGGATTGCATCGAAGCGTGAAGAGGCCGAAAGCGGGGCAGGCGCCAAGCCGCGGGTCACCGCGAAGCCAGCCGAACGCGGTTGAGCAGTCCACGCAGGATGTGGTCGCCAGTGGTACCAATTCACGGGGAGTTCGACTCATGATCAGTGCGCGACTCGGGGCGGTGCTTCTGGTTGGTCTTGGTGTTGGTCTCGGTGTTGGTTGTGTTTCCGGCTGGGCAGCGGCTGCCGAGCCTTCTTCATCGACGTCAGGAGTCTCCCAGTCCATGCCCCATGCTGCGTTTGCCATGCCGACCAGCCGTCCCTTTGGCCGGCTTCCCGATGGACGCGAGGCGCATCTCTACACGCTGGAGGTGCCGGGGGGCTGGAAGGCAACCATCACCGACTACGGCGCGATTCTCACCAGCCTGCAGGTGCCGGACAAGGACGGCAAGCTCGTCGATGTCGTGCTCGGCTTCGACACGCTCGATGGCTATGCAGCCACGCATCCCTACTTTGGCGCGATCTGTGGCCGGGTTGCCAACCGCATCGCCGCCGGCCGATTTGACCTCGACGGAAAGTCTCACCAACTGGCAACCAACAACGGGCCCAACCACCTTCACGGAGGCCTGGTCGGCTTCGACAAGAAGCTCTGGAAGGCGACGCCAAGGACGTCGGAGAAGGGGCCCGCCGTCGACTTCGAGATGGTTTCACCTGCTGGCGACGAAGGCTACCCGGGCAAGCTCGCCGTGAAAGCCACGTACACGCTCACGCCCGACGGCGAGCTCTGGGTCGAGATGGCGGCGACCTCCGACGCTCCCACCATCGTCAACCTCGCGCATCATTCCTACTGGAATCTCGCCGGCCATAACGCTGGCACGATCCACGGGCACGAACTCTCGGTGACCGCCGACCGGTATCTGCCGGTCGATGCCGGTGGCATTCCTACCGGCGAATTTGCTGCGGTGGACGAAACACCCTTCGACCTCCGGCCCGAGCGCCGTCCCACAGCGTCCTTGGGCGACGCGATCAAGGCGTTGCCTGCATCGGCCGACGGCAAGAATCCCGGTGGCATCGACCATAATTACGTTGTCCGCGGCTGGAACCCGGATGGCAGCCTGCGGAGCGTCGCTTTCCTGCGGGATTCGAGCAGCGGCCGCGGCATGGAAATCCTCTCTGACCAGCCGGGCATCCAGGTCTACACCGGCAACTATCTTGACGGTTCGCTGACGGGGAAGGGCGGGGCGGTCTATGCGAAGCAGGCGGCCATCTGCCTGGAAACGCAGAAATACCCCGACAGCATTCACCATGCCCGACAGGCCGACTGGCCGACGGTGCGGCTCGATCCGGGACAGACCTATCGCCACACTATGGTCCACCGTTTCACGTCAGTGCGCTGACCCCCCGGCGGCATCAACGCATCGAGACATTGATGCATCGAGATACTTCGGAGCGCATGCACGCGTATGGTTTTCCCCGTTGGCGATGACAATTCCGACCGCACGACGTTTCCGTTCGTGACGATCGCGCTCCTCCTGATCAACGTCTTCGTGTTCGTGGTGCTCCAGCAGATGGGTGCCAACGACAACGTCACGCTCGCCTACTGTCAGGTGCCCGCGGAGATCATCTCGGGGCAGGACGTCATCACCGAGCCGTCAGTGCGGATGATCCAGACGCCGGAAGGCGTGGTCCGCGTGCCCGATCCCGGGCTCAAGGCTACGCCGATCCCACCGTGGATGACGCTACTGACGGCGATCTTCATGCACGGCAGCATCATGCACCTCGCCGGCAACATGTGGTTTCTCTGGATCTTCGGCGACAACGTCGAGGACGACATGGGGCATCCCAAATACCTGCTCTTCTATCTGGCTACCGGCATCATCGCGTCGCTGGCCTTCGTCGCGCTCAACAGCTCGGGCGAGGCGGCGCTCACGCCCTGCCTGGGGGCATCCGGCGCAATCTCGGGCGTCTTGGGCGCGTATCTCGTGCTCCATCCGCACCGCCGGGTGAGCGTGATCCTTCTCCGAATGATGGTCGACGTGCCGGGCTATATGGCCGTCGGCATCTGGTTTCTGTTTCAACTCGTGAGCGGATTCCTCGATCAGGGCGGTGGTGGCGGCGTGGCCTATTCGGCCCACGTGGCAGGTTTTGTGGCGGGCATGATTCTCGCCAAGCCGATGAGCCGCCGGCACGTCCGCGAGGAGGCCGACCCTCTGGTCGTGCTCAGGCGGCGGATTCCGTAAATACGAACAACATGGCATCCTGCCATTTGTTCTTGGCGACCGCAGGTCGCTGGTGCTTCGCATGGCGTCCTGCCATGCCGGCGGGGTGGACGACACGTGCCGTAAGTACGAACAACATGGCATCCTGCCATTTGTTCTTGGCGACCGCAGGTCGCTGGTGCTTCGCATGGCATCCTGCCATGCCGGCGGTACATACGACGGGTTCATGCGCAGCGTTCACATCCGCTTATGCCGGCGGCGCCACGCCTTGTGGAGTTCGATGGCGGGCAGAATCGTGGCGGCCACGGCTATCAGGACGAGCCACTCGCCGCCGCTCACCGGTGCGACGTCGAGGAGCGATTGCACCGGAGGCCAGTGCATCGCAAGCAGATGCACGAAGAGCGCCGTGAGCGTGCCCGCGAGCAGGAGCGGGCTCCGCTTGAGCGGGAGGGCGAAGGCCGAGCGGGTCTCCGAACGGCAGTTTGCTAGGTGCGCATTCTCGAAGAGCACCATCACCAAGAGCGTGGCATTGCGGGCTGCAGCGAGCGTGGCGGCGCCGGCCGCGGACGAATCCGCTGTGGCAACCGACGCCGTCCCCAGCCAGAACCGAAACACCGTAAACGACGCGATGCCCATCACCAGCGCCGAGAGCACGATCCTTTGAAGCATCACGCGATCGAAGACCGCCTCGTCAGGCGGCCGGGGCGGTCGGTCGAGCTCGTCGCCTTGTCCGGGCTCGAAGGCCAGCGCCACATCCTGGATGCCGTTGGTGACGAGGTTCAGCCAGAGAAGCTGCACCGCCGTCAGCGGCAGTGGCGATCCCGTGGCCACTGCCAGCGTCACGAGCACCATCTCGGCTGCTCCGGTGCTCACCAGCAGAAAGATCACCTTGCGGACGTTGTCGTAGGCGATGCGGCCCTCTTCGATACCGGCGACGATCGTGGCAAAGTTGTCGTCGCTGATCACGAGCCCGGCGGCTTCGCGGGCCACATCGGTGCCACCCTTGCCCATGGCGACGCCGAGGTTGGCGGCCCTGAGAGCCGGCGCGTCGTTGACGCCGTCGCCAGTGACGGCCACGAAGTGCCCGGAGGCCCGGGCCGACTCGACGATCTGCAGCTTCTGCCGCGGCGTGACGCGGGCGAATACCCTCGCGGTGCGGACCATCTCGGCGAACCGATTGGGGGACATGTCGGCGAGTTCGCTTCCTGTGATCACGTCCGTTTCGTCGTGGGCCAGGTCAAGTTGCCGGGCGATGGCCAGGCTCGTCAGCCGGTGGTCGCCGGTGATCATCACCACCCTGATTCCCGCGTTGCCGCACTGCCTCACCGCCCCCCGCGTGCCCTGCCTGAGCGGATCGACGAGCCCGACGAATCCGAGGAAATCGAGATCCTCGAACGCCGGAAGAGATTGGTGCACGGAGCCCGTGGCGGGCATCCGTCCGTGTGCCAGTGCCAGCACCCTCAAGCCCTCGGCGGCGAGTGTCGTGGCCCGTTCATGCCACGAGGCATGCTGATCCACGCTGCCAACGCACATCGGCAGCACAGCCTCCGGCGCTCCCTTGACGCAGGCCAGACGTCCGTGCGGCGAGGCGTGAAACGTGGCCGCGAACCGGTGCTCCGGTTCGAACGGCAGCGCATCGACTTGTGGTGTTGCGGCCAGGAGCACCTCCCGCTCGAGGCCGAGCTTTACCCCCAAGGACAACAGCGCAACATCGACCGCGTCGCCCCGCCATGTCCAGTCGCCGTCGCGATGGTGGAGCGTGGCCTCGTTGCAGAGGACCCCACATGCAACCAGATCGCGGAGGCGTGCCTCTGACGTGGTATCAGCGCCATTGTGTGTCAGCGTGACGAGATGCCCGTCGCGGAGCACATCGCCCACCGGCGCGAACCCCTGCCCGCCGACGACGAGCTGGTCGGGTGGGGCCGTGGCAGTGGCGATGGCGGGCAACTCGATGAGCGTGACCGTGAGCTCATTGCAGGTGAGTGTGCCCGTCTTGTCGGTCGCGATCAGCGTGCAACTCCCGAGGCCTTCGACCGCGGGCAGCCTCCGCACGATGGCACCACGAGCCGCCATCCTGCCCGTGGCGATGGCCAGGGCGATCGTGAGCGACACGGGAAGGCCCTCGGGGATCGCCGAGACGGCCAGCACCACCGCAAACAAGAACATCTCTCGTGGCTGCTGGCCGACCATCACGCCAATCAGGCCGATCACGGCGGCAGCTGCAACAACTGCCACCGCGATCGCGCGGGTGAACCGCTCCATGCGGGCGACGAGCGGCGGCTTGCCGGCGGGGCGGGTCGCCACGTCGATAGCCAGTTCCCCGACGCTTGTCCTGAGTCCGGTGGCGACGACAACGGCTGACGCCCGTCCGCGGGAAACGATCGATCCGGCATGCACCATGCCGAGGCGGTCGGCAAGGGGCGAATCGGATGGACCGGTCCATGCGGCGTCTTTTCGCACGGGCAGCGATTCGCCCGTGAGGAGCGATTCGTCGATCTCGAGTCCGTAGGTGGAGATGAGTCGCGCATCCGCCGCCACGCGGTTGCCCGATTCGATCCAGAGCAGATCACCCGGCACGACCTCTTCGGCCGGGATGTCGCAGACCGTGCCGCCGCGGCTGACGGCCGCGCGGACGTGGAGGAGTTTTTCGAGGGCCCGGCTGGAGCGGTTGGCCTTGGCCTCCTGCCACGTGCCGAGACACGCATCAATTGCGATCACCACCAGAATGATGACTGCATCCTTCGTGTCGCCGGTGGCGATCGAGCCCGCGGCTGCCGCCGCCAGGAGCAGCATGAGCGGGTTCGTCAGTTGCCGGAGCGCCAGACGCCAGACTGTCGGCAGCGGCTCACGTGGCAGCGTGTTGCGGCCGAAGATCGTGAGACGGCGAGCGGCTTCGGCCGAGGGGAGCCCGTCGCGACCGCTTCCGATGCGGCTGAACACCTCTTCGATCGCGAGTGTGTGCCAGGGCTCATCGGGAAGTTCGGAGCGTGGTGCCATGCGCGAGTTCGGCGGCGGTGTCACGCCAATTCGATCTCGACGACATGTTCACGGGAATCGTCGACGAGTGGAATCGCGTGGTCGGCCTGCAGCTCACCATCAAGCATCATCGTGTGGATGGCGCCGGGCTCACGGACGCCGTGCCCCGGATGGATGACCGTGATCGTGTAGAGCGTAGCGTAGTAGCGGTAGCGGATCGTGTAGCTGGGCCAGTCGCGGTGTGGATGGGGCGAAAGCCTGAGCACTGTGCCATCGCGTTCGAGGCCGAGCAGCGACTCGATCAGCAGGCGATACACCCAACTGGCCGAGCCGGTGTACCAGGTCCAGCCGCCGCGGCCGGTGTGCGGCGCAACGGCGCAGATGTCGGCGGCGACCACGTAGGGCTCGACGCGGTAGGTCGCGATCGCCTCCGGCGTGTTCCCATGGGTGATCGGATTGATGAGTTGGAACACTTCCCAGGCGCGGGCGTGATCGCCGAGCGCCGCGAAGGCCATTGCCGTCCAGGCGGCGGCGTGCGTGTACTGGCCACCGTTTTCTCGGACACCGGGCGGATAGGCCTTGATGTAGCCGGGCTCGAGCGGTGCGGTATCGAATGGGGGCGACAGCAGTTTGACGAGCCGGTCGGGCCGTGAGACCAGCAGCGCATCGACGCTGGCCATCGCCTCGGCGGCCCGCGCCTGGGGCGCCGCGGCCGAGAGCACTGCCCAGCTCTGCGATACCGAGTCGATGCGGCATTCCGCCGACGTGGCGGAGCCGAGCGGCAGGCCATCGTCGAAGCTACCACGCCGATACCAGCCGCCATCCCATGCGGTGTCATCCACGTTGCCGCGGAGGCGGCCGGACTCGATCGAGCAGCGATCGGCCATGACGACGTCGCCCCGCTGCTCGGCAAGAATGGCGAAGCGGTGAAGCACGTCGTAGAGGAAAAAGGCCAGCCAGACACTCTCGCCCCGTCCCTCCCGGCCGACAAGATTCATGCCATCATTCCAGTCGCCGCCACGGAAGAGCGGCAGGCCGTGCTCGCCGAAGTGCAGTGCATGCTCGATGGCCCGGACGCAGTGCTCGTAGAGAGGGCCGGTAGCCGGGCCCGACTGCGGCAAATCGTAGAAGGCCTCCTCGTCGTCCCGCGGGAGCCGGCTGTGGAGGAACGTCACCGGCTCGTCGAGCACACCGGTGTCGCCGGTCGCCTGCACGTAGCGGCAGACCGCTGCTGGCAGCCAGAGGAAGTCGTCGGAGCAGTGTGTGCGGACGCCGCGGCCCCCGGGAGGATGCCACCAGTGCTGCACGTCCCCTTCCTCGAACTGCCGGCCTGCTGCGCGGAGGAGGTGTTCGCGGAGCAGTTCGGGTGCGGCATGCACCAAGGCCATCGCATCCTGCAGCTGATCGCGGAAGCCATAGGCCCCCGACGACTGATAGAGAGACGCGCGTCCCCAGAGCCGGCACGATACGGTTTGATACAGGAGCCAGTGATTCACCAGGGCGTCGACCGCCCGATCAGGCGACTCGATCTGCACGGCCGAGAGCATGTGCTTCCACCCCGCCTGCATGCTGGCCAATTCCGCTTCCGCCGCCTGTTCCCCGCGAAACCGCTGCACGAGCCGTTGGGCTTCACCCACGCCCTGCGCTGCTCCCAGCGTGAACACGACCGTGCGTCGCTCGCCGTCATCGAGCAGCAGTTGCACCTGCATCGCAGCGCACGGGTCGAAGCCCGCTCCCGCCCGGCCGGAAAGCCGCATCCGGTCGAGCGCCGCCGGCGCGGCGAGCGAGCCGTTGCGGCCAATGAACTCCGTGCGATCGCCGGTGACCGTACGGGCCACTTCACTGGCATCAACGAAGGCGACCATGCCGGCGAACTCACCCGCGAAAGCATTGCGAGCAAACAGGGCCCCGGTGAGATGGTCGATCTCAGTGACGACATGCATCTGTGATCGGCTGCGAAGCTCACCCAAGACCCACTCCCAGTAACCCGTGACCGATAGGGCACGCGGCCGGCCGGAGCTGTTGGTGATCGTGAGTCGCGCGAACTTTACGGGCTCGTGTTCCGCGACAAAGAGAGTGAGCTCCGAGGCGAGGCCGTCGTCGGCATGCTCGAACACGGTGCTACCGATGCCGTGCCGTACGACATACTGGCCACGGCCACGAGCTGGTTGCGGCGTGGCCGACCAGTAGCGGCCGGTATCCTCATCTCGGATGTAGATCGCCTCGCCCCCCGAGTTGGAGACAGGGTCATTCGTCCAGGGCGTGAGCCGAAATTCATGGCTGTTGTCGACCCATGTGCAGCCGCTTCCCGATTCGGAAACGATCGTGCCGATCCGCGGATTGGCCAGGCAATTGATCCATGGTGCGGGCGTACACATGCCGGGTGCCAGACGAATCACGTACTCGCCACCGTCGGCCGTGAATCCACCGAAGCCATTGAAGGCCTCGAGCGGAGCCTGGATTGGCTCACGTTCGGGCTCGCTGGCGCTGACCGGGACAAGGAAGGCCGACTGCAGCGGTGCCATCCGCCGGCGGGGCCTGAGCGGCGGGATTGCGATCTCGGAACGAATGCGTTTTTCCACCTGATCCACCAGCGTGCCACCTTCGTCGGTGAGCATCACGCGGGCGGCCGCCTGTAGGAGCACCCGGTCCTCATCGGAAAGCTGTTCGCCGCGGCGCACGAAGATGCCGCCGGGTCGGTCGAGCAGGCCGGCCTCCGGGCTGGCGGAGACGAGATCGAGAATCGATTCGTGCAGGACCTGCCGGTAGACGGAGTCATCCTCGTTCCAGATGACCAAGTCGACGTCGAGGCCGTTCATCCGCCACCAGGCGTGGCCACGAATGGCCTCGTGTACCAGCTCGATCTGGTGGCGATCACGGATGCGGACCAGCACGATAGGCAGGTCGCCGGAGATGCCGTGCCCCCACAGCCCCGATTGGCCACGGCGATTGCGGGCAATCACCGCGGGGCTCGTGCGACGCAGGCGGGAGGAGTGGACGAGAGACCCCGCGAGTCGTCCGAAGGCCTGTGCCTCCTGCTCTGTGATCGCGAGTTGCTGGAGCATGATCGCGCCCCGTGTCCAAGCCAGTTCGATGATGCGGTCAGCGAGGCAGGGGTCGGAATATTTGACAGCGATGTCGGCCGCCTTGTTTCGCGAGTCGGCGATACCCGTGACGATGTCGAGCCGCACCGTCTCGCCCGGCTCGATCACGACCGTGCGGCGAATGCTCACCACCGGATCGAGCGTGGCTCCGGTGGTGCCGGAGAGCAGGGGATGGTCGAGCGCCGCCGGGTCGCGCGGCGTGCGGCCGCGGCCGAGGAAGGCCATGCGGTCGGTCTCGAATGACGGCTCGCCCACGGGATGACGGCAGTCGTCCGTGGAGCAACTGCCGGTCATGACGTGAAGCAGCCACGGTGGATGTTCTTCCGGTCCGCGTGGGCGGCGGGTGGCGAGGAGTGCGGACCGGCCGGCGAGGATCTCGGTCTCCACGAAGAGGTTTGAGAAGGCCGGATGTGATTCGTCCTGGCCCTGAGGGGCCAGCGACACCTCCGCATAGGTTGTCACCTCGATCGAGCGGCGGCGTTCGGATCGGTTGGTGAGCGAGAGCCTGCGGAGTTCCACATCGTCCTCCGGAGACACGCTGACGAGCGTATGCGCCTCGATCTGCTCATCAACACGGCGAAACTCCGCCCGCGACTGCATGAAGATCGCCTCGCCGCTGCGGCTCCCCCGGACCGTCGGCTGCCAGCTATTGGACCAGACGATGCCGCTGTCGAGATCGCGGAGGTAGCAGAACTGGCCCCAGCAGTCGCGGGTCGCATCCTCGCGCCAGCGGGTGACGGCGAGGCCTCGCCAGCGGCTCCAGCCTCCGCCGGCGGCAGAGATGGCGACGTGGTAGCGGCCGTTGGAGAGCAGGTGCACCTGTGGCGAGTGGCCGTCGACATCGGTCACCACCCGGATCGCACCAGCGGGATCGGACGGAATGCCGCGGGGCAGGGCGGCCTCGGCGGCGTGCGGATAGACCGTGACCGTCAGCGTAGGGATCCTCTCCTGCAGGAGAAGCGTCGCCGACTTGAGTGCCGGGTCGGCCATGAATCGCCGCTGCATCGGCCCGTTGAGAACCACGGAGGCGAAGGCCAGCAGGCTCATTCCCTGATGGTGTGCCATGAACTGTCGTACCGCAACGCCGCCGGAAGAAGAGTCGCCAGCGGCGGGATCGGCGGCGCCGGTGAGGCTGCCGGCGATGGGCACCCGGCGGGACGGGGTGTAGTCGATCGCCTCGATGAAGCCGTACGTGCCGAGCCCCCCCTCGGCCGCGATCCGACGGAGGTTTGTGCAGGCGGCATGAGGGGAGACGAGCAGCGCCAGGGCGCTGGCATAGGGTGCGATGACGATGTCGTCGGCAAGCCCTCGCCGTAGTCCCAGACCAGGCACGCCAAAGGCGCGATACTGATAGTTCATCTGGGCATCGCGGGCGTTGTATCCCGATTCTGAGATGCCCCAGGGCACCCCGCGGCGACGCGCGTAGCTGATCTGGTGATGCACCGCAGCGCGGCAGGAGTGGTCGAGGAGCGTGCCATTCCATGAGGGCATCAACAGCATCGGCATCAGGTATTCGAACATCGAGCCGCTCCAGGAGAGCAACGTCGGCGCGCCGTCGGCGGAGGTCAGCAG
>CANFQO010000079.1 GCA_947449135.1 Planctomycetaceae bacterium | reverse complement strand
GATTCGTCGGCCTTGAAGCGGTGGAGGGCGAAGCGGTCTTCATGGGCGTAGATCGCCACGGTCCGCATGCCCAACTCGTGGGCGGAACGAAACACGCGGATCGCGATCTCGCTGCGATTGGCCACCAGCAGCTTCTTGATGGGACGCATCGAAAACATTCCTCCCAGAAAACGATCCAGAACGGGCGAAGAAGCAGGAAATCCGCGTCAATCCTACCGTGCCCAGAAATCGGCAACAGGGCTGCTGAAAGCCGCCGCATCACGACGGGCTTTCTCAGGCTCGGGCGTAGCGGCAGGCGACGGTTCGGGGCTGCCCATGCCCCGTATACACGAAAAACATCGCATCCTGCGATTTTTTCTTGGCCGACCTCCGTCGGCTGGTGCTGACCCGGCCCTCCGGGCCTGGCGCGGTTCATAGCGTCATACGTCTTGCTGCATCCGTGAGGGGCTGCCCATGTCCCGAGAGCCGGCGTTGCTGACCAGCGCAGGCAGGATGCCGGAGCGCAGTCAGCATCGAGTGAGCGAAGGACAGGATGTCCGTAGCGAACGTCCGGCGACGGGGCATGGGCAGCCCCGAACCGTCGCCTGCGGGAACGCCCGAGCGTGAGAAAGCCCGCCGTGATACGGCGGCTTTCGGTAGCCCTGTTGCCGATTTTTGGGCACGGTAGGATTGGAGCCGATTCCCCGTTCGATAAGGCTCTGGAAGGAATGTTTTCGATGCGTCCCATCAAGAAGCTGCTGGTGGCCAATCGCAGCGAGATCGCGATTCGCGTGTTTCGTTCCGCCCACGAGTTGGGCATACGGACCGTGGCCATCTACGCCCATGAAGACCGCTTCGCCCTCCACCGCTTCAAGGCCGACGAATCGTACCTCGTCGGCAAGCCCGGCGAACCAATTCGGTCCTACCTCGACATCGAGGCGATCGTAGCGATCGCCAAGGAACACGATGTCGATGCGATTCATCCGGGCTACGGATTCCTCTCTGAAAACCCTGAGTTTGCCGCAGCCTGCCAGAAGGCTGGGATCGTCTTCGTGGGTCCGCGTGTGGAACTGCTTCAGACGCTCGGCGACAAGACGGCCGCCCGCGAACTGGCGAAGCAGGCCGGCGTGCCGATCCTGGCGGGCAGCTCCAAGCCGGTCAGCGGCTTTCAGGACGCGCTCAAGATCGCGAAGGAACTCGGCTGGCCCGTGATCATCAAGGCGGCCCACGGCGGCGGCGGCCGCGGCATGCGGGTCGTCCGCGGTGAGGACGAACTGGCCGTGGCTCTGGAAAGCGCGCAGCGGGAGAGCAAGACCGCCTTCGGTAGCGCGAGCGTATTCGTTGAAAAATTCATCCAGCGGGCTCGGCACATCGAGGTGCAGCTGCTCGGTGACATGCACGGCAACCTCATCCACCTCTTCGAGCGCGACTGTTCGGTCCAGCGCAGGCACCAGAAAGTGGTGGAGATGGCGCCGGCTCCGAACCTCACCCCGGCCATGCGGGAAGGGATCTGCCAGGCGGCGCTCGCGATCGGGAAGACTGCCCGCTACGAGAATGCCGGCACGGTCGAGTTTCTCGTCGACACCGACGCCAACCGTTTTTATTTCATCGAGGTCAATCCGCGGATTCAGGTTGAGCACACCGTCACGGAGGAGATCACCGGCGTCGACATCGTCCGCCGCCAGCTCCGCGTGGCTGAGGGTTGGAAGCTTTCCGACCCGCAGATCGGCCTCGGAGACCAGTCGCAGATCAAGTCGATGGGCGCGGCGATCCAGTGCCGCGTCACCACGGAAGATCCCGAGAACCGCTTCCTCCCCGACTACGGCCGGATCACGGCCTACCGGTCGGCCAGCGGCATGGGCATCCGACTCGACGCGGGCACCGCCTTCTCCGGGGCGGTGGTCACGCCCTATTTCGACTCGCTGCTCGTGAAGGTAACGGCGCGGGGGCTCACCCACGAGGAAGCCGCTGGCCACATCGAACGCTGTCTGCAGGAATTCCGCGTCCGTGGCGTGAAGACGAACATTCCGTTTTTGATCAACCTCGTAACGCACCCCGAGTTTCTCGCCGGCCGCTGCACGACGCGATTCATCGACGAGACGCCGGCGCTGTTCGACTTCCCGCTCCGTCGCGACCGGGCCACCCGGGTGCTCGAATACCTGGCCGACGTCATCGTCAACGGCAACCCGCTCGTGAAGGGGCGGGTAGCCGCAGTACGCCGCAGCCCGGCACCGATCCCGGAGTTCGATCGACTGGCCAGTCCGGCCGCCGGAACACGGACGAAGCTCAAGGAACTCGGGCCGCAGAAGTTCGCCGCCTGGGTCAGGCAGCAGAACCGGCTCTTCATCACCGACACGACCATGCGCGACGCCCACCAGTCGCTGCTCGCGACCCGGATGCGGTCGTTCGACATGCTCGCCGTCGCCGACGCCTACGCCCACCTGGCGCCGGATCTCTTCTCGCTGGAGATGTGGGGCGGAGCCACCTTCGACACGTCGATGCGGTTCCTCAAGGAATGCCCCTGGGATCGACTGATCCAGCTCCGCGAACGGGTGCCGAACGTCCTCTTCCAGATGCTTTTGCGCGCCAGCAATGCCGTCGGCTACACGAATTACCCTGACAACGTCGTGCAGGCCTTCGTGAAGGAGTCGGCGGCCAGCGGCATCGACGTGTTCCGTGTCTTCGACCCGCTCAACTGGGTTCCGAACATGAAGGTCGCGATCGACGCGGTGCTGGAAAGCGGCGCGATCTGCGAGGCGGCGATCTGCTACACCGGCGACGTGCTCGATCCCAAGCGGACGAAATATTCGCTCGACTACTATGTGAAGCTGGCGAAGGAGTTGGAAAAACTCGGCGCCCACATGCTCGCCATCAAGGACATGGCGGGACTCTGCAAGCCGTTTGCCGCAGGCCGGCTCGTGAAGGCCCTGCGCGACGAGATCGGCATCCCGATCCACTTCCACACCCACGACACCTCCGCCGCCTCGCTGGCAAGTGCCCTGGAGGCGGCTCAGGCGGGAGCGAGCGTGGTGGATGCAGCGATGGCGAGCTTCGCGGGCCTGACCAGCCAGCCCAACTTGAATGCGATCGTGGAGGCGGTCCGCAACACGCCGCTCGACACCGGCCTCGACCCGGAACCCCTGCGACATCTCTCCCATTACTGGGCCGCCGTCCGTGATCACTACACGGCGTTCGAATGCGATATGAAGGCACCCGATGCCGACCTCTATCTGCATGAGATGCCGGGTGGCCAGTTCACCAACCTGCTCGAGCAGGCCAAGTCGCTCGGGCTGGGTGACCGATGGGAGGAGGTCTGCCGGGCCTATGCAGGCGTCAATCAGCTGCTCGGCGACATCGTGAAGGTGACGCCCACCAGCAAGGCGGTGGGCGATCTGGCACTGTTGCTCGTGACCAACGGCATGCAGGCGTCGGAGCTGCTCTCCGACTCACGCGAGATGTCGTTTCCGGAGTCGGTGGTCGATCTGTTGGCGGGCCGGATGGGCCAGCCTCCGGGCGGTTTTCCTCCGGAGGTGGTGAAGCGGATCGTCCGCAATGGTGACATCGTCACGGGCCGTCCGGGCGAGTCGATGCCGCCGGCCGACTTCAAGGCCGCTGAGAAGAAGGTGACGGAGATCGTCGGACGGACGGCGTCACCGCGGGAAGTGCTCTCCTGGCTGCTCTATCCGCGAGTGTTCCACGACTATGTCCAGCACGCCAACAAGTACGGCAACGTGAGCGTGCTGCCGACGCCTGCGTTCCTCGAGGGACCGAAGCCAGGCGAGGAACTGCCGATCGACATTGAGCCGGGCAAGACGCTCGTAGTCCGCCTGCTGACGGTGGGCGAACCGCATGCCGACGGCACGCGGACGGTGTTCTTCGAGTTGAACGGCCAGCCGCGGAGCGTGTCAGTCGCTGATAAGAGCCTGGAGGCGAAGATTCAGCGGCGGCCGAAGGCGACCGTCGGTGATGCCCGCGAGGTGGGCGCACCTATGCCGGGCCTGATCGTGACGGTGGCGATCCGGCCGGGCGACACGGTCACGAAGGGTCAGAAGCTCTTGAGTCTCGAGGCGATGAAGATGGAGACGACGGTCTACGCGGAGCGCGACGGCAAGGTGGCCGAGGTGCTCGTCAGCCCGGGCACTCCGGTCGAGGCGGCGGAGTTGATCGTGCGATTCGCAGACTGACACCGTCCCGGGAGACGCCGATGGCCTTGCTGCTTCCACGTCGCAGTCTCGTGGCAGGCGTTGTGCCCGCTCTGGCTCTCGCCCGTCGCGTCGTCGGCCGGTCGCCGGCGATAGGCTCGGGGGCCATCCGCCCTGTGCGGGTCGAGACAAAACTGGTGACGCACAAATACCGCGCGCCCTACAAGTTTGGCGGCATTCCCGTCGACCGGGCAACGGTGCTCGACGTGCGGATTGAGGTCGAGGATCAGGGAGGCAGGCGGGTGACGGGCTTCGGCTCGATGCCGCTGGGCAATGTCTGGGCGTTCCCGGCACGCGACCTACCCTACGACGCGACGCTGGCCGCGATGGAAGGCCTTGCCGCGAGGATCGCCGACATCGTCGGGAGTTGCGGCCTGACGGCCCATCCGCTCGAGATCTCCCACGTGCTCGAGCCGGAGTTCGAGCGGGCTGCCGCCGAGGAGTCGCGGGCGAGGAACCTCGTGGCACCAATCCCGAAGCTCGCCACACTCGTGACGGCCAGTCCGTTCGATGCGGCGCTGCACGACGCCTGCGGCAGGGCGATGGGCCGGAGCAGCTATCGAATTTTCTCACCGGAAATGATCGGATACGACATCTCTCGCTACCTCGGCCACGAGTTCACCGGCGCCGACCTGCAGCAGGTGCTGAGCGAACAGCCCCTGGAGTCCCTGCCGCTCTTTCACTCGGTTGGTGGTCTGGATGCCGTGCTGCCGACCGACCGCGACCCCGCGCCGGACGACGGCCTGCCGCGGACGCTGGCCGACTGGATCCGCTTCAACGGGCTCACGCACATCAAGATCAAGCTCCAGGGGCAGTCGCTCGACTGGGACGTCGAACGGACCCTCGCGATCGACCGAGTCGCCCGGGAGACACGGCCCACAACCGTATGGAACTACTGCGTTGACTTCAACGAAAGCTGCCCCAACGTCGACTATGTGCTCGAATTCCTGAGTCGTATCCGCGAGGGTTCACGGGCCTGTTTCGACAGCATTCTCTACGTCGAGCAGCCGACGGCCCGCGATCTGGACCGAGTGCCCCGCAATGACATGCACGCTGCCGCGAAGCTGCGGCCCGTGGTCGTCGACGAGTCGCTTGTCGACCTGGAGAGCCTCCTCAAGGCCCGCGACCTCGGTTACACCGGCGTGGCCCTCAAGGCATGCAAGGGGCAGTCCCACGCGATGCTGATGGCCGCAGCCGCCCGCAAGCACGGCATGTTCATTTCGGTGCAGGATCTCACCTGCCCGGGCGCATCGCTGGTTCACTCGGCCGGCATCGCCGCCTGGGTTCCAGGCGTTGCTGGACTCGAAGCCAACTCACGGCAGTACATGCCGGAGGCTAACCGCGAATGGGCGTCGCGGTTTCCGGGACTCTTCCGCATCACCGACGGCCAACTGCACACCGGCTTCCTATCCGATTCGATTGGGCTAGGAACTGCGACCTGACGCTATCCGGCGTCGGCCAGAGCGGTAATCCCCCGGAATCCCAAAGCTACCGCCGGGGCTTCATGTTCAATGATGGACAGCAACCCACGACAAAAAGCCCCGGACGGAAGTCCGGGGACACCGGGCCGTTGGGCTTTCCCGGATTTGCACGCCACGGGGACGGCATTCTCACCAGGGGTTCCGATGCTTCCACCGGGGGCTTCTTGTCGTCACTCCTTCAGCAGGTCCTTGAAGACCTTACGGACCTTATCCACCTTCGGCGACACCACAGCCTGGCAGTAGGGCTGGAAGGGATTGTTGGCGAAGTAGTCTTGGTGATACTTCTCCGCCGGATAGAACGTGCTGGCCGGCGTGATCTCGGTGACGATCTTGCCGGGAAACACCTTCGCCGCATCGAGCTTCGCAATCACCGCTTCGGCTGTCTTCTTCTGCGCGTCGTCGTGGTAGAAGACGCCCGAGCGATACTGCGTGCCGACGTCGGCCCCCTGCCGATTCTTCGTGGTCGGGTCGTGCGTGCTGAAAAACACCTCGAGCAGTTTTTCATACGGCACCTGCTGCGGGTCATACGAGATCTCCACTGCCTCGGCATGGCCCGTCTGGCCGGTGCAGACCTGCTCGTAGGTGGGATTGGCGTTCTGGCCACCGATGTAGCCGCTGGTCACAGAGTGCACGCCCTTGATCTGTGCATAGACCGCTTCCGTGCACCAGAAGCAGCCGCCGGCAAACGTGGCCTTCGCCAGTTCACCCTCAGCCCCCGAAACCATACCGCTGGTGGACATCATGATCGCTCCTGCCAAAAACAAGTGAAACGAACGTGCCGTCATCTTTGTCGGCTCCACAAATGGATGGGATTCAGTGAACCACAAGTCATTCTAGTGCGTCATCCGCCACAGAGTACCAACCGCAACGGCTCCTTTTCTGAAACCGGGAAGCCGGGATCGGCGGAAGCTCGAGGAGCTGTCTTCACGAAAAACACAGCATCCTGCTGTTTTTTCTTGGCAAACGCAGTTTGCTGGCGCTGCGATTCGCATCCTGCGAAGCATTCATGGGAAGAGCCGGGATCGGCGGAAGCTCGAGGAGCCTTGGGCGTATCCTCGCCCCGGCGACGAGACTTCTGCCGTCCCGGCGGTGCCTAACCAAGCAGCGTCGCTACAACTGCCCGGAAAGGCGAGCGATCCGCTCCGGATCGACGACAAACCGCAGCGGCTTCTCCGCCCATTCCCCGGCGTAGCCCACGCCGATCCGTGGCGTCCGCTCGATCAGTCGCCGCGGCAGGGCGATCCCGCTGGCCTCCAGCCAAAGCCCGGCGCGGCGGCTCGCAGGCTGGCCGTCAAACGAACGATCGATCCCGAGCGACTTCGTCAGCCGCCCCGGCCCGACATGCTCCCCTACGCCGCGGATCAACACTGCCGCCGGCACGCCCTCCCGGCCCGTGACGATGTTCAGCATCCAGTGCATCCCGTAGCACAGGTAGACGTACCAACGGCCGGCCGGGCCAAACATCGTGGCATTCCGCTTCGTGAGGCCGCGGGAGCCGTGGCAGGCGAGATCATGGGCCCCGAGATAGGCCTCGGTCTCGAAGACCAGATGCCGGTTGAGCCGCCCATCGGCAGCCCGCACCACCAGCGACGCTCCAAGCAGCTCGCGGGCCACGCGGTCGGCTGGCCGGTCGAAAAACTCGCTGGTGAGCACCCGCGGGGACGTGGCAGCCATGACGCAAGCAGGGTCCCTATGATATTGGCGGCACATCGGGCATCATACCGAACCCACCCGGCCGCAGAAGCTGGCCCTCAGTCCCCAGGCACTCGGAGCGTTCTTTTTCCCCATGGAAGCAGGCATCGTCGGACTCCCTAACGTCGGCAAGAGTACCCTCTTCAACGCACTCACCATGTCGAAGGCCGCGCAGAGCGCGAACTACCCCTTCTGCACGATCGAGCCCAACGAGGGAATGGTGAGCGTGCCAGACAACCGGCTCACGCTGATCACAAAATACATTCCGCCTCAGAAGGTGATCCCTGCTGCCCTCAAGCTCGTCGATATCGCCGGCATCGTGAAGGGCGCCAGCGAGGGCCAGGGCCTTGGCAACAAGTTTCTCTCGCACATCCGCGAGGTCGACGCCATCCTGCAGGTGGTCCGCTGCTTCGAGGATCCTGACGTGATCCATGTGGCAGGCAAGGTCGACCCGGTCTCCGACATGGAGACGATCGAGATCGAACTGATGCTCGCCGACATCCAGCATCTGGAAAACAGCCTGCCCAAACTGGAACGATCGGCGAAGGGAGCCGACAAGGACGCCAAGCTCAAAGTCGAGGTGATGAAAAAGTGCCTCGCCCACCTGGTGGCTGAGAAGCCACTTCGCACGCTCACGCTCGACGAGGGCGAGCGGGTGGCCGTCAAGGAATTCGGGCTGCTCACGGCCAAACCGATCCTCTACGTGGCCAACGTCGACGAGACCGACCTCGAGGGCAAGGGCTCACTCGTGCAGAAGGTCCGCGAGGCTGCGGCCAAGGCGGGGGCGGACGTCGTGCCGGTCTGTGCAAAACTCGAGGCGGAGATCGCCGAACTCGACGAGGCCGACCGTGGCGAGATGCTTTCCGGGGCCGGGCTCACGGAACCGGCACTCGCAGTGCTCGCCAGGGCCGCCTACAAGACGCTCGGCCTGCAGAGCTACTTCACCGCAGGCGAGAAGGAGGTCCGCGCATGGACCGTGGCAGTCGGGGCCACCGCCCCGCAGGCTGCCGGCGTGATCCACACCGACTTCGAGAAGGGCTTTATTCGCGCGGAGATCTATTCCCTCCCCGACCTCGAGACCTACAAGACGGAGAAGGACATCCGGGCCGCCGGCAAGCTCCGCGTGGAGGGGAAGGAATACGTGATGCGCGACGGCGACATCTGCCACTTCCTTTTCAATAAATAGCGCATGCAGGGCCATCCATGGCCCCTGCATGCTTGGGCTGGCGGAGGGAAAGCCAAGGTTTCCCTCGCCAGCCAACGTCGCCATCCCGGCGACAAATAGCGCATGCAAGTCCATCCATGGCGGCTCGCTGTGCGCGAAACAGGGCACGCTGTGCTGTATTTGGCACACATCATGCCTTGGTTCATGGGAGCACGTGAAATCCACAGATGCTGAGGAGCCGGTCGGAGGCACGCGCAGGAGTCGGTGCACTTTGACTGCCAGAGTTGGCGCACCATGCCCGTGGAGCATTTCCCGTCAAAGTCCGCCGGCGACGAGCATGCCGCAGACCGGCGAACCAATGCGGTCAGCCCCGAACCATCACTCGCTGAGCGAACGTCCAGCGACGGGGTCTGGTCAGCCCCGAACCATCACGCACTGAGCGATTCAGGCCGAGGACGGTGCTCACGGAGATTCTCCGGCAGCCAATCGTCGTCGCCCTCGTCCGGATTGACCGCCGGGTCTACCCCATGGCCCTCTATCTCCTCATCGCCATGCGGATCGACCGTGCCACCGATGAAGGAATACGCCACCGGGATCATGATCAGGATCAGCACGGTCGTCACGATCTCGCCAAACGTCATCGCGGCCGCCATCGGGATCAGGAACTGCGCCTGAAAGCTCTTGTCGAAGAGCAGCGGCAGCAGGCCGCCCACCGTTGTGATGCTCGTGAGAAACACCGGCCGGAACCGCACGCAGCCCGCCTCGCGAATCGCCAGCCGCAGTGGCCGCCCTTCGCGAACCCGGGCGTTGATGAAGTCGATCAGCACGATGGAGTCGTTCACCACGATGCCGGAGAGGGCGACGACACCGAACATCGTGAACAGCGACAGCGGCATGCCGAGGATGGCATGGCCGAAGACGGCGCCGGCCGCGCCGAAGGGGATGGCCGTCAGGATCAACAGTGGCTGCAGATAGGAGCGGAATTCGATCGTGAGCAGAACGAACATCGTGAACACAGAGACGATGAAGCCCAGCCCGAGGCTGCGGAGCGATTCGTTGGTCTGCTCCTGCTCCCCTTCCCAGCGGACGCGGACCGCGGGAAACTCGTCCTTGAGCACCGGTGTGAGCCGCCGCTCCAGTTCCTTGGTGATCTGCCCGGAGGTGAGCGAGGAATCTGAGTCGATGTCGGCCGTGACCGTGATCGACCGCTTCTGTCCGAGCCGGTTGATCTCCGAATAGCCACGGGCCACCTTCGTGTCGGCCAGTTCGCCGAGCGGACGGGCGATGCCATCGGGACCCTTCACACGCACGTCGTCGAGTGCTGCGAAGCTCCGCCGCTCTTCGCGTGGGTAGGCCACCATCAGCTTCACCTCGTGCCGGCCCCGCTGCAGCCGCATCACCTCTTCCCCGTAGAAGCTCGCCCGGATCGTCGAGGCCACGTCGGAGAGCGACACTCCCAGCGCCTCGGCCTGCGGCTTCACCTTCATCTGGTATTCCCACTTGCCCGGCCGGGAATCGTCATCGACGTCGATGACGCCCGGATACTCGGCCAGCCAGCCCTTCACCCGCTCGACCGCCGTCTCCAACTGCCGTACCGACTCTTTGTCCGACGGGGCCAGCAGCTTGAACTCGATCGCCTTGCCGGCCGGACCGATGTTCTCCGAGGTGAAAATCACGCTGTCGGCTCCCGGCACCGATCCCGATTCCTTCCGCCACTCGGAGAGGAACTGTTCACTATTGATCGTGCGATTGATCGCATCCTCGAGTTCCACGTTCACCGAGCCGATGTGGCTGCCGCCGAGTTTCGACTCCACGCTCGGCTTGCCCCGCACGTCTGCGGAGCCCACGGAGCTGTGCACGAAGGTCACGAGCGGCCGGCCGCCCGCAGTAAGCCGCGTCGAGGTTTCGCCCAAGGCCCGCTCGACCTGCGCGATCGCCTCCTCGGTGACGCTCGCCGGCGTTCCGTCCGGGAAGATCAGCCTCGCCTGAATCCGCTTGGCGTCGATCTTCGGGAATATCTTGAAGGGGGTCACGCCGCTGCGGATGAGCCCGACCGCGAGGATCAGGATCGCCGCGGCGCCGGCGAGCACGGCGTACCTGTTTTCAATCGCCGCCTCGAGCGCGGGAGAATAGCAGCGTTTCACGAACCACTTGAGGCCGTTGTCGCAGCTCCGCTGCACGAACTGCAGGGCGGGCAGGAGCGGCCGCAGCGGGGAAAACAGGAACTGGAAAAACCGCAGCACGGCACTGTCTTCGTGGGCCAGATGCCCTGGCAGCACGAAGAGCGCCTCGGAGAGTGAGACCAGCAGCGTGGCAATGAAGGCGAACGGCATCACCGCGATGAACTTGCCCATCACCCCAGACACAAACAAGAGCGGCAGGAACGTGATCACGGTCGTCATCACGCCCGACACGACCGAGGGCAGCACCTCCGCCGTGCCGTCGATCGCCGCCTGGACGCGTCCCTTCCCCATCTTGCGGTGGCGTTCGACGTTGTCGCTGACAACGATCGCGTCATCGACGTCGATGCCCACAGCCATCAGGAACGCGAACATCGAGAGCATGTTGAGCGTCTGATCGCCGGCGAACATGAGCGCCCCGGTGCCAAGCATCGAGACGGGCACGCCCATCGCCACCCAGAACCCGATCTTGAGATCAAAAAAGAGCGCCAGCAGCACGAACACGATTGCCAACCCCTGCGTGCCGTTGGAGAGCAGCATGTCGAGCCGCTCGCGGACATCGACGGAGGCGTCTCCCCAGGTGACGAGCTCGTAGCCTGGTGGCAGCTCCGCATCAGCGACATACTTCTTCACCGCCGCCACCATCGCCAGCAGGTCCTCGCCTGAACTGCGGTCGATGGAGACCATCAAGCCGGGGCGACCGTTGATCCGGTCCCGCCCGGCGACGTCGACGAAGCCATCCCGCACCGTTCCCAGGTCGCCGACGGTGAGCACGAGGCCATCGGGCCGCGTCACGAGCGGTAGCTTGGCGATGTCCTCGCCGAGATACTGCTTGTTCTTGCCGCGGAGCAGAATCTCGCCCCCCTCGCTGCGGATCGTGCCGCCGGGGAGTTCCAAATTTTCCTTCCGCACGATGTCGGCGACCGCCTTGAGCGACAGCCCGTGCTTCCGGAGCGTGTCCTCGGAGATCTCGATCGTGATCTCGTAGTCTTTGGCGCCGCCAATGTTGGCCGCCGAGACGGTCGGCAGCGCCAGAAGATCCTCCCGCACCCGCTCGGCAACGTCTCGCAGCTGCAATTCGGACCGCTCGTCGCTGCCGGCCGACTGCGGTGCCACGACGCCCACCTTGATGGCCGGCTCGCGGAGTGTCACCTGCTCCACCTTCGGATCCTCAGCCAGTTCCGGCAGGCTCGGGATCCGCTCCACCTCCGAGCGAATCTCCCCCACCACCCGCTGCGGATCCTTGACCCCATCGGTCATCTCGAAGACGCAAAACCCCATCCCCTCGCGGGCGATGCTCGTGATCTTCTTGATGCCCACGACGCTGCGGCAGGCCTCCTCGACCTTCTGGCAGATGCCTTCTTCGACCTCCTCAGGCGTGGCCCCGGGGTAGGGCACGCTCACCAGCGCGATCTCCAAGTCGAACTCCGGAAACGCCTCGCGACGCATCGAGGAGAAGCTGATCCAGCCGATGATCATCACGGCGAAGACCAGCACGTTCATGGCCGGCGTATTGCGAACCGTCCAGGCAATGATCGATTTCACGGGGCTGCCTCCACAAGTTGCATGCCTTCCCGTGGATTCGCGAGCTGGCTGGTGACAACGCGGTCGGTCGGCAGCAGGCCGCTCTCAGCCTCGGTGAAGGCGATCAGGCCCCCGCCGGAGTGGAACGGCCGCGGACGCACGATCACCAGCTTGTCGTCGCGCATCAGGAACATCTCTCCCGACGGCCGCACCGCCTCCTGAGGCACCGCGACCAGCGGCTGAGGCACGTCAACCTGCACACGCACATCGACGAACATGCCCCGCAAGAGCGACCGCGGCGCCTCGGGGGGAAGTGTCGCCAGCCTGGCCCCGTAGCGGTCGATGGCCTTCACGTCCGATGGGTGCGGGACGAGCACGCGACAGGGAAGTGTGCGGGTTTTTTCGTCGAGCCCCCGTCCCTCCTGCCTGGACAGCACGCCGTCCCATTCATACGACCTGTCACCGAGCTTGAATACGACCCTGGCGGGGGCGTCGGGCAGGTCGTGGGCGCCTAGGCCATTGCCATCGGCCGGACGACCGCCCCACACCTGCGCGAGTTCGTCCATTCGCAGGCTGGTCTTCACCTCGACGGAACTGGTGTCCTCGAGCATGACCAGCGGCGTGCCCTTGGCCACAAACGAATCCTGCTCGACCTTGTCTTCCACGACGATACCGTCCACCGGCGCCAACACCTGTGTTCGCGACAGATCGAGCTTGGCCCGCTCCAGCATGGTGGATGCCAGCGATTCCGCCTCCGTGAAGCGTTCGCGTCGCTTGGTGAGCACGCGCTTCTGCCCCTGGAGCATCGTCAGGGAGTTGGTCGCGGTGAGTTCTTCCCGCAGAGCCCGTTCGTGTTCGGTTTCGGTGACGATGCGGTTGGCCTTGAGGGTATCGAGACGGCTCACCTCGCGGCGGGCCAGGTCGACCTGTCTCCGCGAGAGATCCGTTGAAACCGCGTTCTGTGCCAACTCCTC
>CANFQO010000078.1 GCA_947449135.1 Planctomycetaceae bacterium | reverse complement strand
TGCTGCCCGTGATCGCGAACTGTGCTGCGGCCACGGCGGTGGCGCCACTGTGATCGAGGACGCGGACGGCGAATGCGTCGTTCGCTTGGGCGCCGGCGGCGATCGCCTGTGTGGCGGCGAGTGCGTTATTGAGCTGGTAGGCGACCGTGTTGGTGGCGACGGTGAGCGTGGCGGTGCCGTAGGTGCCCTGCTTGGTGTAGGAGGCTCCGGCGTTGGCGGTGGCCCAGCCATTGGCGAGGAGCCAGGTCTGGTCGTAGCTCACGGTCCCATCGACGTCGGCCTTGGTGAGCAGGATGGAGGCGGCGCTCGTTCCGGGCACGCCGCTTCCTGCTTCGACGAGTCCGTTGGATGGGCTGGCAGCAGACACGGTCGGAGCGTCGTTGCTGCCGGTGATCGCGAACAGGGCTGTGGCCACAGCGGTGGCACCACTGTTGTCGAGGACGCGGATGGCGAACGAGTCGCTCGTCTGTGCCCCGGCAGTGAGTGCCTGAGTAGCGGCGAGCGCGTTGTTGAGTTGATAGGCGACTGTGTTGGTGGCGACGGTGAGCGTGGCGGTGCCGTAGGTGCCCTGCTTGGTGTAGGAGGTGCCGGCGTTGGCGGTGGCCCAGCCATTGGCGAGGAGCCAAGTCTGGTCGTAGCTGACGGTGCCGTCGACGTCGGCCTTGGTGATCAGGATGGAGGCGGCGCTCGTTCCGGGCACGCCAGCGCCAGCTTCGACGAGACCGTTGGACGGGCTGGCTGCGGACACGGTCGGAGCGTTGTTCACAGCGATGATGGTGACTCGCTCGTTGACGACGGGCATCGAGGATGTGCCCCCGATGCTCCACGCGAACGTGCGGGGAGTGGTCACGGGGTTGCTGGAGGTGGAGTCGTACTGGATGGCACGGAGGAGCCTCTGGGCGGCGGTCGCGGATGCGGCGCTGGCTGTGCCGCTCAGCCTGAACGAGAACGCGCCGTTGGTCGTGATGCTGTAGTCCCAACGCTCTGCCGTGGCTCCGTTCGGGCCGAGGAAGAACGTCCCCGACGTTGCCGTCGCGGGGACAGTCAGCCCGGCGACGAACGGACTCGTGCCACTGCTCTGGCCGGTGCGGGCTCCTGATACGCTGATTCGATCGGCAGCGTTGGCCGCTCCGATCGCAAACGACACCGACAGGATGGTTTCATTCGCCGCGCGGCCCACTGTGATGCTGGGCTGAAGCGAGACCTTTGCGCCGGCTTCGGTGTAGGTGACAGATGTGGTGGCGTTCGACACGGTGGCGAACTCCACCGCGACGTTCTCGCCGTCGACAACCAGCGCGCCGTGGTCGTCTTCGCTGAGAATCCGCGTCATTTCGGCGTCGTTGAGAACCGCCGCGCGGACCATCGCCGAGAACAACTCCCCTTCGTCGCCACGGGAATCGACGTCGCCGTTCAACATGACGTCGATGTGGTGCCCGATTTCCTCGAAGAGGACGGTGCGGATCAGATCGGGCCGACCCTGCAGCAGGTCAGACCGAAGGTAGATCGTCGGTCCGCCCGGTGCCGATGCGCTGTAGGCGCCCTCGTGGACTCCCATCACCGAGGGGTCGAGAACGCGGAACTGCACGCCGAGCGATGCCGTCCCGGAAAGCAGCTGCTGCTCGACCGCGGCGACGCGGCCGTCAAATACTGCGGGAGCCGTTTCCGCGTTTGCAAACACCGTGTGCAGGATGCCGTCGAGGCCAGGCGTTTTGGCGAGAAGTGCCGCAGGGTCGTCGCCAATGGCCGCCATCATCGCCGTCAGTGGAAAAGCCGATGCCGGTGCAGCCGAGGTCGCAACCACAGTGCTCGTCGCTGCGACGAGAGACGTGAGGGATTCGCACGACGGCGCCGCGACGTTGATCGGTGAATGGGCAAGCGCGAATCGAGGCTCGAGTTCCTGCACGCAGAAGGCACCGCCGACGTGGTATCCGCGATGCCGTGATCGTCTTCGACGCGAGACGGATGTGAGCGATGTGGATCTCCGGGAAGGCCACATCATGCGGAGTGAGAAGAACCGACGGCGGAAGCGGGAGAAAATACTCACGTGCTGCACCTGCTATGTCATTGCAAGAAGCTCCTGTCCATAGGGGGCTGGGGGTTGTCTCGAACGCACGCGATACTACGCATCGGGTGCTGACACATCAGCGATGGCAAGGGCAGAAGCATCGCTAAAGCTGCTGCTCACACGAAAGAAAAAGTCCTGGACACCTTCGTCGCATGGCGAGTGCAGTGCCGAGGTGCGTGAGCAGGGGAGAGAAAGTCCCCCTCAATTGGCGGCCGAGTCGCAATCAAGAACAGCGGTGATCGCGTTGATTGCGCACGAGTGCGGCCCCGTGCATTCCCTCGCAGGAAAACCTACGGGAAACGCCCGGGGCCGTGAATACCCTCGACAGGGATCGAACCTGTAACCTTCAACTTCGGAGGCTGACGCTCTATCCAATTGAGCTACGAGGGCATCGAAGTGAAATTCTACCAGCCCCGGGGCCGCGGCAATAGGATCGCTCCGCCAGCCGGTGAAAATGCCGACAGTTCGCCTGCCGAGGTCTACTTCCTCGCGACTCAGGTAGGCCCCCGTCAGGTCTCAGTGGCTGGCCGCAGTGGCGTATTCGCCCAGCAGCCCCAAGGCCCCAGCCCCGCTCAGGCCGACTTCCGCAGCGGTGCCGATTCACGCGACTTCCGCTGCCGCGGACGCGCCACGCCCGCATGGGGACCGTCGATCCGGATCGTCTGCTGCTCTTCCGTCGCCGAAGCAGCTCTCTCGCCCGCCGTTGCCATCAAGCTACGCAGTTGCCGGTAGCGAGTCATGGAGTCGCCAAACTGCAGGAAGGCCACCATCCGGCCCACGAGCATCGGGACCGTACCCATTGGCGCACGTGCGATCGCATGCCGCACGATCTCGACCAGATGCAGCACGAGCGCGGAAACGAATGACGAGCCGGCAACACTCCGCCAGAAGAGCCGCTCCGCATGGAGCCCCGCCTGAAACGAGGATGCCCGAACCCGGCCGGCCGTCGCGGTCGGCGCCACCACCAACGAATGCTGCTCAATCACCACCCGGCAACCACTCCTGGCCAGCGTGACCGCCATGTCGGCATCGGCGGCCGCCTCACCGCACGCCGTCGTGAATCCACGGCCCGTCATTTCAAGCAGATCGGAACGCCAAAAACCAGCCTCAAGGACCGGGCCCTGCGGCACAGTCGCACCGGTCGGCAACGTGCCAGACGCCAGCGCCTTTCGCCACTTGGTGTCGGCGGCCACGTCAATCCGCCGCCCCCCGACGGCGCATCGCACGCCCGCCGACACCACCCGCTCATGGTCGTCTGACGCCACTCCCAGCGGCACCACGGCCCCGACGTCGTCATCCTCAAACCGCTCCAGCGGCAGATCGGTCCAGCCCTCCGTGGCTCGCCAACCCGCGGCCAGAATATGCACGACATCGCCTTCGCTGGCCGCCATGCCCAGATTCACGCAGCTCACCAGACTCGACCCGGTAGGTGCCTGGACGAACCGCACTTCCTCACGGATGTTCCAGGGGTCGGCATATTCGCAGCCGAGCGCGACGACGATCTCGCAGTCGTCGGGCCGATGTTCGAGAACGCTAACAAGCGTCTCTTCCATGGCCGCGGTGTCGGCCGGCGTGGGGATGACGATCGATAGCCGCGGCGATCGCACCAGATCAAACGTGTCTGCCATCACCATCCCCCCGATCTTCCGTCCACCCTGCCCGCACTCCAGCCAAGCCGCTTGGGTGCGCGCACCATCCCCCCGAACACGCCATCATGTATTGCTTCAGACGCCTCTCCTACACCGCGACATGCAGTCGCAACGGGGAAGGCCCGTGATCGCTACGAGAGTCGCCACCACGGCAGAGCCGTGATCAGGCGGCCGCCCGTTGCGGCTGCAGTTCCGTGAACAGGTTCACGGTGTGCAGCATCTCGCCGTCGGCGTCATAGAACTGGAGCACGCCGACGTCGATCATCCACATCGCGAACATCTCCGCGACCCGGTAGCACCGTGCCACGCAGCGGCCCCGGTCGATCCGGATGTTTTCCTGAACATCATCGACATCGGCGCTGTCCACGCCGAGATCGAGGAAGTAATGCGCGACCAATCGCCGCACGTCCGCGGCATTCATGTGTAAACGCATGGAAGGCAACCTCCTGTTGCGGGCTGTCGCTGTTGCGAACTGTCGAACGACGTCTTGTCGATCGGGTCGGGAAACCTACTCAGGAGCGGCCGCCGCCGAAAGACTATTTTCTTTCGGCCACCAGCCACCATCCCGACACCGAATCCCATCCGCCACAAAGGAGGATCGGCGGAAGCAGGCCGCCTTGATGATCTCACGATCGACACTCCCCCCATCCCTCATTCCCGTGCGATCTTCTCCAGATTGCCAGGCCGGACGGGTTTGCCGGTCGCGGGGGCTATAAACGGCGTGTCCAGTCGTTTGCCGCGTAGCGTTCGGCCACGAGCCGCGACACGCGATCGCTCGGCCAATCGCCGGTCGCGAGTGTTGCGTTGAACGCCGTCCGAACGATCTTCTCGAGAGCCTCCCGGCCGAGATTCAGATTGGCGAGAAAATCACTATGCGACCGTCGTGAGCGGTAGTCGGGCTCGCGGGGAGGATGTCGGAGCACCTTCGCCACGAGGCTGAGATTAAAGCTGTCGAGGAGCGTGCCATGGTAGAGAACCCCATGCCGCCGCACCCGCAGTGCATTGCCCGAAACCTTCCGCTCAGGCACGTCTCGCTCCCGATGGGCCGGCTCGCCTCCTTGTGGATCGCTGATCGCCAGATCGCTTGTGCCGCGTCGAGCCACCCTGTGGCCAGCATGGTGGGCCGCCGCGGGCAGGGCGGCATTGATCGCCGCTGCCAACGGATCGAGCATCGCGGCGTGGATCGCCTCGATGGCCGGAACACCCACCGGATGGGGCGTGACCACCGACCACATCAGGCAGCCCGGCCCCAGCACCACCGTGGCCCCGCCGCTGGGCCTGCGGACCACCCGCACCCCAGCCGCCTCGCAGACGAGACTGTCGAGTTCCTCGTCGACGCGGCTCGAGGAGCCGAGCACCACGACGGGTTCCGCGGCCATCCAGGTGCGGACATAAGTGGTTGTGACCAGCCCCTCGTGGGCTAATTCCAACAGCGCCTCGTCGAGGGCAAGGTTCTGCTCCACCGACGGCAACGTCACATCGAGCCAGACCGCCGGCGGGGCAGGGGGGCCGCTTTCAGGATGGTTGGCGGGAGCCTCGGGACGTTGACGCACTGTGTTAGCCACCTAGACTGCTGACAGGACGAGACTGCATGGCGCGGGTTTGCCGGCCCGCGTCGCTTCCCGATTCTGGCGTTTCTTTCCGGTTTCAACACCCCTCGCAGTGCCACCCGCGGCCACCGCGTCTCCCGGCAGGTTTACTCTCCATGGCTGATTCCAACCGCCGGACCATCTCTCAAGACGATTCGCTGCCCCCTGTCGAACCGCCCAATGCGGCGTTCCTCGTGCAGTTGTTTCTCGTCCCGGGCGTGATCGTCGCCATCATCGTCTGCGTCTGGCTCGCCTTCCATTGGCTGGCCCACCTTGGCAGCGACCCGCAGGCCTATGTCAAAACGCTCAGACGTGACAACGAAGGCCGCTGGCAGGCAGCGCTGAATCTCGCCAACGATCTTCGCGGCCCTGGCGGCGGCGCGCTCAAGGAAGACGAATCGCTGGCCACGGAACTCGGCCGCATCCTCACCGACGAGGCCGCCAGCGGCCGCAGCGGCGAACAGTCGCAGACCCTGCGGCTCTATCTCTGTCGGGCTCTCGGTGAGTTCGCCATTCCAGCTGCCGCCGGTCCGCTGGTGGAACGGGCCAGCGTTCTTTCAGATCCCCAGACGGCCCGCGCGGCGGTTGAGGCCTTGGCCGTGTTGTCGACAAACCTCTTGGCCAGTGGCCGGTCGTTCGACGATGCTGCGGGTGTCACCTCAGCCGTGGTGGCCGCATCGCGCAGTGATGATGTGCCGCTGCGTTCGGCCGCCGCCTTCACGCTGGGAGTGCTTGGCGGCTCTCCGGCATTGGAACGGCTCACGGAACTCTCCGGGGACAGTGCCGATGACGTACGGTTCAATGCGGCGCTTGCCCTGGCCCGACAGGGCCGCGAGGAGTCATTGGAGACGCTTGCCGAGATGCTTGCCTTGCCCGACGTGGCCGTGGCTGCCGGAGACGCAGTCGACGTGGCCGCTCAGTCGCGTCGCTACAAGCGGGCGCTCGTGGTCGTCAATGCACTGCGCGGTCTGGCCCTGCTCGTCGACGCGACCCACGAACCACCGCCTCGGCAGCTGCTCGATCGCGTGGAGCAGCTGACACAGGATCCCGTGGGAGACGTGCGGTCGAGTGCCGCGGCACTGCTCAAGAAGGTCGAACGGCTCTCCAAGCCGGCTTCCTGAGCCGATCACGCGCTGAAGAATTCGTCGAGCGCGTCACGGAGCAGTTCCGTGTCGGTTTCGAGACCAGTCAGAGCATGAAAGTCGATCGCCGTCCGCGCGGCGTGGATCTCGAGCCCGTCGATGACACAGGCGCCAGCGGCTCGCGCCTCAGACACCAGCGCCGCCGGCTGACTGACGAGCGCGAAATCGGCCACCACCAGTTCGGGTCGCAGGCCGGAAAACGAAGCGACCGGCTTCGGGCCGTTGGCCGGCACCGCTGACACAACGATGCGGACGCGTTCGGGAATCGCAATCGCCGTCTCCCACGGCACGGCCGAAGCTGGGGCGGCCGCCAAACCGGTGAGTGCATCGACGAGCGCCGTCGCCCGCTCAGGCGTGCGATCACAGACAAGAATCTCGCCGACGCCCGCCAGTGAAAGCTCCAGTGCCGTGGCCCGGGCCGCGGCGCCGGCCCCGACGATGAGCACTGCCATTCCCACGGGATCGATGTGGGACCGCACTGCCTCCAGCACGCCGCGTCCATCGGTCATGTGGCCGACTGGGCCGGTGGGCTGCCGTTCGATCAGACTGATCGCCCCGGCGAATGTGGCCGCCGGGCTGGCCGATGTCACAGCCGAGATCGCCGCAGACCGCAACGATCCGGAGAGCAGACAGCCGCGAAACCCCATGGCTGCCGCACCTTGGATCGCCTCGGCGATCCGTTCGGGCGGCACGTCGAGCGTGACAAACTGCCAGTCGAGGCCCGTCGCAGCGATCATCCGCTCAAACAGGTATTGGGCGGGAGTGCCCGCCGCAGGGCAGCCCAGCAGGGCGACGACTTCCTGAAGGGCTGGGCTCGTCATGCGGGGCTCTTCAGGAACATGCGGGATTCGTCAATCGTATGGCTGACGCCGGAGCTGAATCGCCGCATTCAGACCGTGACGTGTGTAACTGCAACAAACCGCGGATCCGTACGGATCGGATCAAAATCGGGCTCGGCGCCGGTGAGATCCAGGAACCGTCCGTCGAGTGAAATGGCCTTTGTGAGGTGTTCGATGGCCGCCTGAACCCTACCCGCCAAAGCATGATAACAGGCGAGGTTGTAGAGCAGTATCGGCTCCCGCGGCGAGGCTTCGAGCCCCTGCTCCAGCGACAGAATCGCCTCGTCGAGACGCCCCAGCCGTTTGAGGCACCAGCCCATGCCCAACCACGACTCCAATCGCTTGGGCTCCTGCTCAGCCACCAGCCTCAGTGCCGCGAGCGCCTCCTCCCAGCGACCCAGGGCCCGCAGAGCCTCACCTTCGAGAAGCTTGGCAGCCGACATCGACCGGGTGGGCTCCGGCAACATCGCCACAAGATCGAGTGCGCGATGCAGCAGCTTCTGCGCGCTCGGCGGCAGAATCGTATCCTGCTGGACGAGCAGTTCGCCCAGTTCGATGTAGCCGGAGGCTTCTCGGAGAATGGCTTGGCGACGGTTTCGGGGCATGGCGGTCATGGATGTGTCTGCTCTCCAAAGGCCGGCCGGAGCTGGTGCCTTCCGCGGATGCTGAAAGTGTAGTCAGCCGGCAGGGCTCGTCTGCGGTCTTTCTTAGTACGCAGGACCCGCCCGGACGGGTCGGTGCCGGTTCCAGATCAAGGTTTCCGGCTTCCGGCCGATTTTTGTACGAAAATTCCCGCCCGCCGCCACTCTTATGTATGGGGCAGGAGCCTGCCGGCGGTGATTTCCGCCGGAGGAGCCGCCTGCCCCAAACCAGCCCGTCCGACCCGGAGTACACGCCATGCGTCTCACCCTCAGAACCCTGCTGGCCTGGCTGGATGGCGTGTTGCCTGACGACGAACAACAGCAACTCGGCGCGAAGGTCTCATCGAGTATCGTCGCCACACAGCTGGTGGAGCGCATTCGCACAGCCATCGGCCGTACCGCGATTGGGGCTCCCCGGCCGGATGGTCGGGGCCTCACGGAAGACCCCAACTCCGTCGCCGAATACCTCGACAACACGCTCTCGTCGGAACAGCTTGAGTCCTTCGAGCGGATCTGCATCGAATCGGAGGTGCATCTGGCCGAGGTGGCGGCCTGTCACCGCTTGCTCGCCGAGGTGGCCCGCGAGCCTGCCGTTGAGCACGGCCTGCACGTGGATGAACGGCAGCGGATCCAGCAGCGACTGCGTGGGCTGCTGGCAGGCCTTCACGATCGGGCTGCCACGGAGCGGGATGAGGCGGCACGCAGAGGCGACGGTCATCGTGAGTCGCGGGAGACGGCGCGGGCCATTCGGGAAGTCATGAATGCGGCGACTCCACCAGGCGGCGACGCCACGCCCAGCGGCGAGGGCTTTGCGCGGCTGGATCCCAAACGGGCTGCACCACGACCAGCGGAACGTTCGTCATGGGTGGCATGGGCATCGGCGCTTGTGTCGTTGGCCCTGCTTTTGGCGCTCGCGGGAGTGCTGGCCTGGTCGTTGGGCGGCTCGCTGACCGGTCGCCGGCCGTCAGAGGTGGCACGAGGAGAGGGGCAGAGGAAAGGGCAAGGGCAGGGAGATGGACAGAACCCAGTCGTGCCGCCTGCGGAGCCAATGCCCGGCGTTCCCGCTGACGAGGACGCAACCCCGGTCCCTGCAGGAGCGGACGCTGTGACGACAGTGGCGAAGGAAGAAGTGCCAAACAACCCGGTGCCTGTGATTGCTGAAACAGAGGCGGAGGCGATCGCGTCCGAGCCGGAGACGGACGCTCTGTCGGCGGCCGAAGAGCCCGCGGCAGAGCCGTCCGCGGCTCTTGCCGTGGCGGTGGCGGAACCACCGCCGGCCGCAGGAACATCGCCAGAATTGGCCGCCACGGACGCGGATGAGTCGCCTGATCAGGTGGGGATGGTCGGTGGCGGCGGGGTGCTCCTGCGGCGGACGGAGGGGGGTGAGTGGACCGTCTTCCCGGCGGGCTCACCGCTGGGAAAGCAGGAAGATCTGCTCGTCCCCCGTGGCTCGCAGCCCGAACTGCACGTGCGGGGCGTTACGATTCGCCTGCTCCCAGAGACACGCGCGGTGCTGATGCTCGATCCCGATGGCGTGCCTCGGATTCAGGTCGTGTTTGGCCGCGCGATGGCTCAGGCCAGTCTGGCCGAAGCACGTTTGGGAATCACCGCGGCTGGACTTGCGGGAACCGTTACGGCCGGGCTGTTGAGCCCGGTGGCCGTCGAGGTGGACTTGGACCGTTATCCCGGCGCCGACCCCACCAGCACACCGCCGCTCACCCGCTCGCGAATCTACGCCTTTCAGGGACTTTCCTGGCGGCAGACGACCGGTGGTGGGCTCCCCGTGGAACGGCCGCTCGAAGGCATCGACGTCGAGGGCCTGCTTGCGGCGGGCATGTCACTCGAATGGATCAGCACTGCTTCGGGCCGGGTCGCGATGGTCCGCAATCAAGGGCTGCCGTCCTGGATCGAGTCGGGCTTCATGCCAGACCGGCTTGAGAAGTCGGCCAGTGAGGCGTTGGCTGCCAGGGTGGCCGCTACCCCCCCGCTGATGAAGGCCCTGCGGGAGATGGCCGCGGACAAGCGGGCCGAGAACAGGATGCTGGCCGCATCGACGCTGGCGCTCCTCGGGGAGTTTGACGATCTCGTGGAGCAACTCGCCGCCGAATCGCCCGGGAAAAAACTGGAGGGAAGACAGTGGATGCAGCTTCAGGCCGCGACCATTCCGTTGGCGTTGGCGCGTGGCGAAAATGCGGCTTTGCGGCTTTTCGAATCGTTTGCGAGTCGGGGTCCACGCGGCAAGGCCGACATGCTCAGGGCGATGGCCATGGGCTTCACTGACGAGGGGCTGGCAGCAGGGGCCGATCGCGGCCTGGTTGAGGCCCTTGAGGACCCGAGCCTGATCGTCCGGCGTTATGCGATCAAGTCGCTCGTCGATATCACGCAGCCATCGGCCGTGGATCGGGGGAGATACCGCCCCGACGGTCTGCCCGACATGCGGCGGGATGGCGTGCTCTGGTGGCGTGCTCAGCTGGAGAAGGGCCTCATTCGCCGCGCTCCCCCAGCTGTTGGCAACACCGCCCCAACTGCCGCCGAAACTGTCCCGATGACCGAAAGAGAATGAAATTCCAGTCGTTTTCGCGGCCTGTGGCCGCGCCGCGCACATGGTTTGTGTCGGCAACACGAGGGGTGCTATGATCGAACGTAGATCGGGACGAAATTCCCGCACTCGCAGGGCCGCGGCGTTCGCTTCAGCCCGCCCGGGACGAGCGTTTTTTGTCCGGGTGTGCGGGGTTGAATCCCCGGTCGTTTGTGGCAGGACGTTTTTGTCAGAGAAGGGAATGTTCGCGTGCAGATCAACGTTTCAGCGAGGCACGGTCAGCTCAGCGGAGCCACGCAGTCGAAAATCGTGTCGAAGGTCTCCCGTCTGAAGCGGTATTTCAGCCGCCTCACCGCTCTGAACGTGACGGTTGACCTGGAGAATGACGACCTGCCGGCGGTGGAAATCGTCGCCTCTGCGGAGCATTTTCACGACATGGTCAGCCGTGAGCACGCCGGCCAACTCTGGCGAAGCGTCGACGGTGCCGTTCAAAAGCTCGAGCAACAGCTCAGAAAACACAAGGAGAAGGTTCTGGATCACAAGCACGTGCAACCCACGCGCGAATCCTGAACACGAAGACGCATGAAGTTTTCCGATTTCGTGGCCACGGACGCGATCCGATCGCATGTCGACGCCGGCACCAAGGAGGGTGTCATTCGGGAGATGTCCCAGTCGCTCGTCGACGCCGGGAGTATCGCGGCGGCCGACTACGAGAGCATCGTGAAGGCCATTATGAAGCGTGAGGATCTCGGCAGCACCGGTATCGGCCGTGGCGTTGCCGTTCCCCACACCAAGCACCCCAGCGTGAGCCGGTTGGTGGGCACGGTGGCGGTGAGCCACAGCGGCGTCGACTTCGAGAGCCTCGACGGCGAGCCAGTCCAGCTGTTTTTTCTGCTCGTGTCGCCGCCCGACCGCCCAGGCGATCACCTGCGGGCCTTGGAGAACATCTCTCGGCAGCTTCGCGACGAAACCTTCTGCCGACAGCTCAAGTCAGCCAAGGGGCCGATGGACATCCGGCACCTTCTGGAGGAGGCCGATAGCCACGGGGTGGCGTCGTGAACGTTTCCGTGGTGGGACAAGACGAGGACCGGTTGGCCGGAATTCTGAACAGCATGAGTGATCAGATGGTTTCACGCGAGGTTGTGGTCGGAATGCCGCAGGGCCTGCATGCCCGGCCGGCCGACCAGCTTGCGCGGGAGGCCCGCAAGTGGCAGTCTCGGATCGAACTGCTCAACAACTCGCAGCGGGTCGACGGAAAAAGCATCCTCGAGCTGCTGACACTTGCGGCGGAGGCGGGCACCCGGTTGGTGGTGGAGGTGACGGGGCCTGACGCCCACGAGGCGATCGAGGCGATCGGCGTCCTCTTCGACCGGAATTTCAACGAACAGGAAAATAACGAAGGCCGGTAGTAAGGGCCAGGTTTTGGCGGCGGGCGGAGTGGTCGGGCCAGTGTTGGTTGGCGACCAGTGCCAGTCGGCTTTTTGATACGCATTTCATACCGCAGTTCACACGCAGTCCACACAACGAAGGAGCCGCAACGAGCCGCGAGGCGCGAGTGCCGCAGGGATTCTGATCGCCGCCATCATCTTTGCATGGGCGCGATCTCCCTGAACGACACGCCGCAGCCCGCGGGCGAAATGCGCCCCCAATGCTCAAACTCCAGGGAATCGCCGTTTCACCCGGCGTCACGATCGGTGAAGCGCTCGTCCTCGACAGCGAGGGCTTCCGGATTCCGCGCCGGTTCGTGGAGCGGAGTGCCGTCGATACAGAGCTCGCCCGGCTGGAGCATGCCGTCGCCGAAACCGCCCGGGAGATCGAGCGAAACCGCGATGCGATCCGGGCCGAACTCGGCGAGCAATACGCCGCCATCTTCGATGCCCACCTGGCGATGCTCCACGACGCCAAGCTGCAGGACGAGTTGGCCACGGCGGTCCGCGACCGCAATTGGTGGCCTGAATACGCCGTGAGCCGCACGCTCCGCCGCTACGCGAAGGTGTTTCAGAATCTCGACAACCACATCTCGCAGCGGGCCCACGATATTTATGACATCGAGAAGAGCCTGCTCCGCAACCTGCTGGGACAGCGCCGCGAGACGCTCGCGTCGATTTCGCAGCCGGTGATCGTGCTGGCCCACAATCTCACGCCCAGCGAAACGGCCAACCTCGACCGGCGATTTGTCCAGGGATTTGCCACTGAGTTGGGCGGCCCTGGCAGCCATACGGCGATCGTGGCGGAAGGGCTCGAGATTCCAGCGGTGGTGGGGATTGGGCCGTTTCTGGCCGACGTATCCGGCGGCGAGCCGGTGATCCTCGACGGCAATCAGGGCATCGTGATCCTGCAGCCCGACGAGGAGACGATCGCCCGCTATCGCATGGAGGTCGAGGCTGCCCGCACCGTCGCCAAGAAGCTCGACCGGCTGCGCGATCTCCCCGCCGTGACCACCGATGGCGTGCGGATCCAGATCACGGGCAACATCGAGTTTCCCAGCGAGGCCGAGCAGTGCCTGAGTCGCGGTTGCGACGGCATCGGCCTCTACCGCACCGAGTTTCTCTACCTGACGAGCCGCCGCGAGCCGACCGAAGAGGATCACTTTGCCGCCTATCGCGACGTCGTCCAGGCGATGCAGGGAATGCCGGTCGTGATCCGCACGATCGACCTGGGCTCGGACAAGATGCTCACCGCGTCCAAGTTGGAGGAAGAGCGGAACCCCTGCCTCGGGCTCCGCAGCATCCGGCTTTCGCTCCGGCAGCTCCCGATGTTTCGCACACAGTTGCGGGCGATTCTCAGGGCCAGCGCCCTGGGGGATGTGCGGGTGCTCTTCCCGCTCATCTCGACGATCGTGGAATTGCGCCAGGCCCGCATGGTGCTGGCGGATGTGATGGAAGATC
>CANFQO010000077.1 GCA_947449135.1 Planctomycetaceae bacterium | reverse complement strand
GGCAGGTTCGGATCTCCTGAGCCGTTGCCACGGGTGTCGGCCGTCACGTCGCAGTCGGACGGATCGTTTGCCGCCTGCACGGCGCCGCTCGATACAGGCATCGAGGGGTTCTTCATGCTCGACTTCGAGACGGGCGACCTTTCGGGTGGCGTGCTCAATCCTGGCACGGCGAAGTTCACCGCCGCCTACAAGCACAACGTTTTGAAGGACCTGGGCTTCAAGCCAGGGCAGGCGAAGAACCCGAAGTTCATGCTTGTCTCGGGAATGGCCGAACTGCGGCGGGGAGGCACGACCTTTGCCTCGTCGGTGCTCTATGTCACCGACTCGTCCACCGGCACCACTGCAGCCTACGGCATCCCTTGGAATGCGCAGCAGACGCAGTTGGTGACGCCACTTGTGCTGCTCGATGTGGCTCAGCCGCGGGGCGGCGGGGCGAAGCCGAAGTAGGAGAGCCTGTGGAAATCACCGTCATCGTCAATGGCGAGCCTCACGATGTGCCGGCGGGATCGACCGCCGCCGACTTGGTCGCGTCGCTAGGATTCGCCGGCCGGCCGATCGCCGTCGAGGTCAATGAAGCCGTCGTGCCGCGGCCGCGGCTGGCAGACTGTAGACTCAAAGCCGGCGACCGCCTCGAACTTGTGACACTCGTGGGTGGTGGCTGACCGGCTGCAGTACGCCGTCGTCCATATTCCCGCCACGCGTCGACATCATGCCTCAGCCGCCCGTCGTGCCATCCACCGTCGCTTCGTTCCCCTCAAGCACCGATGAACCGCTGCGTGTCGGCGGCATGACGCTGGCCAGTCGGCTTGTCGTCGGCACGGGCAAATACGCGAGCCATGTCGAGATGGCCGCGTGTCTGGACGCCTCCGGCACCGACTGCGTCACCGTGGCCGTGCGACGGGAGCGGCTCATCAATGCCGCCGGCGAGAACATCCTCGACCACATCGACTCGTCTCGGTATGTCCTCCTGCCCAACACCGCCGGCTGCTACACCGCCGACGATGCGGTGCGCGTGGCCCGTCTCGGCCGCGAGCTGCTTCGCGAACTCGGCAATCCCGGGGCGGAGTGGGTGAAGCTCGAGGTGCTCGGCGACTCGCGGACGCTCCTGCCCGATCCTGTGGGCACGCTCGAGGCGACGCAGAGGCTGGTGGCCGAAGGGTTCACCGTCCTCGTCTACACCAGCGACGATCCCGTGGTGGCGAAACGACTCAAGGATCTGGGGGCCGCCAGCGTCATGCCGGCGGGCAGTCCGATCGGCTCCGGCCAGGGCATTCTCAACGCCAACAACCTGCGGATCTGCATGGAGTATCTGAAGGAGGGCGATCCCGACTACCCGGTGATCGTGGATGCGGGCGTTGGCACGGCCAGCGACGTGGCGGCCGCGATGGAACTGGGCGTCGATGGCGTGCTGCTCAACACCGCGATCGCCCATGCCGCTCATCCACTGCGGATGGCAGAGGCGATGCGGGCGGCCTGCTTCGCCGGCCGGCAGGCGTGGCTCGCCGGAAGGATCCCGAAGAAGCTCTACGCCACCGCCTCGAGCCCCGACGAAGGTCGCATCACGCGGCCCACCTGAGGACACCCCACGAGCATGCTCGCCAAACGCATCATTCCCTGCCTCGACGTCGAACGGGGCCGGGTCGTGAAGGGCACGCGGTTTCTCGATCTCGTTGATGCCGGAGACCCGGTGTCGGTGGCGGCCCGCTACGAGGCTGAGGGCGCCGATGAGCTTGTGTTCCTTGACATCACCGCCAGTCACGAGGGCCGCGCGATCATGCTCGACGTGGTCCGCCGCGTCTCGGAGACCATCTTCATGCCGTTCACCGTCGGCGGCGGCATCCGCACGCTCGACGATGCGGTGCGGCTGATCCATGCGGGCGCCGAGAAAGTGAGCATCAATTCGTCGGCCGTGCGGACCCCGGAGCTGATCACGGCGGTGGCCGACAGGCTCGGCAGCTGCGCAACGGTCGTCAACATCGATCCCAAGCGGGTCACGCGGGATGGTCGCGAGAGCTGGGAGGTGTTCGTGAATGGCGGCCGGGTGCCGACCGGTCTGGAGGCGGTCGCCTGGGCCCAGCGGGTGGAGTCGTTGGGAGCAGGGGAGATCGTGCTTACCTGCATGGATCGTGACGGCACCCGCGATGGCTACGATCTGGAGATCACGGCAGCCGTCAGTCGGGCGGTGGGCATCCCCGTCGTAGCCAGCGGCGGGGCGGGCCGGCCGGAACATCTTGCCGATGCAATTGTGCTCGGTGGGGCCGATGCGGCGCTCGCCGCTGGCATCTTCCACTTTGGAGAGTGTACGATCCGGGATGTGAAGGAATTGTTCAGACAGCGTGGCATCCCCGTCAGACCCGTATCCACAGCGACTCATGGCGACACTCGATCCCACCAGCGCACCATCTGAGCCAGCGACGTCGGTCGCTGCACCAGCCGCCGTTTCCCCTCAGGCCTCTGAAAGCTCGAGCCCGTCGGCCGCGATTCAGCCGGCCGGGAATGAGATCGACCGGCTGTTCGAGGCTCTGGTCAAGCTCAACGGCAGCGACCTGCACCTCAAGGTCGACAAGCCGCCATACATGCGGGTCAAGGGCTCTCTTCAGCCGCTGAAGTATCCCCCGATCAGTGCCGAGCAGATGCAGAAGCTCTGCGCGCCGATCATGAACGAGCGGCAAAGGACCATTTTCGACACTGACGGTGGAGCCGACTTTGCCCACACCTGTGTCGTCGACGGCGTGCGGTGGCGATTCCGCGTCAACCTGCTCACGCAACAGGGCGCGTGGGGCCTCGTGGCCCGCCGCGTGAACAACACGATCCCCGATTTCGAAAAGCTCTTCCTGCCGCCCTCGATCGAGCGGCTCTGCCAGCTCGATCAGGGCATGGTGCTGCTGGCCGGCGTGACCGGCTCCGGCAAGAGCACGACGATCGGGTCGATGCTCAACTACATCAATCGGAACTACCGCAAGCACATCCTCACGCTCGAGGATCCGATCGAATTCGTCTTCACAGAAGACAAGTGCCTGATCAACCAGCGGGAGATCGGCAACGATGTGAAGAACTTCGAAATCGGCATGAAGCATGCCGTCCGCGAAGATCCAGACATCATCCTGGTGGGCGAGCTTCGTGACGTGGAGACGTTCAAGACCGCGATCCATGCGGCCGAGACGGGGCACCTCGTGTTCGGCACCATTCACGCCGCCAGCGCATCGAGTTGCATCGGCCGCATTCTCGACCTCTTTCCCCAAGAGGAGCATGCCTCCATCCGCAGTGCCATCGCCTTCAACATGAAGGGAATCGTGGCCCAGAAACTGCTCAAGTCGATCAAGCCCGGCGTGAGCCGCGTGCCGATCGTGGAGATCATGTTCATCGACGTGCTCATCCGAAAGTATGTTCTCGAGGAGCAGGATCACCTGATCGCCGATCACATCAAGAAATCAACCAAGGACGGCATGCAGGATTTCACGCAGAGCCTCAAGAGCCTCATCGACCTGGGGCTCATCGACCGCCACGACGCACTGGAGATCGCGCCCAACCGCGAGGCATTGATCATGGCCCTGAAGGGTATCTCCTGATGGGGCGTCGGTGTCATCCCATGGCTGGAAAGCTTGGCGCAATCGCCAGGCAGACACGGCGACTCGCCGTTGTGGCGTCGGCGTTTGGCGCCGTCGTGTCGCAGGCCGCCGTGGCTCGGGCCGACGACGCGTGGCCTGCCGTGATCCCGGAATGGCTGGGCCGCGACCAGTTTGGTGGCCTGGCACTTGTGCCCTTGGCCTGTTGGTGGGCGGGGGTCGCCGCCTGGGCCACCACCAGCGACTGGCTCTTCCGGGATAGCACGCGGCTGAAGGTGCGGCCGGAATTCTGGACCGCGTGTGCCGTGTTTCCGTTCGCAGCATGTGGCCTGCTGGCCTGGTGGATCCCCTGGTCGGCTGCTGGGCAGTCGCTGATGGCACTTGCCTGGATGCTGCCGCTTTTTTTCTACAGCCGTGAACGGAACCCGAAGGCTCCCAAGACAGAAAGCATTCTGACGCGCGATCACCTGCAGCGGGTGATCCGGGCCACGATGGGGCTCCTGGGAGTCAAGACGAAGGCTCCGGAAATCACAGACGACGGGCTGCCGTGGGTGACGATGCTCGCGACCTCGGCGGAGACGCCAGAGGAAAACCAGAAGTGGCAGGCGGAGGCCGCAGCGATGCCCGGCTTCGAGGCAGCCAAGAAGCTCGTGCAAGAGGCGGTCGCCGCCCGGGCGACGAGGGTCGTCATCGAGGCCTCTGCGGATGGCGTCAAGGTGGCGCATGAGGTGGATGGGATTCTCGGCCCGGCCCGCGCGATCACCAAGCCTGCCAAGGGCAGAGGGAAGTCGAAGCAGCCTGCCGTGTGGGGGGACGCGCCGCCGCTGGAGGCGGCGGCCGGCACCGCCGCAGTCGCGGTGCTGAGAACGATCGCCGGTGCCGATGCCGCCAAGCTCAGCGGTGAGCCGGATGCCGGCTTTACGATCGAGGTTGACGGCAAAAAGCGGTCCTGTCGGCTGGCCACACGTACCACGAAGACGGCCAAGCAGATGGTGATCACGACGGGACTGCCGCCGTTTTCCCCCAAGAAGCTCGAGGACCTCGGCATGCCATCGACGCTTGCCAACCGGGTCCGTGAACTCATTGCCATGGAGAAAGGCCTGTTCGTGGTATCGTCGCCGTCGGCCTCCGGCTGTTCGACGACATTTGACACGGTGCTCCAGTCGGCGGACCGACTTGTCCGAGACTTCGTCTCGATCGAGCAGGTGGGATCGACATTCACGGAGGTGCAGAACATCAAGCCGGTGCGGTATTCCGCGCAGTCGGGTGAGACGCCTATTTCGGCACTCACTCGCGCGTTGCTCGAATACCCTTCGGCCATCGTCACACGGGATCTGACCGACACGGCGCTGGCAGGCGAACTCACGAAGCTGGCCGACGACAAGCAGCTCGTCCTCGTGAGCGTGCGGGCTGCCGACGCGATCGATGCCATCCAGAAATTGCTCGATCTCGGTATTCCCAGGGAGCAGCTGGCGCGGTGCCTGCTTGGATCGCTCTCCCAACGGCTTATCCGCAAGGTCTGCTCGCAGTGCAGCGATCCGCTGCCAGCGCCGCCAGAGCTCTTGAAGCGTCTGAGGATGACAGCGGAAGAACTGCCCGAGGTGAAGCGCGCCTCTCAGCACGGGGGTTGCCGGGTCTGCGCCGGCCGGCAGTTTGTCGGCCGCACCGGCATCTACGAACTCGCCGCCGGCCCCACCGTCAGACAGGCAATTGCCCAAAAGGTGGATGCCAAGGTGCTGCGGCAGGCGGCGGTCAAGGACGGTATGCGTCCGCTGGCAGACGAGGCGCTGGCATCCATTGCGGCCGGCGTGTTGTCGCTGGAGGAGATGCAGAGGGTCTTCGCCGTGAAAAAGGAGGCCGGGTCAGCCGGACCGAAGAGATGATCATCACGCTCCTCCTGCTGGCGATCCTTGTCGCCGTTACCGGGATGCTCGTCCGCGAGGGTCTGTGGCGATCGCTGTTGATGTTTTTCAACGTGCTCATGGCGGCGTCCGTGGCCACGGCCTGGTTTGCGCCGCTGGCCAATCTGCTCGAGGGGTACCTGGCCAATTACCCCTATCTCCTCGACTTTCTGTCGATCTGGCTGATCTTCTGTGCCGTGCTGGCGATTCTTCGTGAGGTGACCGACCGGCTCGCACCCACGAAGGTGGAGTTTCCGTTGCTGGTGGAACGGATCGGGGTGGGCATTGCAGCGTTCATGACCGGGTGGGTGATGGTGGCCTTCACCGCCGCCACTCTGCACACGGCCCCCGTGCCCCGCGACATCATCCAGGCCAGCCCCGAGGCGCGGATGTTTCTGGGACTGGCTCCCGACCGCAAGTGGCTGGGGTGGGTTCACAATGCTTCGATGGCGGGACCGTTCTCCAGGAGGCGGGGTATCAAGAGCAATGACGACTCCTTTGACCTGAACGTTGTCTTCGACGTGAACAGCGATTTCGTGCTGCGATATGCCGACAGGCGGAAGCATTTCGAGGACCAGTATGTGCAGGCCATGGCAGAGAAGTAGGCTGTCATGGAACCGGTCAGCCCGACGACTCGCTACCGGCCGGTGAGTGGTCTTGCCGTGGCGGCCGCGGTAATGGGCATGCTCTCAAGCCTGGCGATTGCGACGCCACTGCTCTGGACTCTGCCCCTGCTGGGCATTGCTCTGGCGATCGCGGGGCTCGCTGAGGTCACGCGATCGGGGGCGGAAAAGGTGGGGCGGGCGGCGGCACTCCTGGGCCTCGCTCTCTCCGTGGGCTTTGGTGCCCAGGCCGTGACCGCGGCTCTCGTCTCGCGGAAGATCACGGAGGGCCGTGTCAGGGCCGTGGCCTCAATGTGGCTCGATGCCCTCCGCGAGAACCGCCTTGCGGATGCGCAGAGCATGCTGTCTCCGCACCTCCTTCCACCGCCGACGGCCGATGAGCCCGCGATTGGTTCATTGCCAGCAGTGATGGCAATCCGTGGCTGTGGTGTTGTCGATCGCCGCGCTGTTTGGAGCACGGGGCCTGAAGAGAACACCGGAGACCAGTGGGGCGTGCGGGTTCGTCTATCGCCCTGCGCGGACGGCGGAGCGGTGGAGGTGCGTCTACAACTCGAGCCAGCGATCGTGAACGAGCCGAAGCAACGCGTGGAACGCTGGACGATTTCACAGATCGACCTCGGGCCGTGATCGGCCTCGCCGGCGCACCATAGCCACCGTGTACTGCTGCTGTCCCGGAGTCCCCCGGCTTCCGCCGGGGGCTTTTATTCAACTGTAGCACCACATCAGCAGTGGCGTTGTCCACGAATAAAAGCCCGGAGCGGTAGCGACGGGACACCACGTGCATGCCACGAGCCCGGTTTCCATCACACCCAACAGGATCGGAATATGGGCCGTCACTCCCGAAGACCGCGGACGGCGTGGATCGAGTCGACGCCTGCCGCCAGCATCACCAGACGGTCGAAGCCGAGTGCCGCGCCGACCCCCTCCGGCATCGTCGGGCCGTGTGCGTCGAGAAGCCGCTGTGGTGAAGGCAACACGGTCCGGCCGTCTGCCGCGCGAATTCGGTTGGCGGCATTGATCCGCGTCTCAAGCACCGCTCGACTCGTTTCCTCCTCCCAGCCGTTCGACAGTTCGACACCGTTGACGAAGAGTTCAAACCGTCGCGCCGCCCGAGGATCGTCGGGATCGACCCGGGCAAAGGCTGCTTGCGACACCGGCCAGGACTCCAGCATTGTGGGTCGTTCCCGGCCCAGTCGCGGCGCGATCACCTCGGCGAGGAGGCGTTCGAACCAGCGGTCCCACTGCTGATCGACAGGCCCGCTGTCCGTATCGGAGGGAGCCGCGAGTCCGGCCCGACGCCCGGCGGCGGCGAGGTCGGGGAGCGTGGCCGTAAGCGGGTCGACACCGGCCATCGCCATAAACGCCTCTGAGCAACTGAGCCGCTCGATGCCGTGTGTGCCCAGAGACGAATGACAGAGACGCTCCAGGAGCGTCGCAGTGTCGGCGAGCGTCGCACCGGGCGCATACCATTCCAGCAGCACGAACTCGATGTCATGCTGCCGACCACGCTCGCCGGCGCGGAACGACCGTGCGAATTGATAGATCGGCCCCGAATCCGCCGCGAGCAACCGCTTCATCAGCGCCTCCGGGCTCGCCTGCAGGTAGTGCGGCGGCCGATCCAGACCGTCGACATAGACGGCGATCGGATCGATGTGCGCCTCCGGCAATACCTCGGTCGAGAGCACTGGCGTATCGACCTCCACGAAGCCGAGACCATCAAATAGGTCGCGCAGCTCTGAGCGGATGCGGCTACGGAGCGCAAGGATCGGCCGTGACGTCATGCGAGAACACGGTGAAGAGCGGAGGGGTTAGAGGTGGAGGGCCTCAGCCTTCCGTCTCACCAGTGTCTCCGGGGCTGCCCGTAAGACAAGCACCGGGCAGGGGGCCCGCCGTACGACCGCCTCCGCCACGCTCCCCATCAGCATGCGGCTCATGCCTGACCGGCCGTGCGTGCCGAGCACGATCATTTCAGCCCCTTCCTCGCCGGCGATCCGCACGATCTCTCCCGCCGGATCACCGATCGTGAGTCGGTGCTTGAACGCTACCGTTGGATCGGAGGGCGTTACCTGTTCGAGCATCTTGAGAATCCGTTCCGAACTGGGCTCGGGCAGACCGTAATAAAGCTCACCCGAGCCGTAGGCCAGCGGCGGCTCTTCCACATGCAGGATGAGAAGCGTCGCAGACTTCTCTTTGGCGAGTGTTGCCGCATGCGGCAAGGCAGCGTCGCTCGCGGTGGAGAAGTCGGTCGGAAAGAGAATGACGCGGCGTGCCATGGCGAGGAACTCCTCAGAGGAGGGCATCCGGTGCCAGGTCGGTGATGGACCGTTGGAAGAATTCTACGTGCGGCTAACTGTCCTGGTGTGGGAACCGGGAACTACTGCTGTGCCGGAGTCCCCCGGCTTCCGCCGGGGGCTTTTATTCAACCGTAGCACCACATCAACGGTGGCGTTGTCCACGAATAAAAGCCCGGAGCGGTAGCGACGGGACACCGGGAATGAAGACCAACACGGCTACCACACGCGACAGGATGCCTATTCGCAGTCACCCAACTGCCGGGCAGGACGCCCGGCCCGTGCCAGCGACCGGAGGTCGCCAAGAAAAAACGACAGGATGTCGTGTTTTTCGTGTATTCAGTGCAGTCGCATTCCGGGCAGCGCGCCTGAGTCGGGTGAGAGCAGATAGACACCCGTGGCTCCCGCGCCGCTGGCGGCCGCCACCATTCCCTCGCTCAGACCAAACTTCATTTGCCGGGGCGCGAGGTTGGCGACCACGACGACGAGACGCCCAACGAGCGATTCCGGCGTGTGGAATCCCTTGATGCCGGCGAAGACCGTTCGGGTTGCGTCGCCGCCGAGACTGATCGTGAGCCTGAGCAGTTTCTTCGCCTCGGGCACCTCCTCCGCGGCAACCACCCGGGCCACGCGGAGATCGATCTTCGTGAAATCGTCGATCGTGCATTCGGGGGCGAGCGGCTCGGCCGCCAAGGGTTCTCCCGAATCGCTCGGTGCGGCGTGCTGTTCCATGGACGTCGTTCCTTTCGTGCCAGGCTGGCTGGAGGGGGTGGGATGCGTGGGCGGCGTGCCTGATAGCTTGAGGGAATCTGCCAGCAACGCCTCGATCTGTGCCGGCTCGATGCGACGCATGAGCGACCGGAAGGTGCCGACCGGCTGGCCTGTGAGCGGCCGCTGCGACTCGTTCCACGAGGTGATAGGCCCGCCGACGAGTTCGCCGGCCTGCACGGCGAACACCGGGAGGACCGGCGCGAGGTAGACCGCGATCTGCCGGAAAAGATTGAGCGACACGCTGGCCACTTCCTGCAACTTCGCCGCGGACTCCGGACCCGCCTTGGCGAGCTTCCAGGGCTGTTCGGCGTCGACATAGGCGTTGGCCCGGTCGGCGGCCTGCATGATCGTCCGCATCGCGCGGGCGAAGTCGCAGGCTTCGTAGGCCTCAGCGATCGCGGCGCCATCGGCCGCAGCCGTCGCAAAGAGTCCACCGTCGTCGGGATACTGGGCCGCGAGGCCGGTCTGTTCCAGCCACCGCGCCGTCCGGCTGGCGAGGTTGACCACCTTGCCTACTAGGTCGGCGTTTCCCTTGGCGGCGAACTCCTCGAGATTCAGGTCGAGGTCATCGATGCCACCGGAGAGCTTGGCGGCGTAGTAATACCGCAGCATCCCTGGATCAAGATGATCGAGATAGGTCCGTGCCAGGAGGAACGTGCCCCGGCTCTTCGACATCTTCTGGCCGTTGACCGTGAGGAAGCCATGGACGTGCACCCGCTTCGGCAGCGCGAGACCGGCCGCCTCCAGCATCGCGGGCCAGAAGAGGGTGTGGAAATAGGTGATGTCCTTGCCGATGAAGTGATGGATTTCAGCGGTCGGTGCGGCGCCATCGCGGCGCCACCAGGCATCAAACGAATCGCCGTGGGCGGCGCACCACTCGCTGGTAGCGGCGAGGTAGCCGATCGGTGCGTCGAACCAGACATACCAGTAGTGCCCCGGGGCATCGGGGATCTCGAACCCGAAGTAGGGGGCGGGCCGCGAGATGTCCCAGTCGCGAAGCGGTTCACCGAGGAAGTGACCGGCCAGATAGTTGGCGATCCGCGGGTCGAGGGCTCCTGACCGCTGCGTCCAGTCATTGAGAAAGCCGTGCATCTGTTCGAGCGTCACGAACAAGTGCTCGGCTGACCGCACCTCAGGCCGCGTGCCGGAGAGCGTGCTCACCGGATCGACGAGGTCGGCCGGCGTGTAGGCAGCGCCACACTGCTCGCAGGAGTCGCCATATTGGTCGGCGGTCTGGCAGCGAGGGCACGTTCCACGGACAAATCGGTCGGCCAGGAACACGCCCGCTGTCGTGTCGTAAAGCTGCTGCACATCGCGAGTGGTGACCAGGCCGCGATTCCGCAGGCTCTGCCAGATCTCACCGCAGTGCGTGCGGTTGGCTTCACTGTCGGTGGAGCCGTAATGATCGAAGTCGATCTGGAAGCCGCCAAAATCGGCGAGGTGTGCCTCCCGCATGGCGGCGATCAGTTCACGTTCGCCGCGGCCCTCGGCGCGGGCACGGATCATGATCGCGGTGCCGTGCGTGTCATCGGCACAGAGATAGAGGGCTTGGTGGCCGCGCAGCTTCTGGAACCGCACAAAGATGTCGGTCTGGATGTACTCGACCAGATGGCCGAGATGGATATGCCCGTTGGCGTAGGGCAGGGCGGAAGTCACAAGGATGCGGCGGACGAGGTCGGTCATGCTGGGGTTCTAGAGAGATCAGCCGGGCATGTCTTTAGACGAATGGAACGCGGATTGTATGAGCCCGCGTGGCAAACGGGGAAACCGTGCGAAAAACAGGTGGACTGGGAAAGGTTTCGGCACCATCGTGACCGCAAAATGGTCTTGTCGCCACCGCGTGTGGCGGGCACCATCCCGCCCCGCCGTCGGCAGCCTGCCGGCGACAACGCAGTTCGTCACCATGCGACCCGCACACCAGACTTGCCGGAGCCACGGATGACACGGTTCTCGCGACTCCTCCTCGGAATCACAGCCGCGCTCGGCCTGATGGCGGGGTGTGCTGCACCCGCCTGCGCCAATCCGGCTGCCGTGGCGGCCGGGGACGTCGTGCTCCTCAATTTTTCGGCATCGTGGTGCGGCCCCTGCCGGCAGATGGCGCCGCTGGTGGGCGAGATCACGGCGGCCGGCTGGGTCGTGCGTCATGTCGATGTCGATCGCGAAGGAGATCTGGTCCGCCGCTTCGCCGTTACCGGCGTGCCCTGCTATGTGCTTCTGGTCAAGGGGCAGGAAGTTGGACGCATCAACGGTGCCACGACCCGCGGAGAACTGGAACAACTGCTTGCCAAGAGCCGGGAGCCGTTGGGGCTCGCGGCCCTGGCCACTCCGCCTGCCGCCGCCACGATGGCCGGCATTCCGCTGCCGGTGACTCAGGCTGCCGCGGCCCTGGCGACCGAGCCACCCGCGGCACCTCTGGCCACCGCCGCCGCGATCATGACGGCAGGGCCACCCGCGGCCGCAGTCAGCAAGCCTGATCCGCTGGCGGCTGCACCGAGGCAGCGACGGCCGACTGGCGTGCCAACTGCGGAGCCCGTGGCCGCCGCGGGCACTCCGCCACTCGACCCCGCCCAGCGGACGGCGCTTGAGCGACGGCTGATGGCCGCCACCGCACGGCTGCTCGTCGAAGATGCCCAGGGCGTCTCAAGGGGCACCGGCACCGTGATCGACTGCCGTCAGGGCGAGGCGTTGATCCTCACCTGCGGCCACATCTTCCGCGATTCTCAGGGCAAGGGCCGAGTGGAGGTCGACTTGTTTGGTGCCGACGGGCCGCGAGGCGTGGCGGGACAGGTCGTCTCATGGGATCTCAAACGAGACCTGGCGCTCGTGAGCATCTTCACCGACAGGCAGATCGAACCGGTACGGGTCGGCGGTACTGATCGAAGCACGCAGGCGGGTGAGCCGGTTGTGACGGTCGGCTGTGACGGCGGTGACGATCCGACGATCCATCACAGCCGCGTGACCGCCGTTGACAAGTATCTCGGGCCGGCAAATGTTCAGGTCGCTGGTCAGCCGGTGCAGGGACGCAGTGGTGGCGGACTCTTCGCAGTCGACGGCACCCTCATTGGTGTCTGCAATGCTGCCGACCCGGCTGACAACGAGGGGCTCTTCGCCGCCCTTCCCACGATTCACGAACAGCTTGACGAAGCGGGCCTCGCGTTCGTCTATCGCAGCATCTATCCAAGCGCCGGCCCGGTGGTCGATGTGGCGGCCATCCCGAATGGCCCCGCATTGCCGAGCATGCCGGCGGAGATGCCGCCCGTGTCGTTCGACCGTCGCGACCGCGCTGACGCCCTGCCGACCGCCGCAACCGCCCAGACGGGTGCGCTGAATAACGCTGGTGCACCCAATGGCTCCAGCCCCAAGCCACTCTCCCCGGGCGAGCAGGCCTTGGTCGATCATGTCTGGCGAAACGACGGCGATGCAGAGGTGATTTGTATCGTGCGACCCAAGGGCGGCGGGCAGTCCCCGAGCGATGTGTTCGTGCTGCAGGGAACAAGCCGAGAGTTCGTCGAGCAGCTTTCCAAGTCGCCCCCCGAACGCGCTCAGCCCGGAACCTCCCAGCGAGGATCGGCCCTGGGTGGCCATGCCACCCAGCACCACGCCGCTCCCCCCGCGACGCGGTCCGACGTGGCCACCCTGCCCGCGAGCGAACTCACGCGGTAGGCTGCAGCGATGCTGCAATATCTGGTTCGCCACGGTGAAAGTGTCTCCAACCTGGAAGGACGGGTGCAGGGGCAGGCGGACGTCGAACTCTCTGCACTCGGCCACGCGCAGGCGCGGCAGGTGGCCGACTGGGCCCGTGAACTTGTTGTCTCGCGTCCTGTGGGCGCGGCAACAATCAGCGAGGTCTGGTCGAGCCCGCTGCGGCGGGCCCGCGAGACGGCCGCTGTGATCGCCGCTGCCATCGGACTTCCCGTGTCGGTCGACGAGCAACTCTGCGAACTGCACGCCGGCATTTTTCAGGGGCATCTGTGGGCCGACCTGGAGCAGGAGTTTCCCGACGAAGTGGCCCATTGGCGGTCAGGCGATCCAAACTATGTGATCCCCGGCGGCGAATCCCGCGCGCAGCTGGCGGCCCGCGGCCGGAAGGTGCTTGAGACACTCGCGGCCCGCAGCGGGCCGGGCATGATCGTGGTGGCGCACGGCGGCGTACTCACCGCGGCGCTCGGCAGCATGCTCGGCCGTGAGCATCCACTCCTGGCTGCCGCGGCGGAGCGGCCGTTCACGAAGCTACCGGCGCTTGCCAACTGCTCGGTGACCGAACTCGAATGGCCCGGACCCCGGCTCGTGGCGTTCAACGAGACCGGGCATTTGGCGTAGGCCGTGCCCATACGTAGGCCGTGCTTGGCGCGGATTGGTTCGCCGGCTGCGGCATGCTCGTCGCCGGCGGATTCTGCTAGGGGAGGCTCTTGGACGAATCGTGCATCGCTGGTGAGTCGCAGAATTCACCGGACTCCTGCGCGTGCCTCCGACCGGCTCCGCAGCATCTGGAGTCGTGGCTGTTGAGCGATCCCACGCTGCGTCAGGCCCGGAGGGCCGGGTAAGAACCAGCCGACGGATGTCGGCCAAGAAAAAACGACACGAAGTCGTGTTTTTCGTGAAGCATGTTCGCCGGCTGCGGCATGCTCGTCGC
>CANFQO010000076.1 GCA_947449135.1 Planctomycetaceae bacterium | reverse complement strand
GGCTTTTCCCGGAACTGCATGGCACGTTGGACGGCATTCAAACCCGGAGTCCCCCGGCTTCCGCCGGGGGCTTTTATGGAATCCCAATGAATCCGTGAGGGGCTGGCCGTGTCCCGAGAGCCGGCGTTGGCGGCAAGCGAAGGCAGGATGCCGAGAGCGCAGCCGCCATCGAGTGAGCGAAGGGCAGCGGGCACCGATCCGCCGGAGGCGGATTGGTCGTCGTAGCGAACGTCCGGCGACGGGGCACGGCCAGCCCCGAACCGTATACACGCCGAGCACGGCCATCGTGGCCGTCTCGGCTTGGCGGGCCTCCGCCCGCTGGTGCTTACCCGGCCCTCCGGGCCTGGCGCAGAGAGTTTATGCGCCAGTTCGCGCGTCAGTCCTGCGTGAGCGTGCCCTTGGTGCTCGGCACGCCACGCTGGCGCGGGTCGGCTTCGACTGCCATGCGGATGGCCCGGGCGGCGGCCTTGAAGACAGCCTCGGCGATGTGGTGGCCGTTGCGGCCATGGTGCAGGACGGCGTGGAAGTTGGCGCCTGCGGTAGCCGCGAAGCTCTCCCAGAAGACTTCGACGAGCTGCGCATCGAATGTGCCGATCGTGGCGACGGGGAAATCGACCGCAAACACCGTCGCGGTGCGGCCGCCGAGGTCGACGGCCACGGTGGCGAGCGACTCGTCCATCGGGATGATCGCGTGGCCGTAGCGGCGGATGCCACGGCGGTCGCCGAGGCAGTCCTTCACCGCCGTGCCCAGAGCCCGGCCGACGTCCTCCACCGTGTGGTGGCCGTCGACGTGCAGGTCACCCTGGCAGCGTACGTTCAGGTCGATGAGCGAGTGCCCGGCCAGCAGCGTGAGCATGTGGTCGAAGAAGCCGAGGCCGGTCTGGATGTCGGCCTTCCCGGTGCCGTCGAGGTCGATCGACAGCACGATATCGGTTTCAGCAGTCTTCCGGGTAACGGTGGCGGTGCGTGGCATGGTATTCGTCGCGGGGATGCGGGCAGTGGAACGAAACGGTCAGATCGTCTTGATGCAGGCGAGAAAGGCGTCAATTTCGTCGTCGGTGCCGACGGTGATCCGGAGGCCGTCACCCCAGCCTGCATAGTTCATGTAGCGGATCAGGATGCCCTGGGCCTTGAGCGCCTCGTAGATCGGCTTGTGCGGTCGCGTGGGGTGCGTGCACCAGACGAAGTTGGCCTGGCTCTCTTGGGCATGGAAACCCAATGCCCGCATGGAGTCGGTGAGTCGGCGACGGGTGGCGATGATCCGTGCCCGGTTATCGACAAGCCATGCCTGGTCGTCGATGGCGGCAGTGGCCGCGGCGATCGAAAGCGTGTCGCAGTTGTAGGAGTCTTTTACTTTTTGCAACTGTTCGATGACCTGTGGCTGGGCGACTGCGAAGCCGAAGCGAAGGCCCGCCAAGGCATATGACTTGCTGAAACTCCGCGTCACGATCACCCGCGGGTTGTCCTTCACAAGGTCGAGGCAGTTCGCATCGGCAAAATCTCCGTAGGCCTCATCGACGACGACCGCGCAGGGCAGCCGGTCGGCGAGTTGGGCGACCCGCGACGGCGGAATCAGCGTGCCGGAGGGACTGTTTGGGTTGGCGATGATCGCCAGCTTGATGTCCTCCCCGTTCGCCGCTCGCGGTGCGGCGAAGCCGTCGTCAAGCGACCAATCGGGGCTGTAGTGAAACTCATCGCAGTTGGCCCCCTGAATGCCGGCGAGGGTGCGGTAGAGGATGTAGCTGGGGTAGGGCATCCGCAGACACTCCCCTGCCCCGACGAATCCGCGGACCAGGATCGTCAGCAGGTCATCGCTGCCGTTGCCGCAGAGGATCCAGTCCGGTTGGACACCGAGAACCTCGGCCGCCCGCATCCTGAAGACGGTGGCAAGCGGGTCTGGATACTTGGCCAGGGTGCGGCCGGCAGTGGTGGCGACGATCGCCCGGGCCACGGCCGGCGAGGGCGGATAGGGATTTTCGTTCGTGTTGAGCTTGATCCACTTGCCCCCCTGCGGCTGCTCACCGGGAACGTAGCCGGCGAGCGCAGCGATGTCGGAACGCACGGGGGCGGCAGAGCGAGCGGACTGTGGTGGCGGAATGGGCATCACGAGCGGATAGGGAGTGACGGGGGCACTGGCGGTCGCATTCCAAGTCTACCTCATCGTCGGGTCGCCACCCGGCTCTGGCGTCCTGGCGACGGCACAACCGTCAGAAACTGTCCCAGGGGGGCCATGCTACAACCGACACAAACAGAGCCACCGGCTCGATTCCTAAGGCACCGCATGCCGCTGGAAGAATTCCCACATCAGATCATTGGCCGATATGTCCCGAGTGGATGTACCCAAGCGATTCATCTGCGGCGGCCGTCCGGGCCACGTATGCCCGCCCCCCTCAATGACGACGAGGACAACCTCGGAACCGTCCCTGCCCGGGCCGTAGGTCTTGCGCAGCACGGTCGTGCCATCGTCGGTCGTGTCTGGAAGCGTGGTTGTGACGGGCTGCGGGGCACAGCCATCGGCCTTCACCCACGCTTCGATCGAGTCTGGAACAGAGATAAAGTCTGTGGCGGAGAGCCCTTTCCCCTTACCACCTTGGAAAGGAGCCAATTCGTCGTCGGTACCGTGGAAATGAATCACCGAGACTGGCCGCGTGGGGTTGCAGGTCTTCGTTCCCATTGGCCCACTTACCGACGCGATGGCGGCGATGCGATCCGACAGCTCCGAGGCCAGACGATAGGCCATGATGCCGCCATTCGACATCCCCGTGGCGAATACCCGCTTCGGGTCGATCGTGAATGCATTCGCGACATCGTCGAGCAGCCTGCGGATAAACTCCACGTCGTCCACACCGTTGGCCGCAGCTTGCCCACAGCAGTTGCCCCCGTTGAAAGTCCGCATTCTTTCGAAACGGCCAGTGCCGTTGGGGTAGACCACGATGAATCCTGCATCGTCGGCCTTCTCGTTGAGACCGCTGAAGCGAACCATGTTGTTCGCATTGGCTCCACCGCCATGCAATGCCAGGACGAGTGGCATCGCTACGCCTCGGTTATAGCGCGGCGGCACGTGGACGATGGCGGTTCGTTGCAGTCCGTCCACGGTGAGGGACAGCGTGTGGTCTCCGGTGCCGAGCGGCTCAGCAGCCGCAGCGGCCGTCGCGATCCAAAGCATCAGCAGCGTGGTGATCGCGGCACGAGGCCTCATGTCCCACTGTTTCCCTCAGACGTCAGTCTGACCTCCACGCTGCGGCGGTGGGCCGTGAGGCCCTCCGTGTCGGCTAGCGTCGTGATGTCAACCGCCATCGCCGCGAGGTCGGCCTTGGCCAGTCGAATCACGCTGCCCCCTCGGAGAAACTCATTCGCTGAGAGGCCGGCGGCGAACCGGGCGGTACCACCGGTGGGCAGCACATGCGAGGGGCCCGCCGCATAGTCGCCGGCCGCAACAGGGCTGTAGGGACCGAGGAACACGGCGCCCGCGTGCCGGATCCTGGAGAGCATGGCCTCGGGGTCGGCCGTGTCGATGGAAAGGTGTTCGGCAGCCAGCTCATCTGCAAGCCGTGCCGATTCGTCGTCGCTGCGTGTCACTACGATCGCGCCAAACCGCTCCAAGCTGTCGCGGGTGAGCGCCGACCGTTCGAGAACCGCCAATCGGCGGTCGATCGCCTCCGCCACCCGATCGGCGACTCCAGCATGTGACGTGAGCAGGATCGCCGAGCCAGGGGAATGCTCCGCCTGCGCGAGCATGTCGGAAGCGATGTATTCGGGGTGGCCGGTGGCATCGGCGACAATCACGATCTCACTGGGACCGGCGATCGAGTCGATCGAGACATCGCCATAGACATATTCCTTGGCGAGCGCCACGAAGAGATTGCCGGGGCCGACGATCTTGTCGACGCGAGCGAGCCCGTCCACGCCGTAGGCGAGCGCCGCCACGGCCTGCGCACCACCAGCCCGCATCACGGTCGTCACCCCGAGTTCGTGACAGGTCGCCAGCACGTGGCTGTTCTCGGAGCCAAATTTCGTGGGCGGGGCCACGACGACGATCTCCTTCACGCCGGCGACCTGAGCCGGCACGACGGTCATGAGCAGTGTCGATGGATAGGCGGCGGCGCCGCCTGGCACGCAGACGCCCACGCGATCGAGCGGCAGATACCGCTGTCGCAGAGCACCGCCACCAGGCAACGGCACCTCGACGTCGCGGGCCAAGATCGCCTCTTGAAACCGCCTGACGCCATCTCTGATTCGCCGTACGGCGGCCAGGAAACCGGGCTCGGCCGACGCATGAGCGGCAGCCAACGCGGACGCCTCGACAAAGAGTGATTCCCGCGTGACCGTAGCGCCGTCAATCCGCCGCGTGTATTCGAGGAGGGATTCGATGCCCTTGGATTTCACATCGCCGCAGATCCGTTCGACTACCTGACGGGGCGTGAGAGGCTCACCGAAGACGTCGATCGTCCGCTGGCGGCCCGTCGGGCTCACCAGTTCGCCCTGTGAGGCGAGGGTGGCCCGCAGCCTCTCCAGCCGCGTGCGGCCCGAGGCCGAGTTCAGATCGATCCGTTCACACACCGCCTGCGACAAGGCTTCGGCAGACGACGATTCCGCGACGGGGGTGTGGGACGGGGCTTCCATAATGACGTCAGCATACCCACGTTTGCCGCGTCGGGGAGCCCGTGTCCGCCTGAACTTCCAGAAGCACAATCCAGGCGACCTGCCCCGGTGTCGATCTCCGGCGTTTCCCTCCAGAATTTACTTGGCGGCAACTGCGTCGATTCGCTCCGGTCCCTGCCACTGCCGCGACCATCGGTCGGCAATCCAGTTGGCCCCGGCCACGGCGGCAACCGCCTGCCCATCGCCATCGGGGACCTCGCGGAAGATTCGAGCGAGCAGGTCGGTGCTCCGCGAGGCCAGCGTCGTGGGCCCGGCGTCGGGCCTGTCGCCAAACACCGGATCGGGCGGAAGGTGCTGCTGCGCCGCCATCGCGGCCGTTGCGTCGGTGCCAAGGCGGGCATCGATGGTTACGGCCCGATCAACGGCCCGTGCGGCATCGTCGGCCCGATTAAGCGCCGTCAGCACGATCGCCTGCCGGAGGAAGGTGTCTGCCTGATCGGCCGCGATCGTGGCCGCCCGGCGGTAGGCATCGAGTGCTGCGGTGAGCTTGGCAGGGTCGTGAATCGCCGTCCGCAGATGCCGATCACCGACGGCGACGAGTCGGGCAGCCCGCAGGCGGGCTGCCCCATTGCTAGCGCGAACGACGATGGCGGCGCCTGGCGCGGCAGGGTTCACGTTCCTCCCCGCGAATTGCGGCGCTGGTGGGGCGACAGCCCCGCGTGCTGGTGCCAGCGCGGCAAGCTGGGCCGCGGGGGACATGATGGAACCACTGGCGGCGATCGATTGCACGCGAGCAGTACCGTTCAAGCTGGAGAAGCCCATGAACGGCAGCACGCCAGCCGGACCGTAGACCGGCGCGATCGAGCCACTAAAGGGCGAGACGACGATCGGCGAATAGCCAATGCCATACGTGTAGGGATAGTAGGTGCATGGGAGGCCGTAGCCGCCGCCCCAACCGCCATACAGCCCGCCACCATAGATGGGACCACACCAGCCGGGGCCAACCACGTAACTTCTCACCCCGCCGGAGTAGAAGCCGCCAAACGGACCACCGAGGTAGACGGAGTCGGAAAAAGCGAATCGTGTTCCGCCATACCAGCCGCCCCACCCTCCATAGAACCGCGGACCGAACGCGGGACCGCACCAGGGACGAAAGCCCGCCCCGTGGAAGCCATGATGCCAGCGGCCGAACCACGCAGACGCGGTCTGTGGCTGGCACCACGCCAGGGCCGTGACAACGATCAGAACCGACACCTGAAACCACCGCGATTGCCGCTTCATCTGGAGTGCTCCGCGACGTGAACCACGAAAAGTGAGCCACACGGCTTCGTCATCAGTGAATTGTATGCGAGCGTGACAACTCCTGACGAGCTTTTGGCAATCCTCATAAAACAGAAAGCTAGCTGGTGGACCGCGGCCTGGTTGAGCCGCACTGGCAGGATGGGTAGTCTCCCTGCCGAGGCACGCATGAATCGGCGGGTGAAACTAGGCGTTGAGCTCGGGCTGACCAAGGACATGGCCACCCGACTTGCGGGGCTGCGCACCCCCGAACGGATTCAGGACTTTGTCAGCACGATCCGCTGGAATCACCAGAGCGAAGGCCCTACCGCCCTCTCGGTCGTGGAGGTGCTGCGTCAGGGTCGGGCCCACTGTATCGAGGGCGCCTTCGTGGCAGCCTGTGGACTCTGGCTCAATGGCCACCCGCCGCTGCTCATCGACCTTGGAGCCGCGCGAGGGGACGTCGACCATGTCATGGCCATCTTTCGACACGGTCACCACTGGGGGGCGATCTCGAAGAGCAACAGTCCTTTCCTGCGCTACCGTGATCCGATCTATCGCAGCCTGCGAGAACTGGCACTCTCGTTCTTCCCACAATACGTCAAGCTGCGACGCAAGACGCTGCGCACCTACTCGATCCCTGTCGATCTCCGTCGCCACGATCCGGAGCTCTGGGTGACCCGCCAGGGCTTCTGCCACGAGTTGGTGGATGTGCTGACGGGAGCAAGGCATTTCGACATTCTGCCGGCCGATTCACAGTCGAGCCTGCGCCCGATCGACGAGATCGAGGCCCGCGCCAACACGCTACGAGACCATCCGGCTTAGCTCATGGGCCCCAGATGGAATAAAAGCCCGGAGCGGAAGCGACGGGACACCGGGCCGTTGGGCGATCCCGCATTGGCATGGTACGTGGGATGGTGGTTCCACGCGGAGTCCCCCGGCTTCCGCCGGGGGCTTTTATTCAGTTCGCCTCTCACCACAGACGGTCGCATTGCCCCGCGGACAACCGCATTCGGCCGTCGTCACATCGCCGCTTGGCCGAGGAGCGTTCGCAGCGATGTCATCGCGATCTCGCCGAACTGCCGCGGCGGCACCCGCCAGAGCCGCGGGTTCTGCAGCTCAACGCTGACAGCGCCGGCATAGCCGATCTCACCGAGCCGCCGAATGAGTTCGTCGGGAGGTGAAGAGCCCTCGCCGGGCAGAATGCGATCAGCGTCGGTCGCCATTTCGCGTGGCACGTCGGCCGTATCGGAGAGCTGGACGTGCGCGAGCGTCTCGCGGGAGAGAAGATAGAGATCGAGCGGCTTGCTCGGCCCCACCGAAAAGTGAAACCAGTCGAGGCAGATGCCCAGACTCGGATGGCCGACATCCTCGACCAGCGCCACGGCCGACTGGAGATTGTTGGGAAAGCTCGCCCGGGCGTCGAATTCGAGCGCCAGCCGCACGCCCGCGTCGGCCGCCCGAGTGGCCGCCTCCGACAGGCTCACCGACAGCCGCGAGAGGTCCTCGGGCCCGAGCGGGCCGAAGGCGTCGCCCGAGACCACGAGCACTGGGATCGCAAGCTCGCGGAGCAGTCCAAGACGACTTTCGAAGTGCGACCAGTGTTCCCGCCTGGCATCGCCCTGGCTGGTAAGCAGGCCGCCTTGAAAACTCGCCGCGACCGCCGTGATGCCGTGCGATGCCAGCAGGTCGCTGAGGGCAGCTGGCGGCTGCGTTTCGAGGAATGTCTCGGCGTGTCCGAGCCAGAGATCGACCGCGTCGCAGTGACCGGCCGCATACTCTTCGAGGATGGTCTCGAGTCCACTGTCGAGCGAGCAGACGGTGGAAATGGCGGCACGCATCATCGCAGCCGCTCGCGGAGCATCTCGACGCACTCCTCGATCGGCACCCGGGTCTGCACGAGCGTGTCGCGATCGCGGAGCGTGACGGTTTTGTCGGCGAGCGTCTGCCCGTCGATCGTCAGGCACCAGGGCGTGCCTGCCTCGTCCTGCCGGGCATACCGACGGCCAACCGAGCCCTTCTCGTCATACATGCAGGGCATGTGGGCCTTGAGCCGGCGGTAGAGATCGATTGCCACCTCCGGCATGCCGTCCTTCTTCACCAGCGGCAGGATCGCCGCCTTCAGCGGTGCCAGCCGCGGATGCAGCTTGAGCACGGTGCGGCTGCGGGGCTTCCCATCCTCGTCGGGCACCTCGTCCTCGTGGTAGGCGTCGCAGAGGAACGCCAGCACGGCCCGGTCGGCCCCAGCCGATGGCTCAATGACATGCGGCACGTAGCGCTCACGCGTTGCGTCGTCGAAGTAGCTGAGGTCCTTCCCGCTGCCACGGTGCCGCGGCTTGCCGTCCGGGCCCATTTCCACGACGAGCTGCCCGTCCTTGCGGACGAGCTTGCCCTCCATGTGGCTGCGGAGGTCAAAGTCGCCGCGATGGGCGATCCCCTCCAGTTCGCCAAACTCTCCATCGGCCAGGAAGGGGAAGGCATACTCAATGTCGGCGGTGCCGACGGAGTAGTGGGAAAGTTCGTCGGCATCGTGCTCCCGGAGTTGAAGCTTGCCGGCGGTAAGGCCGAGGCTGAGATACCAGTTCCAGCGGCGGTCCCGCCAGAAGCGGTACCAGGCGGCGGAATCGGCCGGTTTGCAGAAGAACTCGATCTCCATCTGCTCGAATTCACGCGACCGGAAGGTGAAATTCCGCGGGGTGATCTCGTTGCGGAAGCTCTTGCCGATCTGGGCGATGCCAAATGGCACGCTCACCCGTGATGTATCGAGCACGTTCTTGAAATTCATGAAGATGCCCTGCGCCGTCTCCGGTCGCAGGAAGGCCCGATCGTCATCGCTGCTGGCAAGGGCACCGATTCGCGTCTCGAACATCAGATTGAACTCACGCGGTTCGGTGAGCGTGCCGGGTTCGCTGGCGTCAGGGCCGAGCGCTCCGGAGAGCGCGACCGTCCCGGCGGCCACGCTGGATGCCAGCGGCATGAGGCTCCCATCCCACTCGATCTCGTCCACCTGTTTGGCACGGAGTCCAAAGAACTTCTGCGCCTTCTGGACCGTGTGCGGGGCGGCATCGTCACCCGACTGGTCGGTGACGACGAACACCTTCTTACCGCGATGGCTTGCCCAGCGGCCGTGCAAGTGGTCATAGCGGTAGCGGCGTTTCGATTCGCGGCAGTCGATCATCCAGTCGTGGAAGAGGTCGAAGTGGCCGGAGCACTTCCAGACCTGGGGATGCATGATGATGGTGCAGTCGAGACCGGTCATCTCGTAGGGCGTGGGGGCACCCGGCAGCGTGGCCAACTCGTCGTGGCCCGCCACCATGTCGTGCCACCAGCTTTCCTTGAGGTTGCGTTTCAGCGCGACACCAAGCGGGCCGTAGTCCCAGAAGCCATTCAAGCCACCGTAGATTTCGCTTGACTGAAAGATGAAGCCGCGCCGCTTGGCCAGCGACACGATCCGGTCCATTCGTGACTGATCGTTTTGTTTTTCCATGAAGGCGAGGGCTCGGTGGGGGACGCGGGGAAGATGATGGACGTAGGTGGGGCGGGAGGCCGTTCGGCCGCTCCGCCCGAGCGGACGAGTGTAGTAAGCCCGCCGCGCCGCGGTCCACCTCAGGCGAGATCGCAGGCGTCGGGGAGCAGCCAGCCCGCATGGGAGTCGTCACGCACAAGCCGTGGCACGACCGTCAGGCTGTCGATCGCGGCAGCGGTCGGCAGGTCGGCCTGCATGCCGAGGTCGATCAGGTTGCGGCCGCCAAGCGACGTGGCGAAGGCGGCAGCGATCGCGGTGGCTGCTTCAGCATGAGCCGCCGCTGACACCACGCCGCGAAACGCGTTTAGGGCGGCTGCATCGAGCGAGTCGCGTTCGGCACCGGGCAGGCGGCTTGCTGCGTCGAGAATGCCGCCGGCAGCGAGAAGATCCTCCTCTGTGACATGCCCGTCGGTGCCGGCGCAGACAAGATGGATGTTGGCGGTGCCGTGCACCATGGCGAGCGATCGGGCTCGGGCTGCGACAGCCGAGCGGTTCACGATCCCGCCGATCAGCACCTCAGCGGCAGATGTGCAGGCGTTGAGAGCGGCGGTGCCGTTGGTCGTCGTGATCACGATGCGACGCCCGGCGACCCGGGCTGGGGCGTATTCGAGCGGAGAGTTGCCGAGGTCGAAGCCGTCGATTCGCCGGCCGCCGCGTTCGCCCCCCAGCAGCATGTCGGAGCCGGGCCCGCCGCTGGCCGCCAGGGCCCGGGCCTCGTCGATCGTGAGCACCGGCCGGACGCCGGCGGCCCCATGCGCCAGGGCCGTAACGATCGTCGTCGAGGCCCGTAATACGTCGATCACGACCGCGATCCCTCCCGCGACCGCCCCTGGCGGCATACGATGAAAGAGTTCGTGACAGTGCCAGTGCATCGATGTATCAGGAGTGAGCGTGTCGAACGAGCCAGCCGTCACCATAAATCACGCCCCAGCCGGTGTCGACCAGACCGCCTCCGTTGACAAGAGCGGCGACAGAGTCCGCGGCATGTTCGCCGAGATCGCCCCCCGGTATGACGTGGTCAACCGGATGCTGTCGGGCGGCATCGATGTCTGGTGGCGACACGTCACGGTCTCCCGTGCGGCGCCGCCGCGGGCGGGCGCGATCCTCGACGTCTGCACCGGCACCGGCGATCTGGCATTGGCCTACCGGGCAAAGTGCGGCCCCGATGTCCGTGTGGTCGCCTCCGACTTCTGCCGGCCGATGCTCGATCGTGGCATCGAGAAGTCGGCGAAGACGGGAGCGGCGGTCGAGTGGGTGGAGGCCGATGCGATGGCCCTCCCCTTCCCTGACGCGACGTTCGATCTGGTCACCGTGGCCTTCGGCCTCCGTAACATCGCCGACACATCACGCGGCCTCGAGGAGATGGCGCGGGTCTGCAAGCCCGGAGGCAGGCTGGCCATCCTGGAGTTCTCACTGCCCCGCAATGCGATCATCCGAAACACATACCTCTGGTACTTCCGCCGCATGCTGCCATTCATTGGCAACACGGTCGCCCGCAATGCCTCCGATGCCTACACCTACCTGAACCAGAGCGTCGAGGCCTTTCCCGCCGGCGAGGCTCTGGCTGCCGTCGTGCGAGCAGCAGGCTTCGAGCGGGTCGACATGGTACCGCTCTCGTTCGGCATCGCCACCCTGTACATCGCCACCCGCGCATCGTGAGAGCCGCCGTGCCTTCTTCCGCCGACCAGTCCCCAGCTTCCCTTCCGCTCGTGCTCGGCATCACCGGTGCCTCCGGAGCCGCGTATGCCGTGCGACTGCTGGAGGTGTTGCTCATTGCGGGCCGGGAGGTGCATCTCTCGATCAGCCCATCGGGACAGGCTGTGATTGGTGAAGAACTGGGCGTGCGGATCGACCTCGATCGGTTCGAACCTGAGATGCTGCTTGGCCGGGGATCGCCGGCGACGGGCGGCATGCCCTCACTCGCTCGCCTCCGCTATTTCCATCACAAGAACCTGATGGCCCCGATCGCCAGCGGCTCATTCCTGACCGCGGGCATGGTTATCTGCCCGTGCAGCGGCAGCACCCTCTCGGCGGTGGCCCACTCGATGGGTGAAAACCTCATCCACCGCGCGGCCGAGGTGCATCTCAAGGAACGGCGAAAACTGGTCGTCGTGCCCCGCGAGACACCGCTCTCGCTGCCACAGCTGAAAAACATGCAGGCCATCCACGAGGCGGGCGCGGTCGTGCTGCCGGCGTCTCCTGGCTTTTATCATGGGGCCACGACGGTCGCCGATCTGGTCGATTTCGTCGTGGCACGGATCTGCGATCAGTTCGGCGTGACCCACACACTGATGCGTCGCTGGGGCGAGGCGACCTGATGGCCGCCACCCTGCGGACCTACCTGGAGCTGGTGCGGTTCAGCCACACGATCTTCGCGCTGCCGTTCGCGATCATGGCGGTGCTGATCGCTTTCGCCTCTGGCGGCGGCCCTTCCAGTGCGACGATGACGGCGCCGCTCTCCTGGATTCGACCGCTCCTCGGCATCCTCATCTGCATGGTGACGGCCCGGACGGCCGCGATGGCCTTCAACAGGCTGGTCGACCGCACGATCGACGCGGCGAATCCACGAACCGCGTCGCGGCACCTGCCGCGGGGTGCCGTTGGCGCGACGGAAGTGCTGGGGCTGATCACACTGTCGTGCGTGGGTTTCGTGGCCGGCACGCTCCTCTTTCTGCCCAACTGGCTGCCAGTGGCACTCTCGGTGCCGGTGCTCGCCTGGCTGCTGGGCTACAGCTACGCGAAGCGATTCACGATGTTCGCCCATGTCTGGCTGGGCGTGGCACTGGGACTGGCACCGGTGGCTACGTGGATCGCGGTCCGCGGCCTGATCGTGCTGGAGAATCCAGCCGATCTCTGGCCGGCGACGATCCTTGGACTGGCAGTAACCGTGTGGGTGGCGGGCTTTGACACGATCTATGCCTGCCAAGACGCCCAGTTCGACGCCGCACACGGCCTGCAGAGCATCCCGGCGCGGCTGGGTGTGCCGCGGGCGCTCACGCTCGCCGCCATCCTGCACGGGCTCACACTCCTGCTTCTGGCCCTGCTACCGCTGGTCGTGCCGCAGTTGGGAGCGATCTACTGGCTCGCCCTGGCGGCGATTACGGCATTACTCATCTGGGAGCACTCAATCGTCCGTCCGGACGATCTGTCGCGGGTGAACGAGGCGTTTTTTAACGCCAACGCGGTGATCGGCGTCGTGCTACTGGCCGCGATCGCGGCCGACCTGCGGTGGTGAGCAGCGGCCCGGGATGGCCGATTCCGGCCGGACTTTGCCTGGTTCGAGCCGGGCTGTTGCAAAACGTCCGGGGGTGCGGTTTAAGCTCGGGCGGTTAACTGCCTCCCAACCAGCTTTGAAGTACCACTCCAGAGCAGCGGTCACGAAGCCACAGTGAGAAACACCCATGATCCGTGCCATCACGCCATCGCTCGATCCCATCCGCGAGAAGATCGAGGCCGGGGAACGCCTCAACGCGACTGAAGCCGAGATGCTCTGGGACGAGCGGATCGACCTGCACGAACTGGGCGAACTGGCCAACCTCGTCCGGGAGCGGAAGAACGGCAACCTCGGCTGGTACAACATCAACACGCATCTGAATCCCACGAACGTCTGCGTCTACCGCTGCACGTTCTGCGCGTTCCGGGCCGACCTCCGCGAGGCCCGCGGCTATGTGATGAGCGACGAGCAGATCCTCACCCGCGGCCGTGAGGCGGTCGACACGGGCTCGACGGAGATGCACATCGTCGGCGGCCTGCACCACCAACGGGATTACGACTGGTATCTCAACATCATCCGGCTGCTGCACGACCATTATCCGTCGCTGCATCTGAAGGCCTGGACGCCGGTGGAGATCAACTGGTTCTGCCATCTCACGAAGCGGTCGATCCGCGACATCCTCGTCGAGCTGAAGGACGCGGGCCTCGGCAGCCTGCCAGGCGGCGGTGCCGAAATTTTCCATCCCGAAGTGCGTGACAAGATCTGCGAGCACAAGGCTGACACGAAGGAGTGGTTCAACGTCCATCGCACCGCCCACTCGCTCGGCCTGCGGAGCAACGCCACCATGCTCTACGGACACATCGAGAACGCCTTTCACCGCACCGATCATCTCCTCCGGCTCCGCGACCTGCAGGACGAGACGGGCGGCTTCCAGACCTTCATTCCACTGGCCTTCCACCCGGAGAACACGCGGCTATCGCACATTCCGAAGCCGACCGCGGCGATGGACCTGCGAACGGTGGCGGTAGCACGGCTTGTGCTCGACAATTTCGACCACGTGAAGGCCTACTGGATCATGCTCGGCATCGGCACCGCCCAGGCGGCATTGGCCTACGGGGCCGACGATCTCGACGGCACTGTTCGGCATGAACTCATCTACCACGACGCCGGTGCGACG
>CANFQO010000075.1 GCA_947449135.1 Planctomycetaceae bacterium | reverse complement strand
GCCCACGACCGCCAGCACGTAGTCGCCGGCCTCGGCAGTCAGTGTGGCGAGGCCGCCAATTCGCCAGTTCCGAGGCCCCCCTGTGACCTCCAGATCGGAGGCGGAGACCGGTGTGCCATTCCGCGTGAGCACGAAATTATCGGTGCTCAGTCCAAAGACATCCTTATCAAAGCTGAGATCAACCCAGGCAAGAGGCGATGTCCGGCCGCTCGATACGGTAGCGAACTTCGCCGTGACGGCCGCTGCGGCACTGCTGGCAGAAGCAGTTGGTGCCGCTTGGTCAGACCGATTTCCGAGGACGTGCGGCCTCTCTCGCTGAGAACGCGTAGACCACACCACACCCACACATGCGGCACACACGACTGCGACTGCAGCCGCCGCCACCAGCAGACTGCGGTGCCACGAGGCGGCCTGTGCGCGGCCACCACCCCCGCCGATTTCGGGAGTCGCGGCGACGAGCGATTCACCCATCAACAGTCGCCGCAGATCGGCGGCCACTTCTGCCGCCGATGGGTACCGATCGGCTGGGTTCTTCTGAAGACAATTCGCTGCAATCGCTTCAGCACCACTGGCCAGCCCGCGATCGGCCTGACGCAGGCCGGCGATCGCAAGCCGATCGGGCTTGGCTTCCTTCACGATCAACGCCGTTTCCACGAGCGATTTGCCCACCACCGCATACGGCAACCGTCCTGCAAGCAATTCATACATCACCACGCCGATTGCATACACATCCGTTCGGGCATCGATCGCAGCCCGATGCTCCTCGAACTGCTCGGGGGCCATGTAGGGTCGCGTGCCGATGAATTGCCCCGTCTCCGTGTGTGGAGCATCGCCAGGGCTTCCAATTCCATCCATCCGTGCAATCCCGAAATCGATGATTTTTGGACGGCCGTTGGCATCGACAAGGATGTTGCCGGGCTTGATGTCCCGGTGCACGACGCCCTCCGCATGGCCGTGGCCAATGGCCTCGCAGACTGTCTGCATGACTTCGAGACGTTCCCGAATTTGCAGTGCCCGCTGGTTGCAGGCCTCCACGAGGGTCTGCGCGCCGGGAATGAATTCCATCACGTAGTAGGGCACATCGACGATGCCGCAGCGGTGGCAGCCAGCCGTGATGATCTGGGCGATGGCGGGGTGACGGAGACGGGCGAGTGCCTGGGCCTCCCGCCGGAACCGCTGTACAGCGGCAGCTCCAAGAGCCGGCGTGCGCATCACCTTCACGGCGACGGTCCGAGCCGGGTGGGCCTGCTGCGCCTCGTACACGCGGCCCATTCCTCCCTCGGCGATGCGCCGCTCGATCCTGACCCCACCCAGATCAACGCCGATCAGCGGATCGGGGCCCGATTCAAACGGATCGATCGCCAGCCCAAAATCCGTCGCGTGTTTTGAGATTGCGACACCGGAGGCGTGCGTGTCGGAGCTGGGCAGCGTCGATGGCGACGCAGAGGCGGCGGCCGCATCCTTTTCAGACGGCTCTTCATACGGATCGGTTGCTGCGGCACGTGTCATCACCGGCATGCACTCCAGGGAATCTTGGTCTACAGATTGAGAACCTGCGAACCCGATACCCAAGGGCCATTTGTGGCTCATCCTACGGGCCGCCCCTACCCCCTGCCAACGAATGAGCAATTCCCCTAGAGCGCCGGCCTCGAACTCTGCGGATTGACATTCCAAGTCCGCGGCAGATTCGATTCAATTGCAGGGAGAAGGAGCCCGCAATGCCTACCCAAGCCCCGATGGTCACAAGAAGCCGATTCACCGCGGCCCGCAGCTGCGTTAGCGACGTGGCCCGGCTTGCGCAGGAGATCCCGCTCTTTCCTGTCGAGCGCACGATGCAGTTGGGCCAGCTTGCAGCGGCCCGCGTGGCTACTGGCTCCGCCGCTGGCGGGCGGATCGGCTGGGCGGCGGTCTTCCTCAAGGCCTACGGAATCGTAGCCCGCGAGATGCCCTCGCTTCGCACCTGGCTGGTCCGAGGTTTTCTCTTTTCACGTCTCGCCACCGCTTCCGAGAGCGTGGCGACGCTAGCCGTAAACCGGATCGAGGATGGGGAAGACCGGCTCATATGGGGACGTCTGGCAGCGCCCGACAACCGATCACTGCCCGAGATCCAGCAGTTCGTCGTCGACTGCGCGACGAAGCCGATGGAGGAGATGTTCAAGCGGCAGTTGCAACTGGAGATGGTGCCGGGCTTCCTACGGCGCACGATTCTCCGCTGGAACATGAACTCGTTCTCACGAAAGCGGGCCACGCGGATCGGCACCTTCAGCCTTTCAACGCTGGCCGGGATGGGCGCGACGAACCGGTTCCATCCCACGATCTGCACGACAAGCCTGTCCTATGCACCGCTCGAGCACGACGGCAGTTGCCTCGTCACGCTCATCGCCGACCACCGCGTGCTCGACGGCGTTGTCGTCGCCCGGGCGCTCGCCCGCCTGGAAGAGGTGCTCTGCCACGAGGTGCTCGCGGAACTCCGCGGGCTGGCGGGCACGAGCGTTTTCGCCTGACCACCGTGAGGCTCGTTCGCCCAAGCTCGGCGACAGGATGGCACGGTGGCACTCGGCACCGCGGGCGTTTACCCTGAATGGCCGATGGGTGCTGCGCGCCGTGGTGTGTCTGCTTCGGCCGGCCCATGCCCCAAATCCGCCCCAGCCATGCTCACCCCGAAACAGCCATGAAAAAGTGGTTTCGCCATCCGGAAGATGTGATCCCCGTCTGCTGCATCGTGTCGCTCTTTATGCTCGACGTACTTGTCTATTTCTTCGTGCATGACGTGCGGCTGCTCGCGGTCTGGTTTGTGCTGGCCATCTGGCCCAAGATGTTCATCTGCTCCTGGAACCACCATCACCAGCACCTCTTCACGTTCCATCAGCCGACGCTCAACCGCCTGCTCGAGATCGTCTACGCCCTGCACACCGGCATCACGACCAACGCCTGGGTGCTGCACCACGTGCTCGGTCATCACGTGAACTATCTCGACCAGTCGAAGGACGAGTCGACCTGGAAGCGGCGAAACGGGACGACCATGGGGGAGATCGAATACACGCTGAAGACCGCCGCGACCGGCTACCTGCGGGCGTTTCAGGTGGCCCTCCGGTATCCCCGCCAACGGGCTGGCTTCCTGGGAATGGGGGTCGTGGTGCTCGCGTTGCTGGTGGCTCTCTTCTCTCATAACTGGGTCAATGCCACGTTTGTCTTCGCCGCACCGATGCTGGTCGGGTATCTCATCACCTGCTGGCACACCTATGCCCACCACGCCGGTCTCGACACGCAGAATCCCTACGAGGCCTCACACAACATCATGCACAGGTCCTACAACCTGCTGACGGGCAACCTCGGCTATCACACCGCCCACCACGTGAAGCCGAAACTACACTGGTCGAAGCTGCCGGCATTTCATGCCTCCATCGCTGATCGGATTCCAGCGCACCTCTACCAAGAGCCTTTCTTCCCGATCAGCCTGCTGCCAGCCGGCCGACAGTCACACCGTGAGCCAACGGTGAAAACAGCGATGTAAACGCCGATCGAGCGCGGCCATACCGAGATTGCGGATCGGTTCCGCCCTGCCTCTCGTTTCCCGCCGGCAAACGCGGTGGCTCATTGACCGTTGGCTATACTCTTGTATACTTACGACTCGCAAGTCGATCGCCGCCGCACTTCTTACTTCGGGGAGTCGTCGATGACCACGGAGAGCTTCCGCACGCTGCTCAAACAGCAACCCTTCCGCCCGTTCCGGCTCGTGATGTCGAGCGGAGAGTCGTACGAGGTCCGTCATCCTGAGATGGCGCTCCTCCTCAAGAACGACATTCTGGTGGGTACCGACGTCGCCGACGACGGCATGCCTGCCGAATTCCGGATCTGCCCACTGTTCCATGTCGCCACCGTGGAGCCGATGCTGACCGGGGCGTAGCGTCTGCAGCCAGCACCCGACGACCTCATCCCGGTGGCGCATCCCCCTTCAGCCGCCGCCTGACCTCGGCAAGACGTTCGGCGAGATCCCGTTCGAAGCCCCGGTCAGTCGGCTCGTAATACCGCTTCTCGACGCCGAGGTAATCCTGCGCGGCGATGCCCTCCGGCGCATCGTGCGCATACGCGTAGCCTTGGCCGTGGCCGAGCTGCTTGGCGCCGGCATAGTGCTTATCTTGCAGGTGCCGCGGCACCGGGATCACCGCCTGCTCGCGCACATCGCGGCGGGCGGCACCGATGGCCGTCGTGCAGGCATTGCTCTTGGGGGCAAGCGCCAGATAGGTCACGGCCTGTGACAGCGACAGCTGGCATTCGGGCAAGCCCACGAACTCCGTGGCCTGCATCGCTGCCACCGCGATCATGAGGGCCCGCGGATCGGCGTTGCCGACGTCTTCGCTGGCGAGGATCACGAGCCGACGGGCCAGGAACCTGACATCCTCGCCCCCTTCCAGCATCCTTGCCAGCCAATAGAGACCCGCATCGGCGTCACTGCCTCGGATGCTCTTGATCAGGGCGCTCGCACAGTCGTAGTGGGTGTCACCGGAGTCGTAGGTGATCGCCTTTCGCTGCACGCTCTCCCGGGCCAATTCGGCCGTGAAGACCAGCGGCCGCGATGGGCTCGAGAGCACGCCGATCTCAAGGGCCCCGAGCGCCCGCCGCGCGTCGCCGTCGGACGTCTCCACGAGCAGGGCGACCGCCTCCGGCGTGAGATCGATCTGCTCCGTGCCCAGGCCATGCTCGCGGTCGGCCACCGCCCGCCGGAGGATGTCGGCGATGTCGTCCCGCGACAGAGATTCCAATTCGAAGATACGACTGCGGCTCACCAGGGCGCTCGTCAGCGCGAAAAAGGGATTCTGCGTGGTGGCGCCGATCAGCGCAATCACGCCATTTTCCACATCGGGCAGGAGCACATCCTGCTGGGCCTTCGAATAGCGGTGAATCTCATCGACGAAGAGGCAGGTCTTCTGCCCGTCGTCCTCGAGCCGCCGCCGGGCGGCTTCGAGCACGTCGCGAACATCCTTCACGCCTGAGGCCGTCGCGGAGAGTTCCACGAACCGCCGCTTCGTCTCGCGGGCAATGATCTCGGCGAGCGTCGTCTTCCCGACGCCGGGCGGGCCATAAAGAATTACGGAGCCCAGCCGGTCAGCCTCGATGAGCCGCCGCAGGAGGGTTCCCGGCCCCACCACCTTTGCCTGCCCGACATACTCAGCCAGCCGCCGGGGCCGCATCCGGGCGGCGAGCGGAGCAGCCCGGGCGACATTCGCGGCCCGTGAGGCGGAGAAGAGATCGGCCATGGAGGAGTTCGGCCCGCTGGCGACGGAGACGGTGGATCACGGCCCCTGATTGTCGCCGCTCCGCGGTTTTCGGGAAACCCGCATGACGAGTCACACGGTTTTCCGCATCAGCGGCCGACAGCAGCCACCACAAACCGAGTGGGCGGCACGGTCCGGGTCATCCTCCACGACACTGCCGTCGGAGCGGCGAGAGCCTCGTTCGCGGCGTCGAAGATCCCCGTGCCGGTGGCCTTCAATCGCAGCGTGTAGCTGCCAGCCAGATGTGTGCTACGGATGGTCGTGATCGTATAGGTGATCTGATCAGTGGTCGTGATCCGCGCCCCCGCCAGCGATGCGGCCGTGCGGCCGCGAAGGAGCACGAAATCGTCGAGCGTCACGCCCCGCACCGCCCGGTTGAACGTGACCGTGAGCGTCGTGACTGCACGGGCCGTGGTCGCGGCGACCGCGCGGAACGTTGCCTTCAGGGCCGGTAGCGGCGCGGGGAGTGGCGGAAGCACCGGAGGCACACCGGCAGACGCCACTGGTGACACGACGCCCGGCGCCAACGAATAGTCGCCGTGGGCTGGATCGGCGAGCACCGGCCGCACGCTATTGATGGCGTTGCCGGCGAGCACATCAGCAGCCAGTGCCGCCTGTTCAATCCCCAACGGATGGTCGGCCGAACCGTTCCAGATCCAATTGCCGCGAATCTGGAGATTGGTGTCGGCCCGTGCAGGCGACGGGATGTTGGAGCCGATGGACGGCGTCCGCGGCATGGCCACCGAGAACTGCTGCCACTGGCTCGCGTAGCCGTCAGGGTTGTAGACGACGTTATCGTAGACGAAGACGTTGCGGTTTGGGATCGGTTCCTCGCCTCCGATGACCGCGGTGCCCCAGCCACCCTGGGCGAGATAGGCTCGGCAGGCCGCCTGATTCCCGTCACACGACCGCGATCCAAATCCCACCTCGATCACATGGCTGCGACTGCCCACGCGATAGAGCGTGTTGTGGGCCATGAGGATGTTGTAGCCACCGTTCACGCCAAACCCAGCGCCCTGGGTGTCGTGGACGACGTTGTCGATAAACCTGATGTCGTACGCCTCGTACTGCAGCCAGGGCGCGACCATGAACTCGAATCCGGTCCCCTGCCCCGCCGTGAAGCCCCCCGTGCCGGCATCATAGAACTCGTTGCCCGCCACAATCAGTGACGCCGACCCGCCCTTCGCATACATCGCCCAGTCGCCAGACCGGTGAATCCGGCTGCCAACGACGTGGCCATACTGCACCGCCACGAAATCGACGGCGTTGTCCCAGGCGCCTGAGATGTCGCAGTGTTCCACATAGACGTACTGGCTCTGGTTGACCTTGAGCGCCTCCTGCGGGACGGCATAGGACGCAATCTCCCCAAGGCCACGGATCGTCGTGTCGCGGAGGAGCACGTAGGAGCATCCGTCGAGGTGGAGCACGTCGCCGCCGCCGGACGAGATATCGAGACCGAGCAGATAGAGGTGGCGGCAGTCGTAGACATTCATGTTCGGCAGGCGGGCCGTGCCGCCGCCATCGATGGCCGTGATGACAATCGGGGCCGACTGCGTGCCGTGCCTGCTCTCCCAATAGTTGGGCACCACTGACTCGGCGTAGGTGCCAGCCGTCAGGTTGATCTGGAAGCCCGTCGAAAGATTGACGTTGATGGGCACCCTGCCCCACGCCTCGGAGAGCGTCCGCACAGCCAAGGCCCGCGACGCACCGCTGTTGCCGTCATTGCCGGCCGCGGGGTCGACCCAGATCTGGTTGAAGGCCGTTGCTCCCGCCGGCGGACGCATGTCAAACGCGGGCAGCAGGCTTTCCGCGGCAAACGCCAGCCTCGATTCCAAGGTCTCTGGGGCGGTCAGCGTGCGGGCAAAAAGCGACCTTCTCATGGCAGGGCCTCCATGCGCGATCGATCCGCACTGCAGGCAGAGCCTGAAGCTGAGAACGTTCCCGCGAGTTCCATCCTGCCCCTGACGCCGACATTCTACGCATCACCCACCTGTCCACACAAATTCGATCGCCGCATCGATCTCGGGCGAAAGGCTCTTGTGCACCGGGCAGGTATGGGCCGCCTGCTCGAGCAGTGACCGCTGCGGGTGATCCGCCGGCAACGGGATCGTGAGACGGGTCCGCAGGCTGGCGATCCGCCGTGGCAAGTCCTTGCTCATCTCCTTGACGGTCTCGGCCTTCATGCCGACCAGATTGAGGCCGTGCCGCTCCGCCGCAATGCCCATGATCGTCATCATGCAGGCACCGAGCGCCGTGGCGACGAGATCGGTCGGCGAAAAGCTCTCGCCCTTGCCGTGGTTGTCGACAGGGGCGTCGGTGATGAGTGCGGTGCCACTGGGGCCGTGCGTGGCGCGGCACCGCAGCCCGCCTTCGTAGGTGCTGGTGAGACTGACCATGAAATTGCTGCTCCTTTAGGGACTGGACGGAAGCTCTAGTGTATCGGCAGATGGCGAGGACGCCCCGTCCGCCGCGTCACCGCGTGTGCCTTCCGGCAGGTGCTGGTGCCGGATCACGATTGTGCGATGGTACGGCGGCCGCCACCACGCCATGAAGGGAAACTGCGGAAAGTCGCCGCTGTCGCCCGGCGTGATCTCCCGCTCATCAACCACCATGAAGTCGGGCCGAAGGGCGGGAAACTGGTCGCGAAATTTTGGGTCTGGATAGTCATACGGCACGTCCGCACGATAGGCATCGGCGGGCACCCGGATCCGCGGCTCGTTGACATATCCTGCCCGCTCAACCTGCTCCCACCCATCGATCACCCACTTCGATGTGACCCGCTCCCGCGGCACCCCCTGCTGCTGCAGGAACGCGATGGCTTCCAGTCTCGTCCGCGTGTCGGCGAATTCATCGTGCAGGATCGCGATGCCGCGCAGCGCAAAAAAGCCGACCAACAGCCAGCCCAGCACCGAGCGGCGATCGGAGCCGGAATGCTCTGCAGGCGACAAGGAGCGGGTGCAGAACAGAAGTGCGCAGGTGAGTGCCGGCAGAAACGGCAGATAGTAGCGGGGGTAGATGCCAGCGGTGGTCTGCGAGACGAGCAGCAGGGAACCACCGTAGGGCACGAGGTAGGCAAGCGGCATGACAAGCGCCGACGGTAACTGCCACGCAGTAGCGGGCAGGGAACGCGCACGGTTCATCGCGACGACGACCGCCACCACGACCGCGACGAGCAGGCTGAGCACGCCGCAGCGGATAAGCCCCACGCCCGCATCGTGCAGAGCATGGCCGGTCGGTCTCCAACTGCCACCAAGCAGGCCCAGCGGCCCTTCGAACGAACCGTTCAGGGTCGCCGCCAGCACCGCAACCATGGCGGTCGCCGTCGCAGCCGCGATGCTTCGACCCCACCGTGCCCGCCATCCCGCGGCCAGATGGGCGACAATCCAGGGCAGACAGAAGAGCACGGCCGGCAGCACTTTGAGCGCACATTCGCTGGCCACCGTCACCGCCTCCCGGGCTACCGAAGCGATCCTGAACCGAACAACGGCCTCAAGCATGGGCAGCCTGGTAGGAATCGCATACGGCTGCTGGTTGAACCAGCGTGTGCCGCCGACGAGCGCGGCGATGCCGAGAGCGGCGCAGCAGACCACTTCCAACCGGAAACGCGGTGAGCCAGACCGCCGCACGCAGAGCACAGCCGCGCAGGCGATCGGTGCGAACCAGACCGGCTGCCGAATCGTGCCCCCGAGCACACCGAAGAGCGTGCCGATCACCAGCCACGCCACGGCCTGAGACCTGCGTTCTGGAACCTCCTCGGCGGCATCCGCCGCCCGCGTGAAGCCATAGATGCAGGCCAGCAGAAAGAAAAACCCCGGGATGTCCGTCATGAATGTGGGGGCAAGCGGCAGAAACAGCGTGCTCAGGCCCGTGAGGAGCGCGGCGAACAGGCTGTCAGACGGAGAGAGGCTGGCGCGACGGGCCAGAAGATAAACCAGTGCCACAGCCCCGAGCGCGAGCGGCAGCACACTCAGCCGGACGAGCGTGAAGGAAAAGCCGAACAGCCAGACGAAGGCCGCCCCCCACCAGACCTGAATCCCGAGCATCGCGGTCGGCCAGCCGTTGTAGGCAAAGCGGCCCGTCTCCGCGAGCGTCTTGGCCATGTGGATGTAGGAGAAATCGTCGATGTAGCCGCCCTCGGCAAAGGGCCAGGCGACGAGGATCGCCCCGAGGGTGACGAGCACGCTGAGGCAGAGGTTACGAGCGTCTTTGCTCATCGGAAAACCACCGTCGGCATACGCCGTGAATCGCACTTCGCCGTGGAGCGGGGTTCCATGCTACCCAGATTTGGTGGCTGTCACCTTTTTCGGGGGACGGACTACCATGCTTGGAAGAAAACCCATGGGATTCCACTCACTCCAGGCCTGTGCCGTCGCCCTCCGCCGCGAGCGGGAGCTCGTCGAGATTGCGCATCCGGTCGATCCGCATCTGGAGATCGCCGAGATTCAGCGGCGGCTGTTCCGGGCCGGCGGCCCGGCCGTCCTCTTCACGAACCCGCGGGGTTCCGCCTTCCCGATCCTGATCAATCTCTATGGCACGAAGCGACGGATCGAACGGATCTTCGCCGACTCGCTCGACCGCGTGAAGCGGTTGGTGGAACTCAAAATCGATCCGACGCAGGCCCTCGCCCGGCCGTGGCGCTACTGGCGCAGTCCGATCGACGCCCTCTCGATGCTGCCCCGACGGGTGCGGTCGGGCCCGGTGCTCGCGCATGAGATTCCGCTCTCGCAACTCCCGCAGGTGACCAGCTGGCCCGGCGACGGCGGGCCGTTCATCACGCTGCCGGCCGTCTACACCGAAGACCCTCGCCACGCCGGCACGAGGCGGGCGCTCGTGAAGTCAAATCTCGGCATGTACCGCGTGCAGCTCGCGGGCAACGACTACGAACCCGACCGCGAGGTCGGCCTCCACTACCAGCTGCACCGCGGCATAGGGCTGCATCATGCCGCGGCGCTCGAACGACAGGAACCGCTCAAGGTGGCGATCTTCGTGGGCGGTTCGCCGGCGCTGGCCGTGTCGGCCGTGATGCCGCTGCCGGAGGGACTTTCCGAACTCACGTTCGCCGGCGTGCTGGCAGGCCATCGGCTGCCGATGATCCGCCGTGGAAATCGCCCGGCGATCTATGCAGACGCCGATTTCGTGATCGAGGGCACTGTCTCCCCGGGTGCCACCAAGCCGGAGGGTCCGTTCGGCGACCATCTGGGCTACTACGCGCGGCGGCATGAGTTTCCCGTGATGCGGGTCGACCATGTCTGGCATCGCGAGGGAGCGATCTGGCCAATGACAGTGGTCGGCCGTCCTCCGCAGGAAGACACGCTCTTTGGCTGGCTCGTGCACGAACTCACCGGACCGGTGATTCCCACGGTGCTGCCCGGCGTGTCGAGCGTGCATGCGGTCGATGCGTCAGGGGTTCATCCCCTGCTCCTGGCCGTCGGCAGCGAGCGGTACATGCCGTGGAAGCGGTCGGGCCGGCCCGCCGAACTGCTCACGCAGGCCGCCGCGATCCTCGGACAGGGGCAGTTGTCTCTCGCAAAATATCTCTTCATCGTGAATGGCGGCGATGCCCCTGGGCTCGACGCCCACGACGTGGCCCCCTTCCTGGCCCACCTGCTTGAGCGTGCCGACTGGCGCCGCGACTGCCACTTTCACACCGAAACCACGATCGACACCCTTGATTACTCCGGTAGCGGCTTCAATGCCGGTTCAAAACTCGTGGTCGCAGCCCGCGGCCCGGCCGTCCGTGCCCTGCCGCGTGAACTCGCAGCGGGCCTGGCGCTCCCCGGCGGCTTCCGCAATCCGCGGATCTGCCTGCCCGGCGTCGTGGCGGTCGAGGGCCCGCGGATCGAGCCGCAGCCGAGGCTCGAGTCGCCCAACGACGAGAGCATCTGGGCGGCCGCCGCGACCGCGCCTTGGTCAGCCGATATCGAGCGGTTCACGGCGGCGATTGCACCCGAGCATCCGCTGCGGGCCTGGCCGCTGATCGTGATCGTGGATGACAGCGACTTCGCGGCCGCCTCTCTTGAGAACTTCCTCTGGCTGACCTTCACCCGGTCAAACCCCGCGGCCGACGTCCATGGCGTCGATGCGACGGTGCACCAGAAGCACTGGGGCTGTCGAGGGCCGCTCGTGATCGACGCGCGGCTCAAGCCGCATCACGCGCCGCCAGTCGAGGAGGATCCGGCCGTCTCTGCACGCATCGACGAACTCTGTCGCCGCAGCGGCCCCTTGGCCGGGATTCTCGGCCAGGCGTGACTGCACGAAGCGTCCACCGCAACGGTCACATCCGCCCGCGAATAAAAGCCCGGAGCGGAAGCGACGGGACACCGGGTGGACATGCCAGCCCGAAGGACCGGTGGTTCGCGTCAGGCCAAAGGCGATCAGCCGATCGACGCGATCCGGACCGTGGTCGAAATCGAGCGATGGCCGGTGCGACGGCGGTAGTTCTTGCGGCGGGCAAACTTCTGCACGTAGATCTTCTTGCCCTGCACAATCCCGACCACCTCAGCCTTCACCTTCGCCCCCTTCACCTTTGGAGCGCCAAGCGTCAGGGTGCCGCCCTTGCTCACCGCCAGCACCTCATCGAACACCACCTCGCTGCCGGCCGGCAGATGGCGGAAATCGATGTCGAGCACCTGGCCCTCGCTAACGCGATACTGGCGACCACCGTCGACGACGATGGCGTAGTGGTGGCCGGCGCCCTCCATGCTGGATGCGGACGTCGAGGAATCACTGGTGGAAGCAGACTTGGCCATGGTGGATACCGCTGTGAGGGAACGAAGGAACTGACGGGGCGGGCCCCAAAACGGGGTGTTTTTGCGAGCCACTTAGCGTAGCAATGGACTGTCTCTGGGTCGAGTGGGGCTCGAAAAGCCGGGTTTTTACGGAAACCTCACGGTGCGACCGCTCGAATCCCAGGCCTCGATGAGCAGGTGCTCGGGGGAGGCACTCTCCTTGCCGGTGACGTGCAGCTGCACGTGCGTGGCATCTTCAAACTGGGCAATCTCACGCCGCTTCCGATTGTTGATCCAGGTCGCCACCTCGTCGTGCACCGTGACGTTGAGCCGAGCGATGTCGTCCCGGGTCGCGGAGAGCTGGAGCGTCCGCATCACCTCGATCGCCATGCTCTCGGCGGTCTTCACGATGCCGGTGCCCGAGCAGGTGGGGCAGTCGCGGAAGATGCTCTTCCTGAGCGACGGCCGAATCCGCTGTCGAGTCATCTCGATCAGGCCAAACGGGCTCGTCCGCAGAATCTTCGTCCGGGCGCGGTCCCGCTTCATGGCGTCATGCAGCGCCTTCTCCACGCCGCGCCGGTATTTCTCACGGCGCATGTCGATGAAGTCGTTGACGATCACGCCGCCGAGGTCGCGGAGCCGCAGCTGACGGGCGATCTCCTTCGCCGCGATCAGGTTCATCTGGTAGGCGTTTTCCTCAGCAGACTTCTCGGTGCGGAAGCTGCCAGAGTTGACGTCGATCGCCACCAATGCCTCGGTCGTGTCGATCACGATCGAGCCGCCGCCCTTGAGCGGCACCTTGCGCTGGTGGATGCGGCCGATCTCTTCCTCCAGCCCGTAGCGATGGAAGAGCGGTTCCTTGCCTTCGTAGAGCTGCAGCCGCGACACATACTTCGGCATCACCAGCTCGAGAAATTCACGGGCCCGCTCGTAGGCGGCCGGCTCATCGATCAGGATCCGCCCCACGTCTTCCGTGAACATGTCACGGATCGTACGGATGATCATGTCCGACTCCTGATAGATATCGATCGGCGCCGAATACTTCCGCATCCGCCGCACGATCGACTTCCAGAGCCGCAGCAGGTATGCCATGTCGCGGGCCATCTCCGACTTGGTCCGCTCGGTGCCCGCCGTGCGGACGACGAACCCGACGCCCTTCGGTGGCCTCAGGTCGAGCATGATGTCGCGGAGCACCCGCCGCTCGTGCTCGTCGTCGATCTTCTTCGACACGCCCACTCGGCCCAATGGCGGCATCAGCACGAGGTAGCGGCCCGGAATCGAGATGTAGGTGGAAAGCGTGGGCCCCTTGGTGCCGAAGCCCTCCTTGATCACCTGCACGAGCACCTCGTCGCCCCGCCGCAACACGTCCTGGATCGGCGGCTTCACCCGCGGCCGGTCGCCCAGCCGGGGCCGTCGCCGTGTGGCCGTCTTCTGCCGGTCGTCCGACTCGACCTCCTCCGCGTCGCCGCCGCGGCCGCCAGCCTCGCCGGCCTCGAACGCCTTGTCAGGGTCGAGCCCGCCCTGCCGGTAATACTGCGGCTCCACGTCGCTGATGTGGAGGAAGCCGTTGCGGCCCACGCCGAAGTCGACAAACGCCGCCTGAATGCTCGGCTCGATATTGACGATGCGACCCTTGTAGATGTTGCCGACGAGGTTGTCCTGGCTGGTCCGCTCCACATAGAGCTCCTCCAGCACGCCGTCCTCCATGATCGCGATCCGGCACTCTTCCGGCTGCGACACGTTGATGAGCATTTCCTGTTTCATTTTCGTTTCCTTTCGATGACTTTGCCCTTCCCGAAGGAAGGGTGTCGCGCTGGCAGTCTTGCTGCTAGGCGACCGTTTCTGCGAGCAGCCGACGGAGCTGGTCGCGCAGGTAGGCCTTGACCTCCCGGGCGGCGTCCATCGTCAGCGCTTTTTCCGCAATCGCGCGGCATTCGGCGGCCGAAACACTTCGGACCACCTGCTTCACTTCGGGGATGGCACTCGCCGGCACGCTCAACTGCCGCAAGCCCAGTCCCAGAAGCAGCTGCGTGTACATCACGCTGCCGCTCATCTGACCACATACCGTGGCCGGCACGCCGGCCTCGGTCGCCACGTCCAGCGAGCGGCGCAACAGCCGCAGCACCGCCGGATCACAGGCGTTGTAGAGTTCGGCGACCTCCTTGTTGCCACGGTCGACCGCCAGCGTGTACTGGATCAGGTCGTTGGTGCCGATCGAGACAAAGTCGACCTCCTTGATGAATGCGTCGAGCATCATCACGGCGGCCGGCGTCTCCACCATCATGCCGACCGGCATTTTCGCGTTGAACGCGATGCCGTGCTCGGCCAGATCTTCCATCACATCCGCCAGCACCATGCGGGCCTGGCGCAATTCCACGATCGTCGAGATGAGCGGGAAGAGCACCCGCACATCCCCCAGGGCGCTGGCCCTGAGAATCGCCCGCAACT
>CANFQO010000074.1 GCA_947449135.1 Planctomycetaceae bacterium | reverse complement strand
GTCGGCATCCCAAGTCGCGGGCTACTGCAGCCAGCCGAACAGCAGCACCACCGCCAACACCATGCCGAGCATGCCGCCCAGCCATACCGTCCAGTGCACGGTGGCCAGACGGATCGCTGCCGGATCCTCATGATGCGTGGCCGCGAAGATCAGGCTCGCCAGCGCGACCAGCGGCAGCCCGAAGAAAATCCCCGGAACCCTGCCGGCAAGTGATCCCAATAGCGGCGACTCAAAGAGCCACGGGGAAATCGCCATGACTGTCGTGAGAGTCAGTGTCGTAGTCGCGACCATGCGAGCGTGTCTTTCGTGTGTGAAGTTCGGCATGTCTGCCGAGAGAGATGTGTCAGATGTGCGAGAGCGAATGTCTGGGTGTGTTTGAATGCGTGAGGAATGGCGTGTCAGGAAGCCGTATCAGGAAGCATGACCGTTGGATGCCATGGGAGGAGCTGCTGCCTCGGCGGCGCGTCGCTTTCTCTCCTCCTCGGATGGGCCGAGCGGACCCGCCCAGGCGTCGTAGATCACCAGCAGGTTGAGCATGCCGGCCAGCATCGTGTAGAGCGTGCCGATCTCGAAGAACCTGCCCAGCTGCCTGTGCCACAGGGCGAGCTGGTCGCGGCGAAACTGTTTCAAGGGTGGCTTGTCGAAAAAGTCGTCGGCGTTGATGTCGGGATCGTATTGAACGAGCCGGTCGGCATAGGCACGCGAGACATACTGCCCAGGCTCGAGCGGCGGAGCCATGAAGCCGACGGGAATCATTCCTCCGCCGAGCACCAGCGGCTGCCGAGCTGGGCCGTCCAGTCTGACCGACTGAAACACCGCAGGCAGCGATACCAGCCCCGCAGCCGCCTGACAGACGAAGGGCTGTATCAGCAGCTTGGCGATCCCACGACGGTTGCGGCCCGCCCCTTCCGACCATGACGCATGCACGACCTTGCCGCCCCCGAGCCACAGCCCGAAGACAAAGGTGCTCAGGATGGCGGTCATGAACAGGCCGCCCTTGAACGTGCGGCCCTGATAGAGCTGTCCGAGCCCGGGCACGGCCCACGAGAGCACCGCGGCCAGCGCCGGATTGCAGAGGTCGATGGCTGAGCCGTCGTCGGGCGAAATCGCCACGATTCTCGAGACTTGTGGCTCGGCTTTGCTGCCCACGCTGGAATTCACACTGCCATTTCCCGTGCAGCGGACCGAGGCGGCAGTCGACCACCACTCCCAGCCCGACGTGCCGTTCAATGTACGCGATCGCGCAGGGAAAAAAACCGACCCCACTCCCGCTCGCTTCTGAACCGCAAATCAGGCTCCGCTTCCGCGGTCAGCCCCACAGTCGGCGGACAACCCGTACCCGCGGCTGGAGCGGCAGGGCATCGCCTGAACCAGCAGCGGAATCCGTAGCATTGTCGTCCCGCATCGACGTTTGCCAGCTCTCTCCGGCGGCAGCCATGGAGAGCTCCCGCCAGGCGCGTTCGACCGTGGCCGCATCGACCCGATCAAGACCATCCCCGGCAGCAGCGGCAAGCGCGAGTTGGGCGAGGTGGCTGACAGAGCGGGGCACGCCCGACGCAAACCGGGCCAGCGTGGCGGCGGCTTCGGCGGGAAAGATATTGGGATCACCCCCCACGCGGGAGATCGCCTGCGCGAGGAATGCCGCAACGTCGTCCTCGCTCCAGGGGGCCAGTTCAATCCGGAGCGCCGCCCGCTGCCGGATGGCAGCCGGCACCCGCGACAGTCCGGCGGGTGTTGCCGTGGCCACCACCACCGTGCGGGCAAACCGGGGCTCGGCAGCACCCACCAGTCGCGCAATGCCATCGAGCGCGTCGGTAGCCGCCTCATCGATGTCATCGAAGACAAGCAGGGTCGGGCGTTCCATGAGCGTGTTTTCGCGGAGCCTATTCTCCAGCTTCTGCCACGGCCGCAGGGGTTCGGCACGGCTCTGCGGATCGAGCGGCAGCCGTTCGAGCAGCAGTTCGATCCAGTCACCCGGCGCGAGACCGCGGAGTGATAGGAGCGCCGTTTCGGCGCCAAGACCGCCCAAGCGACGGACGGCCATCGCAGCCAGATGACTCTTGCCACAGCCTTCCGCGGCCGTCACCAGCCCAAACCGCTGGCGCTCTTCGAGGAGCCACTCCATCCGCGCGAGGGCCTCCTCTTGGGGCCCACCGCAATGGAAGGTCGCCGGTTCCAGACCGCCGTCGAAGGGTGCCCCGGTGAATTTCCAGTGTTCGCGTGACATGATGCGGGAGTGTAGGGCACCGATGCCCCCACGTCAGGACGAAGTTTTCCCGGAGAAATCGCCGGTCCGTCGGCCGCATACCCCATGAGTGAACGATTCTTCACGCCCGTGCCGCCGGTGGCTGGGGCAGCCACGCTCACCGGTGACGAGGCCCGCCATCTCACGCGAGTGCTTCGCGCCAAGGTGGGGGATGCGGTCGTGCTCTTCGATGGCACGGGCCATGAGTGGCCGGCCCGCATCGTGTCGATCGGACGCGATCGCGTGGAACTCGACGCCGCCGAGCCGACGAGCAATGCACCGGCCAACGGGATCCCGCTCACGCTCGCCGTCGCGCTGCCGAAGGGAGAACGGCAAAAGTGGATGGTCGAGAAGCTGACGGAACTGGGAGCGGCGCGGCTCGTGCCCCTCGAGACAACCCGCGGCGTCGCAGAGGCGACCGCATCGGCCCAGGCCAGACTCGAGCGAGTGGTGATCGAGGCCTGCAAGCAGTGCGGCCGTAACACGCTCATGGAAATTTCAGCTGGCCGTTCGCTCGACAGGCTGCTCGCCGCGGTGCCTGCCGGCGCCTGCGTCATGATCGCCCATCCGGACGGGAGACCGCTCACTGCCGACATCGTGCCGGCAGCGGCACTGGAAGTGATCGCTCTGGTCGGCCCCGAGGGAGGATTTACGGATCAGGAACTCGCCGCCGCCGAACACGCGGGCGTGATCCGCATCTCGCTCGGCTCACACATCCTCCGGGTGGAGACCGCCGCGATCGCGCTGGCGGCCCGGCTGGCCCGGTGACCGATCGGCGGTAGTTCATTCCCCGGCGCAGCAGCCGCACCGCTGCGGCACGTCGAGGACGAGCGTGGCGGCGTAGACCGTCTTCTCGTAGCCCTCCCCACGCTCCTCCGGCCGCTCATGATGAGCAACCACCAGGAGCAGGTTTCCCTCCTTTGGCGTGAAGCGGCAGCGGCCAATGGAGTCGGTCGTCCGTTCGAAGTTCTGATCAAAGCCTTCCGCGAGCGTCGCCCCACGTGGCACGAAGCTCACCCGCGCCCCCTCGAGCGGCTCGCCGCGGAGGAGCAGTCGCACGACGATCTCCCGCCCCGGCCCCAGCCCCGCGACTGGATCAGTCTCGGGGACAAGCTCAAGAGGATGGCCCAGCGGTGCCGGCCCGGAGACTGCAGGACGCAGCAGCGGGTCGAGTCGCTCGGCGGCAAGGAAATACGCCTTGCCAGACTTGAGCCCCCGAGCGCCATGGCGGATGCCTTCGCGGGCATGCGACACACAGTGCAGCCCCTCCTCCGCCACGACGAACCTTCCCGACCAGAAGCCTTCCGTCGGCGCATAGCCGAGATCAACGAGGTTGGGCACGAGATCGGTTGTCCTGCCGCTGGGACCGACGACCGCGAATGTCACGCCCTCAAGCGAACCGAGTTTGCCGGCGATCTTGAAATCCCGGTGGTCGTTGCCGTGGTTCCCGAGGAATAAATCAGCATGCACGGCATCGTCGGGCCGAACCAGCCGCGACGAAACCTGCACCCAGGTGTCGTGGGCATGGGCGGCCACAGCGGTCGTGACGACGAACAGCATGGCCAGAATGGAGGCCCACCGGGGTTGCCCCCGCCGTGTCTCCGGACGTTCGCTACGGCCATCCTGGCCTACGCTCTCTCCATGCTGGCTACGCTCCGCCATCCTGGCTGCGCTTGCCAGCAAGGCCGGCTCCACTGGCAGGGGCAACCCCTCAGTCGTCGAGGCGCGGAGATGGACATGAAAACGATTCAGTCGAAGCATGCGAGGAACTCCTCGAAACGGGTTGAGTGGTTGGTGAAACGTGTCAGGGACCTGCTCAGTAATCACCGGCGACCACCTCGCCGCCGTTGATGCTGTGGAGGGCACGATGGAGCGTCGTGTCGGTCCCCTCAGAGAGCAGCACAACTCGCCCGTCTCCGAAGAGCACGTTCGCGCCGCCCGGATGAAAACTCTTCGGCCCGAAGAATCCCGACCAGTGCGCGACATAGTCGGGGATTCTGCTGTTGGGTGGCGTGAACCCGTTGGTGAGGCTGTTGCCGGCCGTGGTGGCCGCCCAGGCCAGCCCCCGGCCCCGCATCGCGGCACTGCTCGCGCCCCGCCATCCGGTCACAGCCGAGTCGGTTGCCCAGTTCGACACTTTGGCGTCGATGTTGGCCGTGGTCGGTGTCGAGGTGTTGGTCTTGAGCGTCAGCGGTGGTCCCGAATTGAAGTAGGTCGAGCCGTTCAGCGTGTACTGATACGGAAACGGCGGCGGTGATCCAACAGGAAACGTCTTGTCATCGCCGATGCTTCTCACCGCCTCACTCGCGACGACCGTCTTCGACATGCCGTCGGTGATCTGGCTGATTCTCACCTTCGAGTTTTCGTAGACAATCCCATCGGTCGGCTTGCTGAAATCCCAATAGGCACCGCCGTTCCCGTCGGCAGTCCCGCTGCCGAAGCTCACCATGTAACTATTGGCACCGTAGGAATAACCATTGGCTGTATTCACTCTGGGCGCCGGGTCACTCGCGCAGAGGAGCATCGAGATCGGCGTCGCAAACGCGGCTGCAAAGGCAGGGTTGGGCACCTGGTTGTTATAGGGACCAGTAAATGCCGCTTGCTTGAAATCAAGGCCGGCCGCGAGCGAACCCTCCTCTACATACGGCAGCAGCCGCGCATGCAGCGACCAGCCGCCGCCGGCGGACCAGTTTCCGGCGGTCGCATTGGGACGGACATCGGTCGGCGGGAAACAGTTTCGAGCACTCTCAAAATTGAACATCGCCAGTCCGAACTGTCGGAGGTTGTTCTGGCAACTCATCCGGCGGGCTGCCTCCCGTGCCGACTGCACGGCGGGAAGCAAGAGCCCGACGAGCGTGCCGATGATGGCGATCACCACCAGCAGTTCGACGAGCGTGAATGCGTATCGATTCCTCGGCACAGGGCCGCGGCCCACGCCCTTGTTCTTTGTCATGACGAACGTCCTTCTCTGCGTGCATGTCAGGCAGAGATACCGCGCATGGAATGACACGGTATCCGCCGATGGAGCTTTTTCCGCCAGCGCGCAGGATGCGACGCTGAAGCGGAACACAACGCGGACAGGCAGCTGGGGGCGCCGACAGAAACCGGCCGCGCGGGCTGCGACAGAGATCAGGCCGCGCGGGGCGGCGGCGCCGCCGGAGAGGCACGCAGACATTCGCCCGCTTCATCCGCGGGCGTGCACACGTCACGAACGCTCATCGTCAGAGACACTTCGACCCGGGGTGGCGGCAAGGCCACCCCTGCCGCGAACCATTCCGCCACGATGCCGCCGCAGGCCAGCATGGCACGGAGCGTCACCAAACGACCTCTCGGCTGTTCCGGCGACTTGCCTTCGGGGGGAACGTCTTCGGTCGCAGCTGGCAGAGTCCTCGGGGAATCCTCGTCGCTGTCGATCGCCAGCTCCGACGTCATCACTGCCGAGGCCGTTGCACAGCACGATGGTTCAGATTCGGTCGCGGAGACCGAGCAGCAGGAGGGCTCCAGCGTTGCCTTCGCCACGTTCGGCCGATCCTGTTCCTCGCGGCTTACACGGTTTTCAAGGGCGAGAAGCACCGCGGGTTCTATCTGGTGGGCCGTCGCCCAGGCCAGCGTCTCCGCCGGCGTGTTGCAGCAGCAGCTGGTGAAGCACTGATCAGCCGTGGCGCAGCCGCAGGCTTTATCCATGCAGGGAAACGGCTTGGAGCGATCCTTGCCAGCCAGACGCTTGGCGCTTGCTGAATCAGAGGCCGCTGGTCCGATGACCCCAAGAGGCAACGGCAACCCCGAGGCCACTAGCAAGTAGCCGAGGATCGCCAGCCAGGTCGTGATCCGCCGCAGCGGTGCGTCCAGGTGCATACTAAAGGAGAATATACCCTCTGGAATGACGGGGGGAAGCAAATTCCATCCGTGGCGACACGATTGCAACGTGCGGTGCGGGGAAAGCAGACTCTGCATTTTCGAAAACACGCCGACACCGCTGAAAACATCGAGCGACGGTCGGGCGTCACAGTTGCTGGAGAGATGCAACCGCATCAGCCAGTTCGCCGACCCCTCCGCGGGAGTCGGCTGGCTCCAGACCGATCCAGCCACGGTAGCCCCGTTCCTCGAGAGTGCCGAAGACTGTCGCCAGATCGACATGACCGCTGCCCAGCACCGCCGCCCGGCCGCGGCCCGCGAAGCTGCCCGTCACCGCGTCGGTCGCATGCACGTAGCCGATGTGGCCTGACAGTTTCTCGATGGCCTCCGCTGGATCGTGACGATGCACCAGGAGCGCACCGGTCACGAGGTCGCAGCTGATCGCCCCCTCCGGCAGACTGGCGATCACCCGCAAGAGTTCGTCAGGCCCGGCACGACCCGCTTCCGCGCAGAGCGTCGCACCGACACGGTGGCTCCAGCCGCCGAGATCGGTCAACACATCAATGAGCAGCCGCCACTGCGGGTCGGGCTCTGACTCCTGATCTGCTGGTGGTGGCGGCACATCGCCGAGGTGATTGAGCACGACCGAGGCACCGAGGTTGTGGGCGAGTTCCATGGCCCGCTTCGTGGCGGCGATCCGATTCTCCAGCCGGTCTGCATCGGCATAGCCGCCGCGGGTGCGAAACGCCACGGCCGACACCACGAGCCCCTCGTCGTCGAGCCACTTGCGGATCTGCCGCAGGCCCGTCTGCGACACCTGCTCGGGATCGAGTCCGCCTCGCGCGTCGACCTCCACGCCGCGAACGCCAAGCCCCCTGGCCCGCTTGAGCGCGGTCCGCAGGTCGCTGGCAAGGGCAACAGTGGCGACGGCGAGCCGGGATGTGTCCATCGTGCAAATGATCCTTGAAGCGTGCGGTTCACATGAACGACGAATTGTAGTGTGGGCCCAGCCGCATTTCCCTGGCGGTCGCTGCGGGCTTGCATGCACACTTGCATACACAGCTGGAGCATCCATATTCACAGGGGCGGCGCATTCAAAAGAGACGTCGCCAGCGACACCCTTCCCAGGAGATTGTCCCGGTATGCCCACGCTCGCAGAGGTCACGGCCGCCCTGGAACAGATCGCGCCCTTGCGACTGGCGGCTGACTGGGATTCTGTCGGCCTCTTGGTCGGCAGCCGCCGACCGCAGATCACCCGCGTGATGACCTGCCTATCGCTCACGCCCGAGGTGGCAGCCGAGGCCGTTCGCGAGCAGGCCGAACTGGTGGTCACGCATCACCCCCTTCCCTTCCGGCCAGTCCCGCGGATCACCGCCGACACCGCCACCGGCCGCGTGCTCCTCGAACTGATCCACGCTGGGATCGCCATCTGGAGCTCACACACCGCCTGGGACTCGGCGGCCGGTGGCATCAACGACCAACTCGCCGCCCTGCTGGGGCTGGACCATGTGACGCCGATCGAGCCCGACACGCTGCATGCCCTGACCGGCTTTGGCCGGGCGGGCACGGCGCCGGCAGGCTGGTCGGTGGGCCAACTGTCCCGACACATCACCGATCGGCTGGGGGCGAAGGGCGTACAACTCGTGGGCGACAGCGGTCGTGAGGCCGGCCGCGTGGGCATCGTCTGCGGCAGCGGCGGCGACTCGCTCGCCGCCATCAGGCTGGCCGGCTGCACAACCTTCCTCACCGGCGAAGTCAAACTCCATCAGGCCATCGAGGCCAGGGCCGAAGGCCTGGCGGTGATCGCGGTGGGACACCATGCCAGCGAACGGTTTTCCATGGAGGTGCTTGCGGAGCGGCTGGCCGACGCGCTGCCCGGGCTTGCCTGCTGGGCGAGCCGCGACGAAACCGACCCGCTCGCATGGCTGGCATGAGCCGCACGTGCACATGCACATGTCCCATCGCTTCCGCTCCGGGCTTTTATTCGTGGGTAACGTGACCGTTGGAGTCGCTGTTGTGGTTGAATAAAAGCCCCTGGCGGAAGCCGGGGGACTCCGGGGGGCATCGGTTCCCAGTTGCTACTGTGATCGGGTTTCGGCGGCGGCCCGCGAGCAGAAACGGAGCGGCCCCTATTTTGACCAAAACAAATTGCCCCATAGTTTTCCGGCGCTACACTGAAGGGATTGCCCGACGGTCGATCCCCTGCCGGAAATGGCGGTTTTCATGCCCCGATTCCTGACTGCCCTGCCTGTCTACAATGAAGCAGCGCATGTGTCTGCAGTGCTGGACGAGGTGCTGCGGTTCACGCCCGACGTCCTCGTCGTGGACGACGGCTCGACCGACGGCACGTCGCCACTGCTGGCGGCGCGTGTCGAGCAGCGGGGCGACATCCGCGTTGTGCAGCATCCGCGGAATCAGGGCTATGGAGCGGCGCTGGCCACCGCGTTTCGCGAGACACTCGCCGGGCCATGGGACGGACTGGTGACGATCGACTGCGATGGCCAGCACGAGCCGCAACTGATCCCGGCCTTTGTCGCCGCCGCCACGGCTAGAGCGGCCGGCGGATCGGCCACCGACATCGTCAGCGGCAGTCGGTACCTCCAGCGATTTACAGGCGACAGCGAGCCACCGGCCGCGCGGCGGCGGATCAATGCCGAGATCACCGCCGAGATCAATCGCCGCCTGGGCCTCGACCTCACCGATGCGTTCTGCGGCTTCAAGGCCTACACACGCCGCGCGCTCGAGCAATTACGGATCCACGAGACCGGATATGCGATGCCGCTGGAGGTGTGGGTCCAGGCCGCAGCGGCATCCTTGAGGATCGTCGAGCTCCCCGTGCCACTGGTATATCTCGATCTGGCAAGGAGTTTTGGCGGCGCACTGGACGACGCGGCAACCCGTCTGGCCTACTACCGGAGCGTGCTCGATCGTGCGGAAGCAGCCGTCGCGGCAGCCGCACCCGGCACTGCCACGTAGTCCATGCATTCATCCTCCGGTCCGCCACCCTCCCGCCGCCGCGTCCACGCACCGCCGCAGGAATCGGGGGCGCGGCTCCTCGACCCGCCGCTGGAGCCGACGGCCGACGCGCCGGCCCAGTCGATCGAGACGCTGGTCGACAACAACCGCCTGCTCCGCGCGGCCTTCGACACGCGGATCGGCGACCTGAAGCTCTGGGAGTTGGTGGCCGCGACGCGACGCGAGGTGCTCACGGTCGCCACGGAATACACGGCCAGCTACCGCGACGTCGATCGGCCCGTCGATGTGGCCGACTGGATCGCTCGACCGATGGTGATGGGTGGGCATCAGCCAGAACTCTTCCACCCCGGCGTCTGGCTGAAGAACTTTGCCATCGACGCCTACGCCCGCAGGCTCGGCGGCACGGCGATCAACCTCGTTGTCGATACTGATCGCTGCACGTCAACGAGCGTCGGCGTTCCAGTGGGTACGCCCCACGAGGCGCATCTCGAACAGATCCCTTTTGATGTTCCTGCGGCCGAGATGGCCTGGGAGGAGCGAGGCGTCGTCGATGCTGACTGCTTCGCTTCGTTCGGCAGCCGTGTCGATCGTCTGCTCAAGCCACTGGAGCCTGATGCAATCCTCAGGCGTTGGTGGCCGCTGGTTGTCGAGCGGGCCGGTGAGTCTCATCGGCTCGGCCTCGCGATCGCGCAGGCGCGTCACATGCTCGAGGCGCGGATGGGACTCCAGACACTCGAACTGCCCGTTAGCGAACTGGTCCGCCTGCCGACGGTGATGGTGTTCATGGGGTGGCTACTCGCCCATGCCGCACCGTTGCACGAGGCCTACAACGCGGCGCTGGCATCCCACCGTCGCCGATACCGCATTCGTGGTCGAGCCCGTCCGATGCCCGATCTGGCCGTGCGGTTCGACGACACTTCGTCAACGCCTTGGCTGGAGCTGCCGTGGTGGATCTGGTCGCGTGACGATCCGCGGCGGCGTCGGGTGTTCGCCAACACGGGCACACCGGGCATGCTCGTGCTCTCCGACATGGAGACGCTGCGGGTTGAACTGCCAATCTCCCCGGATACGACCCCGTCGCGGTGGGTCGACGCCCTCTCCCGCATGGAGGAACACGCCCTGCGGCTGCGGCCGCGCGCGATCCTCACCACGCTCGTGGCCCGCATGATCGTGGCCGACGTTTTCGTCCATGGGGTCGGCGGTGCCGCCTATGATCTGCTCACCGACGACATCGTCCGTCGGCTCACCGGCTGCGACCCGCCTCGCCATGCGGTGGCTACCGGGACGCTGCGACTTCCCGTCGACCAATTTTTCCCCGGATTCTCGAGCGACGATCCTGGTACGGAACTGGCGGATCTGCATCACCGCATTCGCGATCTGGAGTTTCATCCGGAATGCCACCTCGCGCCGCATGACACTCAGCCCGAGGCGGTCCGCGAACTGATTCGACAGAAGCAACGCTGGATCGACACCCATCCCACGCCGACACTGGCGAAGCGGCGCTGCCGCGAAATTCGCGCGGCGAACGATCATCTGGCATTCCACACTCAGGCCTTGCGCAGCAGGATGCTCAACCGTGTGGGACCGCTGGCAGCCGCCGTGCGCGCCCGCAAAGTGCTGCAGTCAAGGGAATATCCATGGTGTTTTTTTTCGGAAAACGCGCTGAAATCATTCCTGCTACTGGAAATCGAGTGAACCGCCGCATATCCTGACGGCAACGGATTGGTGTTCTGACGCCCCAGGGAGAGGAGGCACGATGTCTTTTCGCAGCGCGTCCTGTCGTAGTGACTGTGTTCGCCGGACCGGCTTTGCTGTTCGCAAACGTCCTTCCCGCGCAGCACCCAGGCAATCCTCCCGCGCCAACTCGCGGTCGACGGCCGTTGCCACGCGTCGCCCCAAGTCGAAATCGCTGAAGACGCCCCGCACGTCATCTCGCCAAACATCTCCGAAGGATGCTGGCCGCAAGAGCTCCAGCCGCGGGCATGAGGCCGCGACCGTCGCGTCCCTCGATGCCATGAGCGTGCATGCCGTCGAGATCCGGCCAGCGGGCACGGTGGTGAGCCGCCGGCCGTTGACCAAGCGACCAGCCGTTCTGCACCTGCCGCACCAGCCCGTCTCACGGCTCAAGCCGCCGGCCTGGATGCTGGAAGAGTGCCACGTCGCTCCCGCCCGGGCGGGGGATCAGGCAGAAATCCTGCAGCTGCTCTCGGGACTCCCTTCGCCCCCGTCCAAGGCTGAGTTTCACGCAGCTGTCGATCACCCCGAGCATGATTCGGCCAATCGACTGGTTGCCCGGCTGGCCGGCCGCATCGTCGGCCATGTCGAGATCGTGCCGCGGAGCGTGAGGATTGGTGACGGCACGGTGCAGGCGGCGGTGCTCGACCGTGTCGCCGTGCTGCCGGAATGCCGTGGGGCCGGTCACGGTCAGCGGCTGGTGCGTGCCGCCGAGGAACGTATGCGGCAGCTCGGCGCTGCAGTCGCTTTTTCCCGCACGCGGATCGCGCCCTCGTTCCATGAACTCGGCTGGAGCGTGCTCGGTCGCGACTGCGCGACACCGGGCCGTCCGACCACAATCCTGTCACGGCTGCTCGAAGGACCCAAGCGCGAGGGTGAGCCTGTGACGATGCGGCAGTGGCGGCATGTGGAGCTACCCGCGATCCTGCGGATCTACACGCAGAATGCCGCTCGCTTCGTGGGGCCGCTCGACCGCAGCGAGGCCTATTCTCGCTGGCTGGTGAGCCGTGGTGCATTTGATTCGATCCTGGTCGCGCTGATGGGACAGGACCGCTACGACCTGCACGAAACGACGGCCCGCATCGTGGGCTACTGCGTGCAGTCGGGTAATCGCGTCATGGAACTTTTCGCCGACCCAGAGTTTCCGGGCCTCGAGCGGGAGATTCTCGCCCGGGTCTGTGCCGAGGCGATTGAGAACGATCGCCAGGAGATCGTCTACGAGTCGAGCACCGCTGATCCGCTCCATCAAGCGGTGGCTGGCGGCGAGAGCCTCGTGTCGGCCAACGACCGGATGATCGTCGCGAAGGTCTTCAAGCCGCTCGACGTGCTCACCGCGGCGGCGCCGGCGGTGGCCGCCCGGGTGACTGCCGCAGGGATTCGGGAAACGGTCGAACTCGGCCTCGATGCCCCGGGCTTCCGGGGATCGATCATCGTCACCACCGACGGCAAGGCGGCCGTGCATCCAGGGCGATCGGGCCGCAGTTACCTCACGCTCTCCGACGAAGAACTCGCCCGGCTGCTGTTGGGTCAGTCCGATCCGATCGAGGCGGCGGCAGCAGGTCGGCTGCAGGCATCGACGCAGGTGGCCGAGAAGCTGGCGATGCAGCTCTTCCCGCGGACGCCTCTCTGGTGCCCGATGTGGGACGACCTTCCAGCGTAGGACGATTGGCAGACGACAAGCCGGTGCTTTTGGTGGCGGGTGACGCGACCGATCAAGGCGGCGCGTCGCTTGAATAAAAGCCCGGAGCGGAAGCGACGGGACACCGGGCACGACTACCGCCCAGGTTCCCAGACACCCGCGGCCCGACACCCAGCAGCCGATCGAAGTGGCAACCGGGATCCAACGCCTACGCGGTGTCCCCCGGCTTCCGCCGGGGGCTTTGATTCAACTGGCGGTCACTCCCAACGACTGGGCCACCATGGCCGAGCCTGGCGTGAACAGGTCACGCGCCGCGGGCGCCGGCCAGCCACTCGTCGGCCCATGTCCGCACGCCGTCCACGCCCTTGCGGTGGCAGAAGTCGCCCAGCGTCTCGCCGGCATGCCGCTCTGCCTTGTAGCAGGCGAGCACGGCCGTGATCTCGTGGGAGAGTTGCTCGAAGGGGACAACGTCCTTGTACTGCGTGTTAAGCCGATCGCCGAGCAGCCGACCGCCGAGAAAGATCGTGTACTTTCCAAGCGTGCGGCCCACGATCCCGATGTCGGAGTTGTAGGGCCGGGCACAGGCATTCGGGCAGCCGGTCATGCGGACGGTGAAGGCGTCGTGCGAGAGGCCGAGCTTGGCTACCTCCGGCTCGAGCGAATCGATGAGCCCGGGCAGCACCCGCTCGCTCTCGGCAACGGCGAGGCCACAGGTAGGCAGAGCCACGCAGGCCATGCTCCAACGTCGCAGTGTCGAGATCTCTTCCGAGGTCTTCACGCCATGGTCGTGAAGGATCTGGGCGATTCGCTCCCGGTCGGTGATTGAAAGATCGGTGAACAGCAGGCTCTGGTGAGCCGTGATCCGCACGCCCGGCTTGATGTCACGAAGAATCCGCCGCACCGCGGTCTTGAGCCGAAGGTCGCCGGTGTCGTGGATCCGCCCGTTTTCGACGTTGAATCCGTAGAAAAACTTTCCGTCGCCCTGCTCGAACCAGCCGATGTGATCGTCGAAGCCATGGACGTCGGCCGGATGGCAGGGGGCCAGCGGCTTGCCGAAGTATTCCTCGACCTTCGCGCGGAAGGCCTCGAGGCCCATGGTGTGGATCGTGTACTTGAGCCGGGCCACCTTCCGGTCGGAACGATTGCCGAAGTCGCGCTGCACCTTCACGATCGCCTCGGCGATCGCCAGCACGTCCTCCGGGGGCACGAAGCCGAGCCGCTTGGCGAGCGCGGGAAAGGTCTTGGCGGCGCTCGGCGTCACGCCCATGCCACCACCGGCGAGCACGTTGTAGCCCAGAATCTTTCCGTGCTCGTGGACGACGAGGAAGCCGAGATCGTTGGCATAGATGTCGGTGCAGTTGTCCTCGGGCAGCGCGAAGGCCGTCTTAAACTTCCGCGGCAGATACGTGGGGCCATAGATAGGTTCCACGTCCTTGTCGCCCGACGTGCCCCCCGCGAGCGTTTTCTCGCCCGTCTCGGGATCGGTGAGCCAGATCTCGTAGTAGGCACGGGTCCGCGGAGCGAGATGCTTGGCGAGCTTGTCGAGAGTCGCCTGCATCTCTTCGCGGACGGGATGATTATGGATCGGTGCCGGGCAGCACATGATGTTGCGCTCGACGTCGCCGCAGGCGGCGAGCGTCGACATCTGGATGTCATGAACCCGCTGCATGAAGGGTTTGAGGTCGCCCTTGACCACGCCGTGGTGCTGGATCGACTGACGCGTGGTGAGCCGGATCGTGCCGTTGCCGACCTCGTCGCCGAGGTCCATCGCCGCGAGCAATTGGTCGGCCGTCAGTTTGCCGCCGGGCACGCAGGTGCGGATCATGAACGAGATCTCGCGAGTGCTCTTGGCCCCCTCCTTGGCCTTCCGTTGCTCACGGTCGTCCTGCTGGTAGGTGCCGTGGTTCTTGAGCAGCTGGATGCTCGCCTTGCCGAAGCCTGGGGCGGCGTCGGCCAGTTCCTTGGCGATGTCGCCGGCGAGATAGTTGCTGGCGATCTTCGCCAGCTCCACGGCGGTGGGCTTGGCGGCGGGGGCGGCTGCTGGCTGTGTCGCGTCGTCTGACATGG
>CANFQO010000073.1 GCA_947449135.1 Planctomycetaceae bacterium | reverse complement strand
GCGCTCGTGGCGTTGCCGAGGTTGCTTGCCCCAGACGCCACGACGATGTTCGACGCGCTCAAGGTGCCCGACGAGATGCTTGTGGCACCCGTATAGGTGTTGTTCGCAGAGACCGTCAGCGTGCCGGCGCCTTCCTTCGTCAGGCCGCCCGTGCCGAGGGCCAGCGTGGAGGAGATCGTCGTGTTGCCAGCCCCGCCGACCGTCAAGGTGCCGCTGCTGCCCGTGACGTAAAAATTGCCGATCGTGAGCGTCTGGCCAGCTGTCGTCACAAGCAACTGTCCACCGCCGGCCCCCAGGACGAATCCGCGGGTGTAGGTGGCCGAGTTACCCGTGTAGGAGAGCGTGCCCTCGTTGGTTCCACTCCCAAGAGTGACCGCTGAGGAGGCGTTGCCAAGACCGCTGGCGCTTGAAGACACGACAATGCTGCCGGTCGAGACCGTGCCGGAGAGGATCCCGGTCGTGCCCGTGTAGGTGTTGTTGCCGGAGAGCGTCAGCGTGCCGGCGCCGTCCTTCGTGAGCGATCCGGTTCCGGTGCCGATGATGCTGCTGATCGTTGTGTTGCCAGCACCGCCCACCGAGAGGCCAAGCCCAGCCCCCGTGATCGTGCCAGTGCTCAGTGTGAGCAGGCCGGCGTCGGAATTGATCCGGCTCGCCGAGCCCAACGTGACTGCGCCGGCGTAGGTATTGTTCCCGCTGATGTTTCGCAACGCACCGTCGTTGTTCACACCCGAACCGGAGAGCGAAAGGGCCTCGCCCGTCACCGTGATGCCGTTTTGCAACTGCAACGCACCGCCAGCAGCCACCGTCGTGCCAGCCGTTGTGCCACCAAGGGCGAGCGAGTTTTGGACGTTCAATTCACCAGCGGTGACGGTCGTTGCACCGGTGTAGGTGTTGGCCGCCGTGAGCGTCAGCGTGCCAGTACCGTCTTTCGTGAGCGATCCAGTGCCTGTACCGATGATGCTACTGATCGTCGTGTCGCCGGCACCTCCCACCGAGAGGCCAAACCCAGAACCCGTGATCGTGCCAGTGTTGAGCGTGAGCAGGCCGGCGTCGGAATTGATCCGACTTGAGGAACCGAGCGTGACGACGCCGGCGTAGGTGTTGGTGCCACTGATGTTTCGCAGGGCACCGTCATTGTTCACACCCGAGCCGGAGAGCGAGAGGGCCTCGCCGGTAACCGTAATGTTGTTTTGGAGTTGCAGGGCCGCACCGCTCGACACGGTCGTCGATCCGGCCGTGCCGCCGAGTGCGAGGGCGTTTTGAAGATTGATCGCACCCTGGCTCACCGTCGTGGCACCGGTGTAGTTGCCCGTGCCCGAGAGTGTGAGCGTGCCGGCCCCCGTCTTCGTGAGGGCGATCGTGCCGGAGCCGTTGAGGATCGCACCCCCGTAGGTCGAGTTGGTCGAGGCGTTGGAGGTGAGCGTGATGGAGCCCGCGGAACCCGACGTGATCACGCCGCCTGAAGAGCCGCTCAAAGCTCCGATCGTGAACGACCGTCCTGCGAGGTCGAGCGTGCCGCCATTGACCGCAAGCGGCCCGCTGCCGCTGCCAAGAGCGTTGGTACTCGTGAGCAGGAGTCGGCCGGCCGAGATCAGCGTGCCGCCGCTGTAGGTATTGGAGCCGGAGAGCGTGGTCGTGCCCGAGCCAATGAAGCTCAGCAGACCGGTGCCAGAGATGGTGTTGTCGAGCGTGTAGGCATTGCTGCGATTGATCGAAAGGGTGGCGTTGTTGACGACATCGCCCGTGCCAATGTCACCGGTCGTGCTGCCGTTGCCGATGATGATCGAGCCAGCAGAGATCGTCGTGGCGCCGGAATAGGTGTTGGCGGCCGTGAAGGTCAGGTCGTTCACCCCAATCTTCGTGAGGGTGTTCGCTCCTGAGATGGTGCCACCCACAAGGATGTCACCGGAGGCAGCGTCGAACGTGCCACTCGTGCCGAGGATCAGATTGAGGTTGATCGTCTGCAGGTTCGTCGAGCTATTCGAGACGACCCCTCGCAGCGTGATCGAACTGCCAGAAATGGTGAACGCGCTGGCACCGCTCGCGAACGTCATGCTCGTGGCGGTCAGGTTGGCGATGTCATTGGTGTTGGTCGTCCGCGTCGAGCCGGCAAAAACGTAGGCGTTCGTTGACGAGGTCGTGGGGACGCTGTTTCCGCTCCAGTTGGAAACCGTGTTGAATGGAAAAACGAACTGCTGTTGGGTGTCGCTCCACGTGCTGGCATTCGATGAGCCGGTCCACGTGAAGGTCGCCGCCTCGACAGGCCGCGACAGGGCCAGCGACAGGGCCGCGACCAACAGCCCGCCGATTGTTCTCAGCCGCAGGCGTGCGGCGAGACGGCCGCCCTCAAGGTGAGGACGATGCGTCGGTGGGTAGAGGCCAAAGATGCTCATTGATTCCGCAGAATTGACTGGATGGATACGCAGTTCGACCGTCGTGGAGATCATGGCAGACACCGATGAGGGTTCGGTGAGGTGCCATTCCGTCGGCACGCAGGCGGTTTAGAACTGATCCTCTACCCTATCCAAACACTCCAAAGAGTCAAAGAATTGGTCAAAACAAGGGTTTTGCGTCCCCCCCTCGGGCATGTGGCCAATGCGCCGCCCCTGGGTATCCGTATGCCGAAACGTGCCGTAGAATTTCGGTTTTGGGGCCGTTCCCCGCTCGCCATTCTTCCCCCCCAGCCATTTCTTGGAGATGTTCTGATGCACGCCCGCCTCGCCTGCCGCTACCTGCTCCCGCTTGTCGCTCTCAGCCTGATGCCGATGGCACGCCTCATGGCTGAAGCGCCCAACACGCTTTCCGCCACCGAGGTGCAGCAGGGCTGGAAGCTGCTCTTCGACGGCAAGAGCACCGCCGGCTGGCGGAACTACAAGAAGGATGATGTGAGCCCCGGCTGGCAGGTGGTCGATGGCGAACTCCGCCGGGTGGAGAAGGGGGCCGGCGACATCATCACAGCCGATGAATATGGGGCGTTTGAGGTGATGCTCGACTACAAGATTTCCCCCGAAGGCAACAGCGGGCTGATGTTTCACGTCACCGAAGAGAATCCCAAGCCCTGGCAGTCGGGACCGGAAATCCAGATTCAAGACAACGTCGCCGGCCATGATCCGCAGAAGGCCGGCTGGCTCTACCAGCTCTACAAGCCCGAAGCCGATGCCACCAAACCGGCCGGCGAGTGGAACACACTCCGGGTGCTGATCACGCCGACCGCCTGCGAAACCTCCATGAACGGCGTGAAGTATTACTCGTTCGTGAAGGGCAGCGACGACTGGAACGAGCGGGTCGGCAAGAGCAAGTTTTCAACCATGCCAGCCTTCGGCAAGGCGACCAAGGGCCACCTTTCGCTCCAGGATCACGGCGATCTGGTGTCATTCCGAAACATCAAGATCCGGCCGCTCGACCCCAAGCCCGACGCCAAGTAAGAAGACGGCGGACTCCTGCCTCACGAGAGACAACGCCTGCTAACGTGCCGTCGCTGCGGCGAGTTTGCCGACGTAGCCTTCGAGCCCGTGCAGAAAGGCTTCGCGGGGCTGGCTCGCCGCCTCGGCCAGGTGGCGGACCACAGCTGAGCCGACGATCACCCCATCGGCCACCTCGGCCACGGCATGTGCCTGCTCAGGGCTCGAAATCCCGAAGCCCACGAGGATTGGCACGTCGGTCTTCGTCCGCAGCCACTTCACCCGCTCGATCAGCCCGTCGGGCAGTTCCGTGCGGGCCCCCGTCACTCCGGCTACCGACACGCAGTAAAGAAAGCCTGTCGATTTCCGGGCAATCGCCTCGGCCCGCTCCGGCGGCGTTGTGGGCGTGACAAGTCGCACAAGCGCCAGGCCCGCCTGCCGGCAGGCCGCATCGAGTTGGTCCGATTCCTCGATCGGCAGGTCGGGCACCACGAATCCCGTCAGCCCCGCTGCCTTCGCATCAGCCACGAAGCGGTCAATGCCGCGGCGATAGATCAGCGAGTAGCTCGCCATCGCAAGGATCGGCATCTTCACCCGCTGCGTCGCTTGCCGGGAGAGTTCAAACAGCCGCTCGAGCGTGAAGCCGGCGGCCAGAGCGCGCGTATAGGAAGACTGGATCACAGGCCCGTCGGCGATCGGGTCGCTGTAGGGCACGCCCAGTTCACAGAGCGAGGCCCCGGCCCGATCGAGCGACTCGAGCACGGCAAGCGTCGTCTCGATGTCGGGATCGCCGGCCGTCACGAACGGTGCCAGTGCGGCGCGTCCCTGTGTTTTGAGCGTCGTGAACACGTCCGCGAGGACGGACACTTTCGAAGGACTGGCTTCCGCGGAACTGACCGGCATGGAACGATTCCTGGTGGCTCACTCGGTGACTCGAACATTATTCAATCAACGACAACCTACTCCCGACACGCTCGTTCAGACCGTCAGGCCGGGGCCGCTGTGCCGTCAGCCGACAGCCCCCGTAGCCGGGCGATCTCGGCGGCATCCTTGTCGCCACGGCCCGACAGACAGACGACGAGAATCTCCTCCGGCGGCCGCCGCCCCGCCTCCTGAACGGCCCAGGCCAGGGCATGCGATGTCTCGAGCGCCGGCAGGATTCCCTCCCGCTGCGCCACGAGGTCGAAGGCATCGAGCGCCTCGGTGTCGGTCACGCTCGTGTATTCCACCCGGCCAGCATCCCGCCAATAGCTGTGCTCGGGGCCCACGCCCGGATAGTCGAGACCGGCCGACACGGAATGCACGTCGGATGTCTGGCCGTCGGCGTCCTGCAGCACGTAGCTCAGGCTGCCGTGGAGAATGCCGGGACTGCCGTAGCTGAGGCTGGCCGCATGGTCGCCCGGCTTGCCGGAACGTCCGCCTGCCTCGACCCCCACGAGCCGCACGTCGCGGTGATCGACGAAGGGATAAAACATCCCGGCGGCATTGCTGCCGCCCCCCACGCAGGCCACCACCGTGTCGGGCAGGCGGCCGAGTTGCCGGCGGCATTGTTCCACCGTCTCCCGGCCGATCACCGACTGGAAGTCGCGGACGATCCGCGGAAAGGGATGCGGGCCAACGACCGAGCCGATGATGTAGTGGGTGGTCTCGACCGATCCCATCCAGTCGCGCATTGCCTCGTTGATCGCGTCACGGAGCGTGCGGGAGCCACTCTCCACCGGCCGCACCTCCGCCCCCATGAACCGCATGTTGCGGACGTTGGGTGCCTGCCGCCGCACGTCCTCGGCTCCCATATAGACGACGCAATCGAGTCCGAAGCGGGCACAGGCCGTCGCCGTGGCCACGCCGTGCTGGCCGGCGCCGGTCTCGGCGATGATCCGTCGCTTGCCCATGCGGAGGGCGAGCAGCCCCTGACCAAGGGTGTTGTTGATCTTGTGGGCGCCGGTGTGGCTCAGGTCCTCGCGCTTGAAGTAGATCTGGGCGCCGCCGGCGAGCTCGGTGAGCCGCTTGGCGAAGAGCAGGGGGGTGGGCCGGCCGACGAACGCCCCCAGCAGGCCGTCGAGCTCTGCCGTGAACGCGGGATCGGCGATGGCCTCGTTGTAGGCCTGCTCAAGCTGCTCGAGTGCCGCGGAAAGCGTCTCGGGCACATACCGGCCGCCAAACCGGCCGAAACGTCCCAAGGCGTCTGGCACCTGAGAGAGAGGCACCTGCGAAAGGGGCGGCGCGGTGGTCGTGGTCGCTGGTGTCATGATCGTGGCCGTGGCTGTGAGGGGCGTCGGACGACTCGGAGCGGCCTTGATTGTAGCCTGCCCCGGCACTGCTACCATCGAACCTCTGGTGAAATATGCCCGAACTGCCCGAAGTCGAGACGATGCGCCGCGGAATCGCGCACCTGGCCGGTCTGCGAATCGAGAGCGTTGTGTTTCCACGCGACACGGTCCGGCCGCTCTCGATGCAGCCTGCGGCCGAAACGATGCAGCAGCGGCTGGTCGGTCGGATGCTCGCGGCAGTGCACCGGTTTGGCAAGCGGGTGGCGATCGAACTGGACGAGCGTGAGCGGGTTGGCCGCGAGTGGCTGGTGATCGAACCGCGGATGACGGGGCTGATGCTCGTGGCCGATCCACCGACGCAGACGCACCTGCGGATGGAGATCTCTCTCGAGTCGCGACAGCACCCCCGCCTCCTCTTCTGGGATCGCCGGGGGCTGGGCACGATCCGGCTGCTCGACGAACGCGGCCTCACCGCCGCCTGCGGCCCCGACAGGCTTGGCCCCGATGGGCTCGTTGTCACGGGCGACGAACTTCACGAACGGCTGGGGCAGTCTCGCCGCGCGGTGAAGGTCGCTCTGCTCGACCAACAGGCCGTAGCGGGCATCGGCAACATCTATGCCGCGGAGATCCTCTTCGCGGCGGCCATCGATCCACGCGTGCCATGCTCCCGCATCTCTCTTGCCCGCTGGGAACAGATCGCCGCGGCGACGCGGGGCATTCTGGCCGAGGCGGTCCGCATGGAGGGCTCGACAATCACTGACGAGACCTACAAGACGGCCGACAACCGCTCCGGGCAATTCCAGTTGCAGCACCGTGTCTACGGCCACGAGGGAGAACCCTGTCGACAGTGCGGCATGGCCATCCGGCGAATCGTGCAGACACAGCGATCGACGTTTTTCTGTCCCGAGTGTCAGTGGCACCACCGGCGGCGATGCCGTAGGCTTTGACAAGGTTTTTCACTCCGGAGGTGCCGTCATGCGAACGCCAATCCATTCCCTGTCGCGTCGTCATTTCCTCGCCGGCAGCGCGGGCGCCGCCGCGGCAGCCCTCTCGCTTCCCGCCGGCTCCGGCCATCTCTTCGGCGACGAGCCCGCTGCCACCGCCGTCGCGCAGAAATCGTCCGAGACGCTCGCCGGCCTGCTGCACGCCTCGCTCTCGCCGCAGCAACGGGAAAAGGTCTGTTTTCCTTGGGATCATGTGCACCCGAAATTCGGCCTGCTCCGCACGCGGGTGGCGAACAATTGGAACGCCACCGAACCCGACGTGGCGGGCAGTTTCTTCACCGGCGAGCAGAAGCGGCTGATTCGCGACATCTTCGAGCAGCTGATCGCCCCGGAATGGCATGCCAGGTTCGACAAGCAGCTCGAGGACGACACGGGCGGATTCGGGCACAGCCAGTCGATCGCGCTGATCGGCGAGCCCGGCTCCGGCCAGTTTCAGTTTCTGCTCACCGGCCGGCACATGACGCTGCGGTGCGATGGTGACTCAGCCGAGCATGTCGCCTTTGGCGGACCGATCTTCTATGGCCACGATGCCGCCGGAGACACGGAGGAGCCGAACCATCCCGGCAACGTCTTCTGGTCACAGGCCGTGGCGGCCAACGGCGTGTTCGGGATGCTCGATGGCCGGCAGCGGTCTCAGGCCCTCGTCGACACGCTTCCCCGCGAGAATGCGGTCGCTTTCCGAGGCCGCGGCACGAATCTGCCCGGTATCGCGGTGACCGATCTTTCTGCCGACCAGCGGGCCGAAATGGATCGCGTGCTCGCACTGCTTCTCGAACCGTTCCGCACCGCTGACCGGGCCGAGGCGAGAAAGTGCCTCGACACGCAGGGAGGCCTCGATGCCTGTCGGCTGGCGTTTTACAAGCAGGGCGATCTCGGCAACGACGGTGTCTGGGATTGCTGGCGGCTGGAGGGCCCGTCGTTCGTCTGGCACTTCCGCGGCGCGCCACACGTGCATGTCTGGGTGAACATCGCCGACACGCCCGACATCGCCACCAACGCCTGACATACTCTGGAACTGGAACGGGATAGAACTGCGGAATGATCGACTGCTGCATCATCGGCGGGGGCATCATCGGCCTGTCGATCGCCCGTGAACTCGCCGGCCGCGGCCTCTCCGTCCGCGTGCTTGCCCGCGATGCCAGCCGCGACACGGCCTCTTGGGCGGCAGCTGGCATTTTTCCGCCAGCACCAGACTTCGCCGCCGCCTCGGCGAATGACCGGCTCACGGCCTATTCCGATCGACTCCACAGGACATGGGCTGAGGAACTCCGTGACGAGACGGGCGTCGACAACGAACTGGAGCAGTGCGGTGGCCTGCATCTGGCCAGAGATGAGCGGGGAATCGCTCGCCTCCGTGAGGCTCAAGCCGCCTGGCTCGCCAAAGGGGCCCGCTGTGACTGGCTCACCGGCCCCGACCTCGCCGCGGAAGAACCGGCTCTACGGGCCGCCGTTGTCGAAGGCCGGATCGTGGGTGCCCTCCTGCTCTCGGATGAGATGAGGATCCGTCCTCCGCGGCATCTGGAGTCGCTCTATCAGTCGTGCCGCATGCGGGGCGTGGAGATCACGTCGGCGGCCGAGGTGCGCGAGATCAATGTTCACAACGGCCGGATCGAACGGCTTGTCATCGGCCAGGCCGACGGCAGCACGACGACCGACACGATCCAGGCAGACCGCTACTGCCTGGCGGCCGGCGCCTGGTCGGGCCACCTCGCAGCATCACTCGGCCTGCACATCGAGACGCGGCCGATCCGTGGACAGATCGCCCTTCTGCGACTGCCTGAGCAGGTGATCTCGCGGGTGGTGAACGTCGGTCTCGAATATCTCGTGCCGCGTGCCGACGGCCGGCTGTTGGTCGGCTCGACCATCGAGGATGCGGGCTTCGAAAAGATCACGACGCCGCAGACGATCGAACGGCTGCTCGCATTCGCGCAGCAACTGCTCGGGCCTCTGCCTGACGCCACGCTCGAGCAGTCGTGGGCAGGCCTGCGGCCGGGCTCCGTCGACGGGGTTCCCTTCATCGGTGCCGCGCCAGCCTGCAGCAACGCCTTCGTCGCCGCCGGGCATTTCCGCGCCGGGCTGCATCAATCGACTGGCACAGCCGTGCTGCTCGCCGATCTGATGACTGGCCGCACGCCGGCACTGGATCTCACGCCGTTCTTGCCAGGCCGTCAGCCCGAGGCCGGCTCACCCGATTCGGTGCAGGCCTATCTGGCCCGGGCGGCCGAAGCATCGGCTTAAGAAGGTGTCCTCGTCACGCGGCGGACAGGCAGAGCCGCCGGTGAATCGTCTCGATATCGTCGGGGATGAGACAGTGCCCCGGATCGGCTTCGACGAGCATGGCGGCCATGTCGGCCAGCCGTAACGCGATCGCAGGGATGCCACCGGCAATCTCATGGATCGTGCGGATCACGGCCTCGCCATGCGAATCGCCAGCGTGACCGGGCTGCGACGCAGACATCGCTAGCCTGGCGGTGAGGAGCCGATTCGATTCGGCCAGCGTGAATACGGGCAGCGTGGCCCTCAGCCGCACCGACTGTTCGAGCCTGGCATTGCCAGCCACCAGCGAGAGCAGCCTGCCCTCGCCAGCCAACACGATCACGATCGCGGGCTGAAGCCTCCGCCATCTCCCCACCAGATCGACGAGATCAGCCCCAGTAGCCTGATCGGCGTTGTCAACGCACAGTACCGCCGGCGCAGACGACTGCGTGGAACCGTCGTCATGCTGCCCGTGGCCCCGACTTTTAGGAACACCATCGGGATCGGAAAGATCAGCCGGCGTACCCATCAGGATCGTCTGCTCCTGCGGCAGGCCGTCGACGGCGATCTGACGAAGAACAGTCGTCTTGCCAACGCCGGCAGGGCCGCAGAGGAGGGCGATGGAGCCGGGCTGTTCGGCAGCATAGGCGAGCTTCGCCACGGCGGCTTCCTGCGGCCCTGTGAACTGCAGGGCTGCGACGGCTAACTGCGGTGAGGTGGCTACACGGAGCACTCACAAACCCTCAAGAGACGCGGATGGCACTGGTGCTGGGCGGCACCATGGTGAGCACTTCACCGAGAACTTTTAGCCCGACGGCCTCGAGCGCCGCGCCCCGGGCGGCACACTGCGGCTGATCGGCGCGACGAACGAGAATCGCGGCATGGCAGCCGATGCTCTGCCGCGCGAGCCACGCCCTCCGGAGCGGCCCCCCGGGAAACCAGACCCCCGCATCGATCAACACGATGCAGTCCTCCGAATCCCCAGGCCAGATCGCCGGCAGCGACCGTTCCGGCGTGACGGAGGCATGGCACCTCACGCGACGGCCACGGGACACGAGTGCCCGCGCCAGACACTCGACCACCGTGGTGCGGCCTTCGCCCCGGCGGGCACCGGTGATGGCGATCACCCCGGCACCGTCGCCGTGGGCATCCTCGACCCGCTGGGCCAGATTCGCCCAGGCGTGAGGGACGGCCCGTAGCAGCCTGTCGACGAGCGTGCCTCCATCGGGATCGAAGACCGGCTCAGAAGAAGCTTCGGCGATGCTCTCGGAACACTCCGCGGAGAGCACCACCTTCTCAGCCGCAGCAGGGGCAGCCTCACCGTCTTGAGAGTGGTCCCAGTTGGATTCTGCCTGCGGCGAATCTGTCCGCCAGGGCGCCACCGGCAATGCCTCTGGTTCGACCGATTCCGCCTGCTGCCGACGAGCCTTGTCCGCCCGCCAGACAAAGGCGCGGTCGACGGCGTCGAGCGTGGTGGCGACAGGCGTCATGGCGTGACGCTCCGGTCCGCACCAGCCGTTGGCAGAAGTTCTTGAGCCATCCGTTCAGGCCGCTGCTGCCTGGCTGCCTCCAGCCGCAACTGATCGTTTCGCCAAGCGGCTGCCCAGACGACGGTCGCCAAGGCCATCAGCGCGATGATGGAGGGGGAGAAAAATCGTGTGGTCGGTGACTGACGGCCCGAGCCACGGCGCGGGGCAGGGGCTGGAGAGACGGCAGGAACCTGACCACACTCGACCGCAGGCTCTGGCGGCGAGCTGGCTGGTAAGGTCACCGAAGTCAGGCACGGGGCCTCCGGAACCGCAGCCGGCCCCATGGCTGCAATCGGGCACGGAAGCTCTGGAATGCAGGCGAGAACATCCATGGAATAACGCCCGCAATGCCCCCGACACGGATACCCCGTGGAGAGATCGTCGCCGCAGTCCACGCCCCTTGAACGGCTCACCCCGCCGCCGGACGCAGCCCCCGGTGCGGCCCGTTTTGCCAGACCGTCCCCGCCGCAGTCCTTCCCAATGCGCCCCGCTCACCTATTCGTCTATCATCCACGAGCAAGTATTCTCCGCCTGGGAAGAATATGCCGATAATGGAGGGTTCGTGCCCTGCCAGCCATGTTCCCGCCTAAAACCACCTAGCGACAAGAGACCTGATGCCCCCCTCTCCGAAGTCCCGAATCGATTCGCTTCACTCCCTGCTGGCCAACCGTATTGCCGTCCTCGACGGTGCGATGGGAACGATGGTGCATGCCCTGGGGCTCGACGAACAGGGATTTCGGGGCACGCCGTTCCGCGACCATCCCAAGGATCTGAAGAACTGCATCGACGTGCTCGTGCTCTCCCAAGGGGACGCCATCCGGGGCATTCACGCAGCCTATCTCGAGGCTGGCTCCGACATCGTCGAAACCAACACCTTCGGGGCCACAAGCCTGGCCCTGGCAGACTTCGGCCTGGCCGACCGCACCCGCGAAATGAACCTCGCGGCGGCCCGCTTGGCCCGCGAGGCGGCCGACGCCGCAACCGCCAAGACCCCCGATCGGCCGCGGTTCGTGGCCGGCTCGATCGGCCCCACCAACAAGCAACTCTCGATCGCCGGCAACGTCGCCGATCCCGGCCACCGGGATGTCACGTTCGACCAGATGGTGGCCACCTACCGGGAACAGATCGAGGCGCTCATTGAGGGTGGCGTCGATCTGCTCCTGGCAGAGACCGCCTTCGACACGCTCGTGCTCAAGAGCTGCCTCTATGCCATCGAGCAGGTGTTCAGTGACACGGGCGTCCGGCTGCCGGTGATGGCGTCGTTCACCGTCTTCGAGGGAGGCCGCACGCTGTCGGCCCAGACCGTCGAGGCCTGCTGGACGAGCCTCGCCCACGTCGACCTGATCAGCGTCGGCATCAACTGTGCGCTCGGCCCTGAAAAGCTGCGGACCCACGTGGCCGACCTTTCGAAAATCACGCCCCGGCTGGTGAGCTGCTATCCAAACGCCGGCCTTCCCAATGCGCTCGGCGGCTTCGACGAGACACCCGAGGCGATGGCCGCCGTGCTGGGCGAATTCGCGAAGGAGGGCTGGCTCAACATCATCGGCGGCTGCTGCGGCACGACGCCGGCCCACATCAAGGCCATCGCCGAGGAAGTCGCGAAGTATCCGCCACGGAAACCCGCAACACCTGAGCGACGGAGCCGCTATTCGGGCCTTGAAATGCTCGAAATCAGGCCGGAAAGCAGCTTCACGGTGATCGGCGAACGGACCAATGTCACCGGCTCACGAGCCTTCGCCCGGCTGATCAAGGAGGAACGGTACGAGGAGGCCCTGAGCGTCGCCCGGCAGCAGGTCGAGAACGGTGCCAACATCATCGACGTCAACGTCGACGAGGGCATGCTCGACGGCCCAGCCGTGATGACGAAGTTCCTCACGCTCCTCTCCAGCGAGCCGGATGTCGCCCGCGTGCCTGTGATGGTCGACAGCTCACGGTTCGAGGTGCTCGAGGCTGGGCTCAAGTGCATCCAGGGGAAGGGCATCGTCAACTCCATCAGCCTCAAAGAGGGTGAGGAGACGTTCCTGCGTCACGCACGAACAATCCACCGCTACGGTGCCGCCGTCGTCGTCATGGCCTTCGACGAGGAGGGGCAGGCGACCGACGTCGAACGCCGCGTGTCCATCTGCCAGCGGGCCTACAACCTCCTCACGGAGAAGGCTGGCTTTCTGCCTGAGGACATCATCTTCGACCCCAACATCCTCACCGTGGCCACCGGCATCGAGGAACACAACCGCTATGCCCTCAACTTCATCGAGGCGACGCGGCGGATCAAGCAGGCCATGCCGCTGGTGAAGGTGTCGGGCGGTGTCAGCAACATCTCCTTCTCCTTCCGCGGCAACGAGACGGTCCGCGAGGCGATGCATTCTGCGTTTCTCTACCATGCCATCCAGGCAGGCATGGACATGGGCATCGTCAACGCGGGCCAACTGGCCGTCTATCAGGACATCGACAAGGATCTTCTGGAACGGATCGAGGACGTGCTCTTCGACCGCCGCCCCGATGCCACCGACCGGCTCATCGAATACGCCGAAACGGTCAAGAAACGCGATCCCGCCGACACGGCGAAGGCCGATGCCTGGCGGAGTCTCGATGTCGAAGGCCGACTCGCACACGCCCTTGTGAAGGGCATGGCCGACCATGTGGAAGAAGACGTCGAGGACGCCAGAAAACAATATGCGACGAGCCTGGAGATCATCGAAGGCCCGCTGATGCGGGGCATGCAGACGGTGGGCGACCTGTTCGGCGAGGGGAAGATGTTCCTGCCGCAGGTCGTGAAGAGCGCCCGCGTCATGAAACGGGCGGTCAACCATCTCTTGCCCTACATGGAGGAGGAGCGGAAGGCGCAGGGCGCGGCGGCGGCCAAACGCGGCCGCGTGCTGATGGCCACGGTCAAGGGCGACGTCCACGACATCGGCAAGAACATCGTGGGCGTGGTGCTGGGCTGCAACGGCTACGAGGTGATCGACCTGGGCGTGATGGTGCCCTGCACGAAGATCATCGAGGAGGCGAAGTCCCAGCAGGTCGACATCGTGGGCCTGAGCGGTCTGATCACGCCAAGCCTCGACGAGATGGTGCAGGTGGCTCAGGAGTTCGAGCACGAGGGTCTGAAACTGCCCCTCCTGATCGGCGGCGCCACCACATCGGCCCGGCACACGGCGGTGAAGATCGCTCCCAAGTACACCGGCGATGTGATTCACGTCACCGACGCCTCGCGGGCCGCCGGCGTCGTGGAAAAACTCCTCAATCCGAATTCCCGCACGGCGTTTGCACTGGCCAACCGCGAGGCCCAGAAACGCGATGTCGAAAACTTCAAACAGCGGCAGCAGACGAAACTGGTTCCCTACGAGACCGCCTGCGCCAAACGCTGGACCACCGACTGGGCGACCACCACCATCGACACGCCCGAATTCGTCGGCGTGCGGCAGATCGAGAGCGTGCCGCTGGCCGAACTGGTGCCCTTCATCGACTGGTCGCCATTCTTCATGTCATGGGAGCTGAAGGGGAAGTATCCGGCCATCTTCACCGATCCTGTGGTTGGCACCGAGGCCAAAAAACTCTTTGACGACGCGCAGCAACTGCTCGACATGATCATTCGGGACAACGCGCTGGTGTCTCGGGCTGTCTACGGATTTTTCCCGGCCAACTCGGTCGGCGACGACATCGCACTCTTTACAGACGATGCGAGGCAGAGCGAACTTGGCCGCGTGCACACGCTGCGGCAGCAATGGGAGCGGAAGGGGCAGGAGGCTTTCCATGCGCTCGCTGACTTCGTCGCGCCACTGGAGAGCGGACGCAAGGACTACATCGGCGCGTTTGCCTGCACCACGGGGCATGGCTGCGACGAACTCTGCGCACGGTACGACCGTGAACACGACGACTATTCGTCGATTCTGGTGAAGGCACTGGCCGATCGGCTGGCCGAGGCCTGTGCCGAATGGCTGCACGCGAAGGTCCGTCGGGAATGGGGCTATGGCCGAGACGAGTCTCTCTCGACCGACGACCTGATCGAGGAGAAATACCGGGGCATCCGGCCGGCACCGGGGTATCCGGCCTGCCCGGATCACACGGAAAAACAGGCGATCTTTCAGTGGCTCGACGCCGGCAATGCCGCCGGCATGACCCTGACTGAGAGCTTTGCGATGTTTCCGGCGGCCAGCGTGAGCGGACTCTACTTCGGCCACCCGGACAGCCGATACTTCGCAGTGGACCGCATCACCCGCGACCAGGTGGAGTCATACGCGGCCCGCAAGGGCATGGCGGTGGCCGATGTCGAGCGGTGGCTGTCGCCGAACCTTGGCTACGATCCGTAAGCCGCGGATGCACCCATGACCGCCCCCGAGAAGCCAGGCCGCCGGGCCCGCCGCGTGATTCTCGATACCACCGGCCCTGCCGCGGCGGCCGAGGGCGGTTCGATCGGCATCCTCGTGCGGCGATTC
>CANFQO010000072.1 GCA_947449135.1 Planctomycetaceae bacterium | reverse complement strand
GGCACGTTGGACGGCATTCAAACCCGGAGTCCCCCGGCTTCCGCCGGGGGCTTTTATGGAATCCCAATGAATCCGTGAGGGGCTGGCCGTGTCCCGAGAGCCGGCGTTGCTGACCAGCGCAGGCAAGAGATTGGGAGCCGTGCTCTGCACGGCTCCCGTAAGCCGGAGCCGACGCCGGGACGGCGGCGACGGCGCGAAAGCCGCCAGCCGGAGCGCAGTCAGCATCGAGTGAGCGAAGGCAGGATGCCGTAGCGAACGTCCGGCGACGGGGCATGTGCAGCCCCGAACCGCTTGCGTAGCCACCCGGTGTTCAGCCCCTATTCACGCCAATCTGTGCGACTAAACTCTCTGGTTCACCCGGAGAGAAAGAATCTCATGCCGCTGCAACTCGCCTTCAGTTCCAACGCCTATCTTGACGTGCCCGTCGAGCAGGCGATCCAGCGGATCGCCGGATTCGGCTACCGGGGCATCGAACTGCTGGCCGACGTGCCGCATGCGTGGCCTGCCGGTCTTCTGCCGGTGCAGAAGGAGGCGATCCGGACCGCCCTTCGGGAAAACAACCTCGCGATCTCCAACATCAACGCCTTCATGATGAACGCGATCGCCGATCCGAGGCAGCCCTACTGGCACCCAGGCTGGACCGACCCCGATCGGCACTACCGGGCCATTCGCCGCGAACACACGAAGCGGGCTCTGCGGCTGGCCGCGGAACTCGGCGCGCCGGCGATCTCCACCGAGCCCGGCGGCGAACTGGCGGAGGGCCAGAGCCGCGCGGCCGCGACCGATATTTTTTATGACGAGATCATGCCCTGCCTCGACGTGGCCGCCGAATACGGCGTGACGCTCCTGATCGAGCCGGAGCCGGGCCTGCTGATCGAAAAGTTCGAGCAATACCTGGAGTTTGCCGAGCGGGTCGATCATCCGTCGCTGGGCCTCAACTTCGACATCGGCCACGCCTATTGCGTGAGCGAGGATCCGGCCGAGTGGGTGCCCCGCATGAAGGAGCACACCCGTCATTACCACTTCGAGGACATCGCGGCCACCCGCGTGCACCACCATCTCGTGCCCGGGGAGGGCGCGATCGACTTCGCCGGCGTGTTCCAGGCGATCGCCACGCACACGCCAGACATGTGGATCACGGTGGAACTCTATCCCTACCGCAACCAGCCCGACGAGGCAGCCAGGGCGGCCCGGGCGTATCTGCTGGCACAGGCTGCCGCAGCGGCCGTGACCATCTCCTGACACGACCACCACCGGACCTGCCCATGCTCCAAACCTTGCTCGCCTGGGTCCGGCTCCTGCGGCTGCCGAACCATGCCACGGCGGTGGCCGATGTGCTGGCGGGCTTTTTGATCGTGTCGCAGTCCCGAACGATCGATTGGCCGGCGCCGGCCCTGTGGTGGGCAATCCTCGCGTCGCTGGGCTTCTACGCCGCGGGCATGGTGCTCAACGACGTCTTCGACCTGGCGATCGACCGCGAGGAGCGGCCCGAGCGGCCGCTGCCGAGCGGCCGGATCAGCGTGCGATCGGCGGTCGCCGTCGGCAACGTCCTGATGGCGATAGGCAGTGTTGCAGCCTGTGCGACTGCGTTTGCGGCACAGAATCCCTGGCCAGCGCTCGTGGGCGCTCTCCTTACCGCCGCGGTCTGGATCTACAACCGTCACGCCAAGTCCACGAGCCTGGGGCCGGCCGTGATGGGCAGCTGCCGGGCCTTCAACTGGCTGCTGGGGATGACCGCCGCCGGCGGGCCACATGCGCCGTATGAGTGGCTGCTCCCGGTCGGTATGGGTGTCTACGTCATGGGCATCACGGTCTACGCCCGTGACGAGGCAGAGGAGAGCCGCTCCGGCAGGCTGGCGGCAGGCGTGGCCATCATGCTCGTCGGGCTGGCAACGGCAGGGCTCTTTCCCTGGCTAGCGGCTCGCGCCGGCGGTGTCGGTGCCTGGCTCACGGAGACGAAGCTATCGAACTGGCTGCTGCTCTGGGGCATGCTGACCGCGTCGATTCTGCTGCGGGCGGTGCTGGGCATCTTCGATCCCGCGAGCGGCCGCGTGCAGCAGGCGGTGGGTAATGCGATCATGGCCATCATCACGCTCGACGCCGTCTTGGTGCTGGCTCCCTGCGGCGAGCCGTGGTCGATCGTCGTGCTCCTGCTGTTGGTCCCGTTCCTCGTGGGACGCCGGTTCGTGAGCCCCACCTGAAGCGTCGCTGAACACCATCCTTCCCGCATCCAAAGTCCCCACCACCATGCTGCTCGGCTACGGCACCAACAGCATCGGCGACGTCGATCCGCTCGACGCGATTCCCCTGCTGCACGACCTTGGCTACCGGTCGCTTGCGATCACGCTCGACCACCACACCATCGACCCGTTTGCCGCCGATCTGTCCGCACGGATTCATCGCTGGCGGGCGGCCGTGGACGCCTCCCGCATGGCCTGTGTGATCGAAACCGGTGGCCGCCACCTGCTCGACCCCGTGCACAAGCACGAGCCCACGCTCGTCACGGCCGACCCCGCGGCCCGGAGTCGGCGGACCGATTTCCTCTGTCGTGCAATCGACATCGCCGTCGAGTTGCGGGCGACGTGCGTCTCGCTTTGGTCGGGCGTGGTCCGGGACGCGGCCGACGATGAGGCGATCTGGGACCGCCTCATCGGCAGCTTGGCTCCCGTGCTCGACCATGCCGCGGTTCGGGGCATCCCGCTGGGATTCGAGCCGGAGCCAGGTATGGCGATCGATACGCTCGCCCGCTACGGGCGGCTGGTGGAGCGGTGTGGCGGGCCTGATCACCTGCGGCTGACCATCGACAGTGGGCACCTGGAGTGCATGGGCGAGAGGCCCCTGGACGAGAGGCTCCGGCCGTGGGCCGACCGGATCGTCAATGTCCACATCGACGATATGCTCTCCTGTCGCCACGAGCACCTGCCACTCGGGCGTGGCGACATCGACTTCCCTCCGATCCTCGCCGTCATCGCCGCCAGCGGCTACAGAGGCGGACTGCACGTGGAACTGCCACGGCAGTCGCACTGCTGGGTGGAGACCGCCCAACAGTCAGCCGCCTTCCTCGCCCCCTTGCTTTCCCAGGAGTCATCCCGATGAGTTCCGCGTCATCCCCGGTTCACGTGCTGCTGCTCTCGATTCCAGGACTTCGTCAGGAGGATCTCGCTCGAATGCCGACCCTGCGAGCGCTGGCGGCCGTCGGCGACTGTGTCCCGCTCGATCCTGGGTTCCCGGCCGTGACCTGCGCAGTGCAAGCCACGCTCACGACAGGCACTCCACCTGCCGGCCACGGCATCGTCGCCAATGGCGTCTATGATCGCGGCACGCACCATCTTGAGATGTGGATCAGTCCCGATGGTGTGCACCGAAGCCAGCGAATCTGGGATCGGCTCAAGTCGGCCCGGCCAGAAATGCGAACCGCGGCTTGGTTTCTGCTGCAGTCGAAGCATGCAACCGCCGACCTCGTCTGCCTGCCTGCGCCGAAACACAATCCCGACGGCACCGAGACGATGTGGTGCCACACGAATCCTGAGCCGCTCTATGCTGCGCTCCGTGAGACGTTGGCCGACTTTCCACTGCACAAGTTTTGGGGGCCGATCGCGGGGATCGAATCCTCGCAGTGGATCTCGCGAAGCTTTCTCGAGGCCTCCCGCACGAGCCCGCCGCATTTCGCGGCCGTCTATCTGCCGCATCTCGATTATGCCGCCCAGAGGACCGGCCCCGACAGTCCGGCAGCCCACGCCGCCTGCGGCGAACTCGACGCGGAAATTGCGCAGCTTATCGACGGCTTCGGTGCGGTGGTGGGTCACGACCGACTGACGGTGCTCGTGGTGGGCGAATACCGGATCCGACCTGTGTCACACACTCTCTTTCCCAATCGCGTGCTGCGCGAGGCCGGGCTGCTTTCCGTAACCGAAACGGCTGATGGCGAACTCATCGACATGCCCGGCAGCAGGGCCTGGGCGCTGGCCGATCACCAGGTGAGCCACGTCTATCTGGCGGACGGACACGACGAGTTGCTCGTCGAACAGGTGGCGTCGCTCTTCCGGGGTAGGGCAGGGGTGGCCCGCGTGCTCGTTGGCGCCGATCTCGTGACTGCGGGCCTCGTCGACACCGCTCCGCCCGGAAAAGAAAACCGCTGTGGAGACGTCGTCATCGAGAGCACTCCCGACAGCTGGCAGAGCTACTTTTATTGGCTCGACGATGCGAAGGCGCCGCGGTTTGCCCGCACGATCGACATCCATCGCAAACCGGGGTACGACCCACTTGAGCTCCACATCGACCGGGCCAAGCTGCCAGCCGTGTCGATTCCGCTCGATGTGTCGCTCGTGAAAGGCTCGCACGGGGCAGTCGACCCGAGCAACCCTCACGAGACGATCTTCATCGCATCGCGTTCTGGCCTTGTTGACGGCCCGTTGGCGATGCGCGAGATCGCGGCAATCGTCATGGGGATCTTCGGCTGCTGACGCAGCGTTGCTGCGTCAGCAGCCGTGGGCCGGTCGTTCTTCGTCGGATACACGCCTGCTGCGTGTCCGTTTACACCCACTCTGCAGGCGGTTCGATCGAGTCGGCCGGACGACGACCGGCATCGACACGGCCCGAACCAGCCAGCCGGCTCGTTGCCTTCACGGTCATGTCGTCATCACAGGCGAGTTGGCAGGAGAGCCGGAGTCCCTTCTGGCCAGTCAGTCCCTTGGCCGCGAGCACGTCCCGCTCGGCCTTTGTCATCGCCGCAGGTTCACCCGCCACGAATTCGACACGGCAGGTGGTGCACCGCGCCACGCCACCGCAGGCGTGCAGTTGATCGACGCTGCATTCGTCCACGAGCGCATTCACCAGCCGCTTGCCGGCGGGCACTTCGAACACACCCACGCCCTCGACGGTCAGTTTCGGCATCTGCATCTCTCCTGAAAGGGGTTGTATGAAAATCAGATCTTGGCGGGCGCAGGCGGCACAGCCTTGTCGGCGGCAGGTTGCTTGGCCGGCTCGGGTTTCGCGGCCGCCGGCTTCGGTTGCTTGTCGTCGAGGTTTGCCACCATGTCCTCGTCCGACACGGTCGAGACCACGCCCTCCGCAGGCACGTCCAACCCGGCGGTCCACACCAGCGCGTTGAGCATCATTCTGCGGAAGTCATCGTTGGACCAATTCTTGTGGAAGTGTGCGCCGGTGCAGCCGAAGCCGCGGCCTCCTTCGGGACGTTCGTAGGCCCATGCCAGCACCTCCCGTGAGCCCTTGCCGCCACGGACCGCGGGGTTGTTGCTGTGCGGGCCATCGGGCCGCTCCCGGGTGTCGTCGGGTGGAACGGCCGACAGGATCGCCGTCACGCCGGCCATCGGCTCGCGAAACCGCATGTGGTAGTACCACTCGTCTTTGGTCTCGAAGGGCTTCACTCCCCGCGTGATCGGGTGGCCCTGAGCGATCTCTGTCTTGGCCAGTGTCCAGTGGGGATTCACCGACCAGTTGGGCTCGAAGTAGCCGCCCATCCAGTTGAGAAACTCGGGGCCGCCCTTTTCCTTCGGCACCTCGACGGCGTAATGAAGGCAGGCGATGCCGATGCCCCGCTTGGCGAGCGCGTCGATCTGGGCCAGACGGTTGCTCTGCAGCACCGGGTGCCCGCCGCCGCCGTCGGCGAAGAAGAAGATGGCATCGGCATTATCAAACGCCGTCGGATCGGTGGGCCAGCCGCCGGCATAGGTCGCGGTCACCAGTTGCGGTCCCGTCGCTCCGGTCTCGAAAGCCGTGTCCAGGCATTTTTCCGCCAGCAGCATGCCAGCCCGATGCTCGTGCTCGCCCGGCCCGTGGCTCGGCTTGCCTGCCACCAGCACCAGTTTCTTCCGGCCGTCTGCCAGCTTCAGCCGCTTGAGGTGGATGTCCTTGAACTCCACCTTCATCGGTGGTCCAGCGTGTAGTTGCAGGGCCAGGATCCCTTCGGCGGCCCGCTTGCCCACCTGCTCGTCGACCATCTCCGACATCAGTTGGCCGTTGATGAAGTGCTGGAGCTTCGGCCCCTTGGCGACGATCCGATAGACGTTCCAATCGCCTTGTTTGATCACCTTCTGGAGTTCTTCAGTCTTCCCGATCGGCTCCCCCGGAGTCTTCGTGCCGTCGGCTGCAATCGACACCCGTTCGCCGCGATTGGCGAGGATGCCGCGGCCCTTCTCCTCATACATGATCCCGGAGTAGTTCGTGCCTACCTCGAAGTCGCCCTGATAGCCGCCGACGACGAAGTCGCCGTAGTCCTTGCTGCGGTATTGGATGCCGCTGTTCCCGCCGGTGCCGGTGATGCGGTACTTCAGTTCCAGTTCGAAGTCGTCGAGGTTGCCCTGACGCCAGATCAGGAACGTGTTGCCCTTCGTGGGATTCTCTGCTGTGTTCTGGCCGACGATCGTGCCATCCTGCACCGACCAGTACTCCGGCTTGCCTTCCCAGCCGTCAAGGCTCGTGCCGTTGAAGATCGGCACGAATCCGGCATCGTCGGCAGCAATCGCAGCCGCTCCCGCCGCCAGAGCCATCACGGTCACGAGCGCCACCAGGCAATCGGTCCCGGCCCGACGGGCCTGACGCAGCAGAGTCACAATCACGATACGGTCCTCCAGGAAGCAGACGGAAGATGAGGTCGCCACGCCGTGCAGATTCGCCGCACAGCGGGGATAAGCCTAGCAGAAGGGCAGGGGCCCGGCACACCTTCTCGGTTCTGGACACCGGGCCACGTAAAACCTCCAGATGCTGAGGAGGCGGTCGGAGGCACGCGCAGGAGCCGGTGAACTTTGACTGCGAGAGTTGGCTTACCCGGCCCGCCGAGCACACTTCGTCAAAGTCCGCCGGCGACGAGCATGCCGCAGACCGGCGAACCAATGCGGCTCAATGTCACGGCGATGGGGTCTTCATGAAACGTCGGAAACATGACAATACACCGGCCGCCTAGATGGCAGTTACCTAAAGATCGGCCTCCTGGATGGCGGCCTCAGCGGCAGCGACCGGAGGTCGCCAAGAAAAAATGGCCTGGATGGCCATGTCTTTCGTGAAGTCAGAACGCCACGTTCTCGGATCGCGGGGGAGCGGCACGCGGATCGACGGGCACGGGCAAACGATTGGTTCGCACCGAATCCATCTGCAGACCCAGCATGTCGACAAACGGCTCGATTGCCATGACCTTGATCCCCAGCTGTTTTGCTGCCTCCAACTGGCGGACGCGGTCTTCCTTTTGTTTGGCGGTCCATTGCTTCCGAGAGGACTGGCCTTCGGCGTCAGTGCCCTTTATCTGAGGCAAGCCAGCGTCTACGACCATCGTCGTGGTGGGTGTCACCATATCTCCAATGGTCCCTCCGATCCGCTGCACGAGCTGTTCCAGGCGGGTCTTGTCGGCTTCGGGATCACCGCCGAACTGCACCAATCCCACGACGACGACCTCTAGCGGCGTACCAGGGGACCAGAGGCTCGTGGCAACAACGTCGCCTGGGACGATTGGATCACGGATCGAATCCCTTCGGACTCGGCAGCGAACGAGTGAGTCGCTCTCGATCGCCACCACCTCCACAACCCCCTTCGTGCTGACGAGTTGGGGCTGCGGATCGGTGGGATCATAGACATTGAACTTTAACCCTGCCCGAAGTCCCGTTGTCGTCCCGCAGGCGACCAGCACCGTACGGTCGAGCTCGTTGATCGACAGAATCCGGCCATCGAATCCGTCCACGCGGTCATCCTTCGGTGTGGCGGCGAGCACGGTTTGTTGAAGTGCCGGGTCGGCCACGCGGAGTTGGGCGACGACCTTGTTGAGGCGGGCGATCGTCCGCTCACGTTCCTTCATCTCTTCGAGCATCAGGGCCACACGCCGTTCGTTGCGGCTTTCGTCAGCTGCCACATTGCCCCCATCGGCCGCCGTATCGGCCGGCCAGCTCTTCCGCCTGTCTAGGGAGAGGTAGGGCTGTGCCTTTGCGATCTCCTCACCGAGCAGCGAATGACGCAGTGCCCGAGCTTTGGCTTCGTTTCGCTCAGCTTCGAGCGACTTGATCTGGATCGCGACCTTCTGTTCGTAATCCTGTTTTTCACGCTGAAGCTTCTCGAGTTCGTCTTGGGCGGCCTTTCTGGAAGCAGTCAGTGCCGCCAGTTCAGTAGCCTTCTGATCTTCGAGCTTCTGCTTCTCTTCGGCGAAGCGATCCTTGTCGGCCTGAAGGGTCTTCATCGAGACATAATGTTTTTCAATCGACGACGAGAGCCACTTCACGGTGTCGCCGTAGGTCGGCAGCAACGTTTCCTGCTCGAGATACTTGCCGTAGACGTCGTCGATGGCCTGCTTTTTCCACTTTTCTAGGATGTCTTTGTTGGTCGCGTCCTCAGGGAGGCCGAGCACGTCCTTCACGAGTTCGAGCCGGTTTTTCTCCGCTTCCGTGCGCTTTTTGATTTCCTCACTGGCCTTGGCCTCCGCCGCTTCCTTCAGCTTCAGGTTTTCGTCCGCTCTTTTGAAAAAGAGATACGTCGTCACGGTCAGGATGAACGTGAGCATCACGAACACGATCAGCGCGATGCTGAACGATTGGACGGCGTTCGAGTTGTTGGCTGCCATTGAAGTCTCTTCCCCACCCCTGCGGCGATCCAGTGCCAGGCGGATGCTCGCTCAAGCAGGCTGATCCTCGCTCAACATCGACGCTGGGAACCGCGATGATTCATGCCGCTCCGATTATAGCGGTCAGGCAATGTGAGAGTCGCCGCCAGCCAATGCGTTCCACGCCACCGGCCGGCCTGTTTCCGCGGCCATGCGGCCCATCACGGCCATCAGCGTGCTACGGCACATGTGGGCGCCGTCATGGGGCAAGCGGCCGGACAGGATCCCCCGTACGAGCGTCTCCATCGTGGCCCGATATCTGTCTGGACCCGGTGCGGACTTCGCCGCCCAAGGCTGCCGTCCACCCATGGTTCCCCGCACCAGGTCGCAACTGCCGGCGGAGCCGATCACGGTCTCGACGGTCGAGTCGCAGGGCCGCTCGCGACGCTCGATCGACGCCTCGACCGTCTGGCCATCGGCATACCGATAACGAACTGCGGTGGACGCGGCGCAATCGCCGATTGCCCCGGTCGACTGCTGGTCGAGGGAGCAGGATGGGCCCGTGGTGGTTGCAGAGTCTGAGTCGATCGGCTCTGCGAGGACTGGCGGCAGATCACCGAGGATCCACGCCGCCCGGTCGATGGCCTGCACGTGCTGCTCGACGAAGTGCCCGCCCGAAAATCGCGAGAACGAGATCCAGTTGGCGAGCGGCCACGTGCCAGGCTCCCGCCCGCTCTCTACGGGCTTTCGCCAAGGCAGACCGATAGCGGCGTGAGCCTGGACCACGCGCGGCCGGCCGATCAGGCCGTCATGAATCCGCGACACCATCTCCACCATGCGAGGATCGTGCCGGAAGCAAAAGCCCGACACGAGCGCGAGGCCGGCGGCCCGGCTGTGGGCCGCAGCCGTGGCCGCCCGCACTGCTCCCGCAACGTCGATCGCCACCGGTTTCTCGCAGTAGACATGTTTGCCCGCGGCCACCGCCGCCTCCAAATGAAGCGGTCGTACGTGCGGAGGTGCAGCGAGGAGGACCAGATCGATGCCGCTCTCGATCACGCTGCGGTAGGCCTCGGGCCCAACGAAGCAACGAGTTGGCGGGCAGTCGAAGCGATCACCGGCGCGTCTGCCGAGCACGTCGGCAGACGACATCACTTGGTCGGCAAAGACATCGCCCAGTGCCACCAGCGACACCGCTGGATCGGCTTCGATCGCCTGCAATGCCGCGCCGGTGCCGCGGCCCCCGCAGCCCACGAGACCGATGCGGAGTCGCTGTTCACCGCCAGCGAACAGCCCGCCTGCCGGCAGCGTGCCTGTGACGGCGCACGAGGCGGCCACGGCATCGCGAAGGAACGAACGACGGGACGTTTCTCCCTGGTTTGCGGTGGTACGGCAAGCGGCAATCCGCCGGGGCTGAGCAGCGGTCAACATGGTTTTCAGGAACATGTCGCGGATCTCCGGGGCGATGGGGCAAGAGGCACATGCGTTCTTCAGGCAACGAGGCTGGCCGCATTTTATGGAGTGGCTCGGCAGCCACGCAAACCGGCTCGTGTCAGCGAGGCGTCGGCCGTAATCGAGACATGTATTTGAAAACAGACTCTTCCAGGGCTGCCGGCGACGCACCGAATGCGGTTGTGAAATCGCGGAGACGTTCTTCCGGCGAATCATCGGCGAGCGGCTGCTTGCGGGAGATCGACCGCAGGTACTCGACGAACGCGGCCTTCCGTGTCTGGATCAGGAAGAAGGTGAGTGCCCAGGCCCGGGAGTAGGCATCAAGCGCCTCATCGGGTTGTCGGAATGGCTCGTCACCCCGCACGATCTGCTCCAGCGTGCCCGCCCGATAGACTTTAAGAAACCGTTCCAGACGCGGCGCGTTGACGTTGCCGATCCCTTTCCAGCCGCGGTCGCTGCCGAGGTCGGGCGTCTCGAAATAGGTGGCCACACCCTCGCTGAGCCAGATGGGCACGGGAGCGAGCCGCTGGTGAAGTCCGCCGTTGAACGCCATCTGGTGGGTGGCTTCGTGAACGAGCGTCGATACCATGCCGGAAGCTTCTGGGCTGTTGAGAATCTCGACTCCGGCCCTTGCCGCTGCCTGGCCCGCCGGACGCGGCAGGCCCGCGCTGCCGGTGAGATCGAACGTCGTGACCCGATTGGTCATGAGGTTGTAGTAGCCAACCACACGGTCAGCGGCGGCGCCGAGGTCGCGGGCCGCAAAGGCTTCATACCGCTGCCGGTCGGCGAAGATCACCACCAGCAGCGGCCTCGGCGGCGGCACCATTTCGAGCCCCGCCTTTTTCCAGAAATTGGCGAAGGCGTCGTGGAGCCGCTCGAAGAGTGCGGCGCACCATTGGGCGTAGCCCCGGGAAGTGTCGAAACAGATGCAGTAGTGTTTGGTCACGAGAAGGTCGAAGCCCGGCGGCAGTTCGCCGAGGATTCTGCGACCGAGTTCCCTGGGCGACTCCACCTCGGGCTGGGGTACCGGTGCGCGGGAGAGGATGGAGGCCGGCTGCACCAGTTCCAGGCGTTCGTCCGCCCGTTCGAGCAACAGCCCACCATCGACGGCCTCCACGATGACGACCCCTTCCACGTGACGTTGTTCGCCGTCGACCCGCACCGCGATCCGCTCAACCGGTCGTGTTTCCTCCTGGGCCAGCCCGCGTCGGGGCCCGGCGGTCGGCGGCGTTTTTGGCAGAGTGTCTTCCACTGGGGCGCCGCGGCCACTCGCGACGAGCGTCCAGGCGAATGCCACGGCCATACCCAACAACACTCTGGGAATGCGGGACATGGGGGCTGGCTCCGGGACGGCGGGGACTTCCATGCGAACAGGTTTGGGCGGGCGAGGAAAGGTGAACTGGGCAAGGAGGCTTGAATCGGCTGGCCCGGTGCCTCAGGCCGTGGCAACGCGCAGCAACATTGGTCTGGTTCCACGGGTTCCAGGGCGATACGGTTCGGCCCCAGATCCGGCCAATCCGACGGCATTTCTCCACCAGGTGGTGACGCTTCATGACTGCAACCCCGTCGCGTTCCTTGTCATCACCGTTTTCCCGCGGCGCATGCCTTGCCCTGCTCGCATCCCTGCTGCTCGCCGGGTGCGCCAGTTGGAGCCCGTGGAAGCAACGCGAGAAGGCGGCCCGCGATCAGGAGAAATACGGCTACACCGCCGACACTCGCATCAAGAAGCTCGCGGAACGGTCCAAGGTCGTGAAGTCGGAATCGGCGCAGAGTCAGGTCGAATTCACGCAGGATCTCGTCCGCATGATGCTCGAAGAGCACGATCCGCGGGTTCGCAGCAAGATTCTGGAAACCGCCGCGGAATATGACACTGCCGCCGCTACTGCTATTTGCACAGGGGCGTTGCAGGATCCAAACGAAATGGTGCGGATCAGGGCCTGTGACGTCTGGGGCAAACGCGGCGGAGACGAAGCGGTCCAGCTTCTGGCCACGCGGTTCCAGACCGATGCGGAACTCGATGTCCGGCTGCGGGCTCTGAAGATGCTGGGCGAGCTCAAGGACAAGCAGGCGATCCCCGTGCTGGCGCGGGCTCTGGAGGATAGCGACCCCGCTGTGCAGTATCGGGCCGTGGCCTCGCTCAAGAAAGTGAGCGGTCGCGACCTCGGCAACGACGTCAACGCTTGGCGGGAGTGGGCCGTCGATCCCGAGGGCAAGAAGGCCGAATGGTCGCTTGCCGAGGGCTTTCGGCAACTCTTCTGACGTTCCGACACACGTTGAGGCTGGACTCGCAAGCCTTTTCACACCGGGCGGCCGGCGGAAGACGCGCAGACTAGGGAGGCTTGTCGGCTTGGCCGTTCGCGGCAAGCTGTCGGAATCCGAAGGCGGGCGCCGGCAAGCGGCAACGGTCTGACGGCACGATAGCCGATAGAAGTCTCCGTTGTGGTCTTCGCCGTCCATGACAAGCCGTCTGCAGTGGACCATCATCTTCGCGTGCCATCCTTGACTTGCCACATGATTTCAAACGCTGTTAGGCACGCATCCCGACTCCAACGCCGTCGGCGAACTGCTGTCTGCCTGCTCGCGGCTGCCTTTGCGATGGCGCATCCGTGGCTGCCGCTTCCTCAGGCGGCGCCGCCAGCTTCCCGTAGCCCGAAGAAGTTCTTCGATTCGCTGATCGGACGGCAGCCTGAACCGGAGCCCGCATTCATCCAGGCACCATCACCACCTGGCCCGGAGGAGGTGGAGATGCTGGAACGGCAGGCCGCTGCATCGAGGCCCGCTGCTCAGGCGGCTGGCAAGCCGGAGTCCAAACCGATTCCGCAACCAGCACCCCAGGTCGTGTCGCGACCGCCCACCTGGGACGAAACGGTAGCCTTCGCCTCAGCGCTGAAAACGACGGCTGAGAAAGTGGCCGCCGCGGCTTCCGATCCCGACTTCAAAACGACATCAGTCCGCCCGCCACGGTCCGCAGCGCGGTCGTCCGACGTCACAAACGCGATCGCCGTCCCTGCCAAACGGCTGTCTACCACTGGTTCAGCATCCCCATCCGCATCCGTCGGCACCGGCAGTCCGGCGGCCGCCAAGCCATCCGGAGCCGCGGCTCCCGCTACGCCGAGGTTTGCCAAGCTCCGGACACGGGTCGCTCAGACCTTGGCGGCCTACCAGCGTCGGCCGCTCAACACCGCGCAGCATACGCCGTGGGAGGTAATGCACGGCTTCATCGCCTTCGGCATCCCGACGAAGGTCCGCGTGGGCGGTCCTGGCGGTGATCCGGTGAATGCCATCGGCTGGGTCAACACGGGCGGCCGCTGCGGCGGTCAGGTGATGCTCGCTGCGGCCGGTGACCGGCTGACAGCGCTCCGCGGCATTGGCGTGCAAGGACATTCAGCGCAGTATCTCGCCATCCTCGCCCAGAGTCGCGTGGCGATGAACTCGCCGATCACGATCCAATCGAAAACGTTCACGGTGGCCGACCTCGTCAAGGAAGAGAAGCTGGCCTGCAAGTCGGGCACCGAACTCACCTTCGCCCTCATCGCGCTGGCTCACTATCTGCCGACCGACTCGGAATGGACATCCCGCGACGGCAAGCCATGGTCGCTGGAGAAGCTGGTGGCGGAGGAGATCGAGCAGCCAATCCGCGGTGCGCCGTGTGGCGGTACCCATCGGCTGTTTGGTCTCGCCTACGGCTGCCAGCGGCGGATACGCGCCACGGGACAACTCGACGGCGTCTACCTGCGGGCCGACAAGTTCGTCCGCGATTACCAGCAGTTCACGCTCACGAAATTGCAGAATCGTGACGGCTCCTTCAGCACGGAGTGGTTCAAGTATCTCGCCGACCGCGACGACGACATCGACCGCAAGATTCAGACCACCGGCCACATCCTTGAGTGGCTCGTGGGCTCGCTCGATCAGGAGGCGCTCTTCCAGCCCCGCGTGACGGCGGCAGTGGAGTTTCTCACGGCATCCTTGGCCCGCGAGCCTTCACGGGACTGGAAGATCGGGCCACTCGGCCATGCGCTCCACGCACTCACGATCTACCAGGAACGGGCCTGGGGCACGGTGCTGCCGGGCGGCATCGCCGCCTTCCACGGCGCCATGAAGGCCGACCCGATGAAGGTGAAGACAGAATCGAGACTGGCGGAACAGTCTGAGGACGGCAGGTCATTTGGCAATGACGCGGACCGCCCGGCGATCCGCCGCTAGCGTTGTTGGTCGCGCCGATGGCGGCGGATTCTTGAACCGGCGGGCTCTCCGTCGTAGGATTCCGGCTCAGAATCGTGCGCGGCGGGGCCGGCAGGCCATCATCGGCCAAGAATTTTCAGCCGATGAGTTGTGGCTCATCGTGTCAGCCACGGCGGATCTGTTCAGGATACGGCCCGATGAGCTCCATTAACCTCTCCCAACAGCTCGAACAGCTTCTCGATGTGGCCGCGCGGCTGTACGAGGCCACCGCTTCCGAGGCGATGCTGTTGCTGGTCGAGCAGCGGCTCGACTGGGAGCGGGTGCGGAGCTTTGCGGGCGCCGCCCCCGTGCTGGTTGCCGCCGACGAAGAAGCCCACCTGATGGGCGTGTCGGATCATGGTCTTCGCGGCGTGCCGCTCGATGTGGCGGGCCTGCCGGTGCATGAACGCCTCACGCAGGCACTCCTCGAATGCGTGGCCGCGGAGATGATCGCGCCGGAGGCTCAGGTGGTGGCCATCTATAGCGGCTTCGAGGCCGGCACGATCGACTCGGTAAGCGTGCTCCGGCTCGAGGAGCATCTCGGACAGCTCACCAGTCGCGACCTGCGGAATCTCGAAACCAAGGTGCCGCTGGAAACGCTCAAGATGGTCGTCGACCTTGCCGTGGAAATCGGCCGCGAGGGTCGCGAAGGGAAGCCCGTCGGCACGCTCTTTGTGGTGGGTGACACCCGCAAGGTGATGCAGTCGAGCCACAGCACCGGCTTTGACCCCGTCCGCGGCTACAGCCGCTCGGAACGGAAGCTCACCGATCCGCGTGTGCGGGAGGGCATCAAGGAGATCGCCCAACTCGACGGTGCCTTCGTGGTGGGTCCAGACGGCACGGTTGAAGGCGCGGCCCGCTACATCGATGCGTCGGCGGAGAATGTGTCGGTCGCCAAGGGGCTGGGTGCCCGGCACTGGGCCGCGGCTGCCATCACTCGCCGCACACGCAGCGTGGCGGTGGCGGTGAGCGAGACCAGCGGCACCGTGCGGATCTTCCAGAACGGCGAGGTGGTGCTCCGCATCGAGCCCTTCCGCCGCGCGATGAAGTGGAAAGACTTCGAGTACGAGCCACCGAGCGGCGACTGAATACACGCCGAGCGTCGCTGAACGCGACAGTTCGGGGCTGCCCGTGCCCCGTCGCCGGACGTTCGCTACGGACATCCTGTCCTTCGCTCACTCGATGCTGACTGCGCTTCGGCTGGCGGCTTTCGCGCCGTCGCCGCCGTCCCGGCGT
>CANFQO010000071.1 GCA_947449135.1 Planctomycetaceae bacterium | reverse complement strand
GACGCGGAAAATCAGTACCCCCGGCAGGGATCGAACCTGCGACCTGAGCTTTAGGAAAGCTCCGCTCTATCCAACTGAGCTACGGGAGCAAAATGAGCAGGGCCGAGGAACTCTCGGCCCCAACTCTCTTCCGATCTTACGGCCCGCGGTTCCGGGGAACAACCGGCAGCCACGGGCGGCGTGCACGCGGCGTCGACCGCTCCCGCGAACAGGCTCACGCCGCCGTCCGCGTGCCCGCCTTATCCGTTGCCTTGTAGAGATACGGATTCATCGACGGATCGTTGTACATCTTCATCTGGCGGAACACCCGCAGCGGCCGCTCGCCAGCGAAGATCTCACCGAGGAGACGCCCGAGCGCCTCCGTCAGATGCGCCCGCTGCATGTCGAGCACCGCCATCCGCGTCGCCGCCTTCTCGCGATGCTCCTGCGTCGCATCGGCACGCTCGATCTGCTCCTGCATGTGAAAGCGACGCAGTTCCAGAATCGAAAGCCGGTCGATCGCCGCACCGGGAGTCTCTGTGGCCGCCGGCGCCGTGGGGCCCGCGACAATCCCGCGACGGGACAACTCCTCGATCAGCCAGTCATCCGTCTTCTCGATCGCGTCGTTGCGAGCCTGGTTGTACTTGTCGATCGCGCGCTTCACCTGCGCGATCCGCGCATCGGTCACCTCCGGCGAACGGGCGATATCCTCCTCGTGCCAGAGCAGGAAATTAAAACGGTGCAGATCGCAGATCTTGCCGCCAAGGCCCTCTTCCTGATGGGCGGGCTCAACCTTGTGCCAGTGGGCCACCAGATATTCGAGCATCGAGTCGATCGCGGCGACCGTCAGCGGTGGCGTGTGGCGGGAGGTGGTGGTCGGGTTGGGTTGGCTCGAGAAGGTCATGGTGATCATCGCAAAAACTCCTGGGAAACGGATTGAATCGGAATGTTTTTCATCGAGTGAGCGGTGCGGGCCTGCGGTGCGAGCAACGGCGGGCTTCAGGCCGCCTCGCGGATTACCAAACAGAGGTTCGCCCCGCCAAAGCCAAATGAGTTGCTCGCCGTCACCCGCACGGAACGCTCGCGGGCCACATGAGGCACATGGTCGAGTTGGCACTGCTCATCGGGATGATCGAGGTTCAGCGTCGGAGGTACCGCCTGCCGGCCAATCGCGGCCAGACACGCGACCGCCTCGAAGGCCGCTGCACCGCTGATCAGATGCCCCGACATGCTCTTGGTGGAACTCACCGGCACACGTTCGACCGCCGATCCGAGCGCCCGGCGGATCGCTCCCGCCTCGGCAGCATCACCCACCGGCGTGCCAGCGGCATGGGCGTTGATGTAGTCAAGCTCGTCGGCCGCGACATGCGCATCGGCCAACGCCTGCGTGATCGCCCGGGACGCCTGCGTGGAATCGCTGCAGGGAGTCACCATGTGGGCGGCATCACTCGACATGCCGATGCCGGCGAGTTCGCCATACACCCGCGCATCACGGCCACGGGCGGTGGACAGCGGCTCGAGCACGAAGCACGCGCCCCCTTCGCCCATCACGAAGCCGTCTCGGTCGCGATCAAAAGGCCGCGAGGCCTTGGCAGGATCGTCGCTGCGACGGGAGAGTGCGCGGAGATTGTAGAAAGCTGCTAACGCCGTCGGGCTGAGCACATCGCAGCCACCGACCACGCAGGCGTCGACCCACCCCGCCTGCAGCCACGTGCGGCCAAGCGCCATCGCATAGCCGCTGGAGGCACACGCGGCAGCAACCGTCACGGCCGGCCCGCGGAGGTTCATCTGACGAGCGACCTGGTGCACGAGCGTGCTGCCATGCGACGGCTCAAACACCTGGCTGCCGCCGGCAAGGAAATCGAGTTCCCACCGCTTGAGCTGCTCGGCACCGAGTCCCAGCACCAGTCCGATACGAAGCTGCTCGCGGTGTGGACCGAGGCCCGCATCGGCAACCGCATGGGCCACCGGACTGAGGACCATCTGCTCAAGCCTGGTGAGTCGCGCAAACTCCCGCCCGTCGGTCACGCCGAGACTCTCTGGTGGTGTGGGAATCGCTTCCACAGCCGCCGCAAACTGGTGGCTCTCCCGCGCGAACTCGCCGGGATCGATCGACCTCACGCCCGAACGACCGGCCAGCAGGCTGTCAGTAATTTCGTCAAAGCTGTGGCCCAGCGGGGACACTGCTCCGATGCCAGTGATCGCAATCGGCTCGCGGGTGATCCCCACGCAGCTGTTCCTCGCCGCCACGATCATGCGGCCTCCCTTCGCGGAGTACCGCGGCCGACGTTCTGCGAGTCGTACGAGGCAGCGCTACGGTATGCGAGGTGAATCTCTGCACCCCACGGGCAGGTGTGCGACCAGGAAGTGTCATGGACGGTGTCGAGAGCATGACCGAACGCACGAATCTCTTGAGCAGCCAATCGATGATCGACGGCCGGTTGCTCGGCGGCTGGGCGGGCGACACGGATCGACGTTGGCATGTGCAGCGTGAGACGGCGACTGGTGACCGAGTTATCAGCGGCGTGCGTGTCGGCCGTGAGTGCTACGGCGACCGCCCGGCAGATCGGGCCAGACGGGGCCTGCTGCGGCGTGCTGTCGATAGGCTTGCCACTGGCATCCAGGCAGGGCTCCTGCGTCCAGCCGCTCACCACGAGCCAGATGCCCGGCAGAGAAGGATCTGCCGCAAGTAGGGACAGGCTCGTGAACAGTCCTTCAGAGACCGCGTGCTGTCCGCCGCTGACGCCGATATTTGGTCCGTGCATGCCGAGGGCCACACTCACGGCTCCGGCAAGCGAGTGAAGCGAACACTGCGGCACGATGTGGGGCGACACGGCCACACCTCCAGCCGTGCGGAGCATCGCCAGCGATTGGGCCGTGGCGATCCGGCCCGCCTGGCACGGAGCCGCGACCACGCCGTACTCAGCGAACGAGGGACGCGGCTCAGCATGCCCGGCAATGGCAGCGAGCACCGCCCGCATGCCGACAACCGTCTGCTCGTCGCAGTGACGCAGGAAGCGTGACGGCAGGGCAGGCACTCCCTCCGGCACGGATGAGTCACGAAGGCTTGCAATCGCAGCCAGCGGGGCCTCGACGAGCGCATGGCTGGCAACGCCGCACGCGGCGCTCACGGCCTCGGCATTCGGGGTGCTTGCATGCATGGCGTGCGGCGATCGAGGGGCTTGGGAAACGACTGCGCGGGCTTCGCGACCGCTTATGCCGCCTTCTTGGCAGCCTTGGCGGCGATCTTCTGCTCGAGCACGTTGAGCAGGTCGCCGACGGTGGAGACCTTTTCGAGGAGCTCCGTCTCGACCTGGATGCCGAATCGGCTCTCGATGTGCAGGACGAGCCCGGCCATGTCGAGCGAGTCGAGGTTGAGACCATCACGGAGCGACGTGGAATCCTCGAGGGCGGGATAGGATTCCCCCGTCTCCTTCTCAAGCAGTTCGAGGACGATCGCCGAAAGTTCCTGGCGGTTCATGATGGGGCTCCTGCGGGAAATGCGGGTGGTGTTCGCCCACGGGCGAGGGCGGGACAGTAGCGGATCGCCCGAGACCGGCGAAGGCCAAAAACACGTTTGTTTCGGCATGGAAACCGGGATCTGGTGCGGCCCGGAGTCCCCCTGCTTCCGCCGGGGGCTTTTATTCACATGAGAGGCCACGCTTGTGCGTGGAAGAATCACCAGTTTGGCGTCGGGGCCCGGAATTCTTCCAGCTTCACCGAACGGAACCAGTCGATTGTTTTGGAGAGCCCCTCGCGGAGCGGCACCTTCGGCTCCCAGCCAAGTTTCTGTTTGGCAAGCGCGATGTCGGGTCGCCGCCGCTCTGGATCGTCCACGGGGAGCGGCTTCTCGATCAGTTGCGATTTCGAGCCTGACAGTTCGAGCGTCATTTCCGCGAGTTGCCGGATCGTGAACTCGCCAGGGTTACCGATGTTCACCGGCCCCACGAAGTCGTTGGGGCCGTCCATCATCCGGATCATGCCGTCGATCAGGTCGTCTCGGTAACAGAAGCTCCGAGTCTGAGAGCCGCTGCCGAAGATTGTGATCGGTTCGCCGCAGAGAGCCTGGCGAATGAAGTTGGAGACGACACGACCATCGTAGGGATGCATCCGCGGCCCATACGTGTTGAAAATCCGCACGATGCGGATGTTGACGCGGTGCGCCCGGTGGTAGTCCATGAAGAGCGTCTCGGCGGCCCGCTTCCCCTCGTCGTAGCAGGCGCGGGGACCGATCGGGTTGACCGCGCCGCGGTAGCTCTCGGGCTGAGGGTGCACCTCTGGGTCGCCGTAGACCTCGCTGGTGGAGGCCTGCAGCACCTTCGCCCGGCAGCGCTTCGCCATGCCGAGCACGTTGATCGCCCCCATCACCGACGTCTTCATCGTCTTGATGGGGTTGTATTGATAGTGGCCCGGGGCCGCCGGACAGGCGAGGTTGTAGATCTCGTCAACCTCAAGCCAGAGCGGATGGATGATGTCGTGACGCAGCAGTTCGAAGTTGGGCTGGGAGAGCAGATGGGCGACGTTGGTCTTTTGGCTGGTGAAGAAGTTGTCGACACAGATCACGTCGTGACCCATCGCCACGAGCCGATCGCAGAGATGGCTGCCCAGGAAGCCGGCGCCGCCGGTGACGAGGATGCGTTTGATCGAGGGCATGGCGTCGGCTCGGTGTGATGCTGACAAGAGACAGAAGAGTCAACTCGATTATCGGCCCAGTTCCGAGAGATAGCGCACGAGATCAGCGAGTTCCTCACGGGAGAGGCTGTCGATCAGGCCGGCGGGCATCAGTGACGTGCCGGCCGATTCCTCGTCGATCGTGGCCGTGGGAATCTTCAGTTCCTTGCCGTTGGCGTCGCGAAGCACGAGTTCCTCATCGCTCCGCGCCACTTGGATCCCCGTGATCACCTGCCCATCGGCAGTCTGCACGACGACGGTGTTGTAGCCCTCCTTAACGTTCTTGGCCGGATAGATGAGCGAGTCGATGATGTAGTCGAGCGGACTCGACGCACCGATCGCCGTGAGATTCGGCCCCACGCGGCCACCGGCTTTGTCCACCCGGCCACTGGCGCTATCGATCCGGTGACAGGTAACACACTTGAGGTTCTCCCGGGCATAGATCGCCGCCCCACGCGTGGCGTCTGCCTTGCCGCGAACGAGTTCGACGAAGGCGTCGAGTTCAGCCGCACTCATCGCATGGGGCGCGGCTGCTGTCTGGGAGCCAGCCCCAGACGAGCGGGCTGCTGCTGCGGCGATCGCCTGCGTGAGACCTGGTTCCTGCCGGCCCGAGGCGCTCACCGCCTGCTGCCCGTCATGCGCCGCCTCAGGAGACAGCGTCGAAGTCGATCGGTCGAGGGCCGCTGCCAGCTTTGACGCACCGTCCTGCACCGAGAGAAAGGACTGATAGAGAAGCGTGCGGGCCGCGGCATTTCGGGCAGTGCCAAGGAACGCCACGGCCTGCGTGGCGGCTTCAGTGGGCGAGTGGAGCACGAGGGCGGCGATGGCAGCTGCTGGATAGATTTCATCCTGATCTGGAGACGTGCAGAGCTTCAGAAGCGCCGCCCGCGGCGGATCACCAGGCAGACCGCCGAGTGCGGCGATGGCGGCCCTGCGAACCGAGGGTGATCGAGTTGCCGAGGCGGCGATCCCCGCCAGTTCCTCCGCAGCAGCCGTAACCTGCCAGGCAGCCGTGGCCTCGATCGCGCGGGCGGCACAGGCATCGTCGGGAGACGTGACAAGCCTTTCGATGGCTGTGACATCCCCGGCCGGCGAGATCTGCCGACGTTTATGGGCGTCGAGAAGATCACCGAGCAGTGCCGATGCCCGCGCGGGCGGCGTTGCGGGGTCGGTGACAACATCGAATGCCAGCCGGAGGTGGTCAGGGTCGCCAAGCGTGGCGATCGCGGAGAGCGCCGCCGGCCGATCCGCCTCGGAGACCCCGCCGTTCTTTAGGGCCGTGACGATTCGCGGCACCGCGGCCGAAGCCTCGGCAGACCGAACGGCAAAGATCACGCGGCCGAAGTGGCCATCGTCAACGAACGTGCCGTCAAGCACGGCAGGCAGCCAGGCGTCTTTCGTTTCACGGGCCGCCAGCCAGACGGCGTAGTCGAGGGCGTCGTCTCGTTCGTGATCGACTCCGTGCAGGGCGAGTTCCGCGGCCCGCTTGCCGCCGAGCGTGGCGAGCGCCCGCACACCCTCCAGCCGCACGAGCGCCGAAGAATCGTCTACCGCCGCTGCGAGCAGCTCCACTGGCGACTCAAGCCGGTCGGCCCAGTCGCAGACGATTCGTGCGGCCGCTGCCCGGGCCCGCGGATCTGGCGACTCAAGCACCGACTTCAAGAGGCCGGAATCGATGTCGCTCTGGCTGCCACGGTCGAGCCCTTGACGCAGTCGCAGGCCCTCCAGCCGCAGCCGTTCGAAATCGGGATCGAGCGGGTCAAGTGATGCGAGCCACGTGGTCAGTTCCGGCACCACGGCTTCGCTCCCCCGAGAAAAGAGCACCCGCTTCGCCATGTCACGGGCATAGCTCTCGGGCGACTTGAGATGCCCGAGCAACTGGGGCGTCGAGAGCTTGGTGAAGTCGATTCGCGGCAGGGTCGGCCGCCCCTTCGCCGTTACCCGCCAGATCCGGCCATGCGTCCGGTCGCGGCGTTCGTCGCGGAAGTCGACCTCGCCATGCTGGATGATCGGGTTGTACCAGTCGGCGATGTAGATCGCGCCGTCGGGGCCCATCTTCACGTCGATCGGCCGGAACGTCACTCGCTGGGAGTGGATCAGGTCGGGGAGTTTTTCACTCGCGAAGCCCGAACCCTGCTCCGTGAGGCGGAAGCGAGACACGCGGTTGGCGCGGAAATCATTCGTGACGAGCTGGCCCTGTGCGTCGTCGGGAAGGTGGCGGCCGTCGATGATTTCGAGGCCGCAGTATTTCGGGCTTCCCGGATTCATTCCTTGAAGGATTCGCGGTGTGCCATAGGCGGTCTGATAGGCCGCACCCGGGAAGCCGTAATAGATCCCCTCGCCACCGGCGCCGTCGGTGACGAGCGACCGGCCCCACCTGTCGAACGCATGCCCCCAGGTGTTGACCCAGCCGCGGGCGAAGACATCGAGCACAAGCGATTCCGGCGCAAACCGCCAGATGCCGCCGGCATTGAGCCGACGGACGCCGCGGGGCGTCTCCACGTGGCTGTGGATATAGATCGACTGATTGAAATAGAGCCGGGCATCGGGGCCAGAGCGAAACGTGTGGATGATGTGGTGGGTGTCTTCCGTGCCGAAGCCGGAGAGAACGACCCGCCGGGTGTCGGCCTTGCCGTCGCCGTCGGTGTCTTTGAGATGGAGAAACTCGGTGCTGTTGGCAACGTAGGCGCCGCCGTCGCCGGGCAGCACGGCGGTGGGCATGAGCAGACCATCGGCGAAGACGGTGTGCCTGTCGGCCCGGCCGTCGCCGTCGCGGTCTTCGAGGATCGTGACGGTGTCGTTCGCGACCTCGCCCGGCTTGATCTGCGGATAGACGCTCGACGACGACACCCAGAGCCTGCCCTGCGGGTCGAAGTTCATCTGCAGCGGCTTCGTGATCAGCGGATCGGCCGCGAACAGGTTCACCTCGTAGCCCTCCGCCACCTGCATCGCCGCCAGTTCCGCGGCGGTGTCGGGGGCGGGAATGTCTTTGAGGCCGCGCTGGGCGAGCGCCGGCCGCAAGCACAACATCATCAGGCAAAGGGCGACGAAAACGTGGCGGGAGTTCATGTTCAGCGGGTTCCTTTCGCGATGCTGCGCACCTGCTGCTCGGCCGCTTCGACGAGCGGGTCGAACTGCGGGATCTCTACCGCGTTGTTGCCCTGCTCGTGTTTGCGAAACAGGAAGATGTAGGTCTCGTTGGCCGGCCGCCAGCGATGGAAGAAGAGCCTGTTCTTGTCGACGACCTGAGTACGGAGTTTTTCAAACCGGGCGGCAAAGTCGGCCGGCAGCGCATGGCCGGATGCCGTCACGAAGATCCGAGCGGCCTCCGCATAGCCAGCGTTCGAAAGATGGACGCCGTTTTCTGTCAGCGGCGTCGCAGAGGGCCTGGTCGTCGGCATCTGCGCGAAGAGATCGACAAGCCCGGCCTGCTCGTGCCCGGCGACATCGCGGATGGCCTGGGCGTAGGGCTCGAGTGCCGCATTCCGGGCGTCGCCAGCAGCAGCTGCAAAGCGGTGCGGCGTGACCAACACCAGCCGCATCGCTCCCGGGTTGGCGGCGGCATTGTCAGAAGCGGGTGTCGCAGTACCACGCAGGTCTTCGCAGAGCTTTTCCAGCTGCTTCCGAAAGCCGGCCAGACCGGCCGCTCCCTGGTATGACTCGTTGCGGCCGTAGGCCACGAACACGATCGTGGGTTTCAGTTCACGCACGAGGGCCAGCATCCGCTCGTAGCCCTTCGACGGCTGATCAAACACGCCACGAGACTCCGCCCAGACGGTGTCACCGCTCCAGCCGAGGTTGCGGAACGTGAGTGAGGCATCGGGATGGCTCGCCACCAGCGCCGTTTCGATGAAGCCGCGGTCTCCCTCCCGCTCGACGAAGGTGTCGCCGAGGAACACGACCCGGTCACCATCGCGAAGCGACCAGGCACCCGCTGTCGTCGGGGAAGCGGCCTGGGTCGGCGGGTCGGCGAAGGCGGGGCGGGATCCCAGGGGGATGGCAGCGAGGGCGACCACCAGCAGGCGGGAGACGATACGGCGGGATGAACGGGCGCGTGAGGAAGCCATGCCGGCCCTTTCGAGAGTGAGGGAGAGCGGGTAGTGTACCTCCCACGGTTGACGGGGCCCAGCAGCATGCCCACCGCAGCACGTCGCCGAGTGCATTCATCCCAGCCGCTGAAGGAGTTCCTCTCATGACCAAGCTCAAGGGCCGCATCCATCATTCGCTCGTCTATTGGTGCTTCAATGTTGCCGGTGACAAGTGGGACATCGAGAAGATGTGCCAGGTCGCCAAGGAACTCGGCTGCGAGTCGATCGAGCTGACCGAGCCGGACATGTGGCCCACGCTCAAGAAGCACGGGCTCACCTGCGCCCTGGCACCCAACGGCATGCCCGGCGCACCCTTCATGAAGGGCTTCAACAATCCGCGCTATCACGACGAGGTGATCGCGAACACGACGAAGATGATCGACGCCTGCGCCGCGGCTGGGTTCCCGTCGGTGATCGCGTTCACCGGCTACAAGTGGCGGGATGCCGACGATCCCACCAGCGGCGAGATTTCTCTCGCGGAGGGAGCCGACAACTGCGTCGCCGGCTTCAAGAAGATTCTCGGCCACGCCGAGAAGAAGGGCGTGACGATCTGCCTCGAGCACCTCAACACACGTGACGGCAGCCATCCGATGAAGGGCCATCCTGGCTATCAGGGAGACGACATCGACTACGTCGCCGGGATCGTCCGTCGCGTCGGCTCCGACCGGCTCAAGCTGCTGTTCGATAACTACCACGTGCAGGTCATGAACGGCGACGTGATCCGGCGGATCGAAGAGTGCAAGGACGTGATCGGCCACATCCACACCGCCGGCAATCCGGGCCGCGCCGAACTCGATGACAACCAGGAGATCAACTATCCGCCGATCATGCGGAAGCTGGTCGACATCGGCTACAAGGGCTTCGTGGGACACGAGTTCATCCCAACCCGCGACCCGCTCGCCGGCCTGCAGCAGGCTGTCAGCCTCTGCGACGTCTGACGCCGGTTGAGCGGGGTGGAAGGATCGCTGGCGCGGTGTCCCGACTGTGCATGTTGACCGGGGTGATGTGCATGCGCGGAGTCCCGTCGCTTCCGCTCCGGGCTTTTATTTGCGGGTGATGCAACCGGTTTGGGGAACGCACCGTTTGAATAAAAGCCCCCGGCGGGAGCCGGGGGACAGCGGGTGTGAATGCCATTCCGCGTGGCATGCCGATCCGAGAAAAGCCCAACGACGCTGAGCCCCGTCGCTTCCGCTGAGGGCTTTTATTCGTGGGTGACGCGGCATCACGGTCGTGCGAGCACGATCCGGATGTCGGCGACGTTCGTGCCGGTCGGGCCGGTGCGGATGAGGCCGCCCGCGGCATCGAGCAGCGGGTAGGTATCGCAGCGTGCCAGTGCCTTTGGCACGTCGAGCCCGAGCCTCGCGATCTCCGCGAGGACCGCGGCATCGGCGTGGCCACCCGCTGCGTCGGTGGGGCCGTCCTCGCCGTCGGTGCCGACGCTGGCGATCAGAAGGCCCGCAGGCCATGGCATCCCGGCCTGCTGAAAGTTGTTGATCGCCGCCAGCACGGTCTGCTGGTTGCGGCCCCCTGCGCCATGATCCGCAGGCACCGTCACCGTCGCCTCACCGCCGGTGATGAAAGCACGCGGCCGCTCGTCGTGGGCCGTGGCAGCCTGCAGGAAGATTCCCGCAGTGGCCAGTCGCCGCCCCACCGCCTCGGCGGTGTTGACTGCTGCGATGCCAGCTGCGGTCAGCGGTTGGTCCTGCACGTCATAGCCACGGTCCCTGGCTTCGGCCCCGGCGGCTTCGGCGGCCGTCGTGTTGTTGCCGACAATGATGTGCTGCACCCGGCATCCTGTCGGAGTCGTCCAGGTGCCGTCGGCAGCATGCGGCCCAGCGGGCATGCATGGCCCAGAGGCGATCACGTCGAGGTCGTCGCCGATCACGTCAGAGAGCACAAGCACGAGCAGGTGTCCGGCGGTGCAGGCTCGTGCCAGCCCGCCCCCCTTCACGAGGCTCAGGCGTCGTCGGGCGGCGTTGAGCGTGGCAATGTCCGCTCCCGACTCGGAGAGACGGCGGGTGACGGCGATTTTTTCGGCCAGCGACGTGCCCTTATTAGGTGCCGCCAAGAGCGCCGAGCCGCCGCCAGTGATGACGGCGATGACGAGATCACGAGGGCCGAGATGCGACACCATCGCGAGGATCTCGTGCGTGGCTTCCACGACAGCGGGCGTCGGCAGGTTGACCGTCGCCGGCCGGGTTTCACGAACTTCGACGACTGCCAGGTTGCGACCGCAGCCGGCCGGCACACTCACAAGCCCCCGCACACGGTGACGGCTCAAACCTTCAGGCCCCAGCAGCCCTTCGATCCCAGCAGCCATGCCTGCCGCCGCCTTGCCGGCCCCCACCACCACGATCCGATCGACCTCGTCGAGCTGAACGGGTGGATCGAGCGTCCGGCCATCGTGGCAGATGACCTGCCCGGCTCCTTCGAGCGACAGCCGCGCAGCCACGAGGCGTTCTGGTTGCACCGCACGCATGGCGGCCGTCCAGATGGCCTCGGCGTCGTCGCGAATGTCGGTGGCGTTCACTCGGCGGGCTGTTGCGGAAAATGCTTCGGGTCGAATCGAGTCAGGTCGATGCCACCACGGGCCTCTTCTTCGAGGAGTTTCACCCGGAACTCCAGTCGTTCGAGCCGGCGGGCCAGCATCGCCGGTGTCTCGGCGCCGGGAATGATCGGTGCGGGCCGGGGAATGATCGGATAGCCGAGTTGCCTCTGCAGGGCGGCGAAGAAAAAGAGCGGATCCTTGCCGCGGTTGGCCCGGGCGATCCGTCCTTCCTTGTCGCCAAAGAGAATCACACGGTTGGGCCCCGTATCCTCGCGGCCGGCCAAGAGCGCATCCCGTTTCTCCAGCCGCCAGTATTCGGGGCTGCGAACGTAGACGAGATCGGCGAGATCGATCAGGCCCACCTGACGGGACACGGTGTGGATCCACTCCTGCCAGGCCGCGTCGAAGATGTCGTCGTCAGCCACCGCGGTGAGGCCGTGCGCATAGTCGAGCCGGTTGCGCGAGAGGCACTCGAAGCGATAGCAGAAGAGCCCCTGCGGCGTTGCCCCTTCGGCACGGAAGGTGGCCTCGCGTTCGAGTATCGCCAGGCCGGTTCGCAGGTCGAACCGTCCCCCCTCCTGCTCTGCCTGCTGCATCACGAAGGTCTGGAAGGCGGTGAAGTAGTGGGGCAGGCGGGCCATCGCCGTGGAAAGCGTGCCGACGAGCTTCAGTTCTCCCACCAGATAGTCGATCGCCATTGGCAGCTTCGAGGTTGCCAGCACCTCTTGGCTGATCGATACGAGCGCCTCCTGAGCGGCAACACCTGCGACGATCCGTTCTGCGAGTGACCGGAACAGGTGAGACTGTTCGATGTATTCCTCACGGTCGAGCATGGCGGCCACTTTTCCTGCTGTTCCGAACAAAGTCGGCCTCGATTGCGACGGGAGGCTCGGCCGACGGCTTCTCTATCCTATAATCATTCGAAACGAGGAATCTCCATGCCCGAACAATTTTCGTCGATCGATGCCGCCGTAGCCGCCATTCGCCGTGGCGAGATGGTGATCGTGGTCGATGCCGAGGACCGTGAGAATGAGGGAGACTTCGTCTGCGCTGCCGAGAAGGCGTCGCCCGACATCGTGAATTTCATGATCCGGCACGGCCGCGGACAGGTCTGCATGCCGATCCTCCCCGACCATGCCAAGCGGCTCGAACTGCCGATGATGGTGGAGGACAATTCAACGCCGCTGGGCACCGCCTTCACCGTGCCGGTCGACCACCGCACCGCGCGGACCGGCATCACCGCCGCCGAGCGGGCCGACACGATCGCCGCCATGATGGACCCCGCCAGCGTGCCGGCCGACTTCGTGCGGCCTGGCCATCTCTTTCCGCTGGTTGCGAAAGAGGGAGGCGTGCTGCGCCGTGCCGGTCACACCGAGGCTGCCGTCGACCTTGCACGAATGGCGGACCTCGCGCCGGCCGGTGTCCTCTGTGAAATCCTCGACGACGTTGGCAATCGGGCCGACCGCGATGGGCTCTTCTCGCTGGCCCGTGAGCATCGCCTTGAGATCATCTCCATCGAACAGCTCATCCGGCATCGGCGGCAGCGGGAAAAGCTGGTGCACCGCATCGCTGAGGCCGATCTGCCGACCAAGTGGGGCCGCTTTCGGGTGATTGCGTATGGCGTGCAGTATGAAGCGCAGCAGCCGATTGTGCTCGTCATGGGCAACGTGGCAGATATGGCGGCACCGCTCGTGCGGCTCCATTCATCGTGTTTCACCGGCGACTTGCTCGACAGCCTGCGGTGCGACTGCGGTGATCAGCTTCACATGGCACTCGACATGATCGGCCGCGAGGGAGTTGGCGTCTTGGTCTACCTGCCGCAGGAGGGCCGCGGCATCGGCCTCGTGGAGAAGATCCGGGCCTACGAACTGCAAGACAAGGGGCTCGATACCGTCGAGGCGAACCTCGCCCTCGGCTACAAGGCCGACTCCCGCGACTACGGCGTCGGGCTTCAGCTTCTCAAGGACCTCGGTCTGCGGCAGGTTCGCCTGCTCACCAACAACCCCAAGAAGACCGACGCCTTCATCTACGGCGGCTTCGATCTCGAAGTGGTCGACCAGGTGCCGATCCTGCCGCCCGTGCACGAATTCAACGAGCGGTATCTGGCGACCAAGCGCGAGAAGCTGGGCCACAAGTTCCCGGAATCACGTTGACCGGTGGGCTGCGGCCCGTGTGGGACTCGAGGCTGCCTGTTTGTGACGCGGCAGCCCGTGGATGGTTCAGGCCCGAAAATAAGTTGACAAGGGCGTGGCGGCAGAGTCACCTACCGACGCGATTCGTTCGGCGGGCGGATGCCGCGGACGAATCCGCCGATATTGTGCCGCCCTTGTGTTTCAATTGGTTCCCAGAGGAAGAAGCTGCCATGAGTCGCTTGTGTGCCAGACGGTCTTTGACGCTGGGATTGTTCGCTCGCCGGAGTCTGGTGGTTGCCTGTCATGCGGCAGCTTGGGCCTGTCTGTGCGTCACCCTGCCCGAGGCCCGCGCGCAGACGGTCGCCGTCGACTCCAAGTCGAACATCTATCTTTCCGGCCTGTCGCAGGTGCCGGTCGGCACGCATCCCAACGGTGAGGGCATCCTTCCGCCCTCCGTGACGCTTCCCTCCGGTGGCAGTCGCGTGCTGCAGTTTCTGTCCGTCAACGGTTCGGTGTCCTACAACAACACCGATGCCCCGGCTCCGTACCTTGGCCAGTTCAATGGTCCCGACGGCGGCGCTGTCTCTTTTGCGGATGCAAATTTCCCGAATAACTTCCTGACCACGTCGACAACGCCCGGGCTGATCAGCCCGGGCGAAGGATCGCCGACCACGTTCTACGTCGACATGGATTCCTACGGCGGCATCTCGGGAATGAAACTCTTCGAGTCCAATCCCGTCGATCGTCGGGTGATGTTTCTGGCGGGCGTTTTTTTGACCGATAGCGAGCCCGTTGCTCCGGCGCCAGAGCGTTTGGACTTCAGCAGCACGTCGCTCGGTCGGTCATTCACGCAACTGTCGCCGCTTCTCCACCAGACCTTCTATATCGGCGATGGCCTCACCGGCGAAGGAACTGGAGCCGTACAGAACTTCATTGTCCCAACCGGGGCGACGCGGCTCTTCCTGGGGATCGTCGACGGCTCCTACTTTGTCGGCGGACCTGATTACTACGACAACAACGTGGGTACGTTCACGGCGACTTTCACGGTGACGTCCGTTCCCGAGATCACGCCCCACTCATTCTCCAGCGTGGTCTGCCTGCTCGTTGGCTCGCTCGCTCTGCTCGAGCGACGCAAACACCGGCTTGGTCGGCTTTCGTATTAAAGGCCCCGCGATCCGAGCCCTGTCCGGCAGGGGATCGCAGGCTCCCTATCTCGAGGTCCCTGTCTGACGGTGAATCGAAGGGACGTTGACCGCCGCGACGCGGTGGCCGTAGCATCGCCCTGCTGGCGGGCTCTTATTCAGAGCCGAACCGCGGACATGGAGGCGTTGCATGCGTCGATGGAACGATTCGGGCTTTCCGGCTGCGGTTGTGGTCTTGGCGACTCTGGCCCTGGTGCTCTCCGCCTGCGGCCGCAAACCAGGTGAGCTGTCGCCGAAGGTGCTGCCTGAGTCGACCTCCGGCCAGACGACCGCCAGCTCACCTACGGGCACCCCGCCAGACCGGTCGCCGGAGCCCTTCGACCCGCCCCCGTTGGAGACACTGAATGCCGACTCCACCTGGATCGACCGCCCGGTCCGCGATGGCCTGGTGTTGCTCCGCGAGCAGCTGGCCACGGAGACCCCCGCCCTGCCGGTTGCCGAGGCACTGTCCCTTCGCAACACCTCGTCCGCCATCAACAAGCAGATTCTCTCCACGCTCGGCCGCCTGCCGGACGACGGTGCCGTCGACCTCTCCGCGCGGATCGATCGTCATGTGGCGGGCGACCTCGGCAGCACCAACCCGATCATGATCAGCACCACTGCTGAGTTCGACATCCTCGGCCTCACGGGCTTCGGACTCTTCTCCTTTGGCCGTGACTTGGAGCCGTTTGCCTCGGCCGAGACGGTCGTCAGCTGGCAGACGAGCGCCGACGGACTGCTCGACAAGGTGGTGCTCAGGGATGATCTCGTCTGGAGCGATGGGGAGCCGATTACCGCCCACGACATCGCCTTCACCTACCAGGTGATCATGGACCGGCGGGTGCCGGTGCCGGCCGTCCGCAGCGGCACCGACCAGATGCGATGGGTGCATGCGTATGACGACCGCACCGTCATCTTCTTCCACAAGGAGCCGCTGGCGACGAATGTCTGGAACATCAACTTCCCGGTGCTGCCGAAGCATGTCTACGAAAACACCTGGGAGGACGATCCAACGCTCAAGGAGAGCCCGGAACACGTGAAGCTGGAGGAGTCGCCCGTCTCGGGAGGCCCTTACGAAATCGTGGAACGCAAGCGCGGCCAGCAGATCGTGCTGCGGCGGCGGGCGAACTGGTCGCAGGTGGGCGGTCGCAAGGTCCGCGAGGAGCCCTTCTTCAAGGAGGTTCGCTTCCGCATCATCGAGGATCCCAACACGTCGCTGTTGGCGCTCAAGGCGGGTGAGATCGACGAACTGGCGCTCACTCCCGAACAGTGGACGACGCAGACGACTGGCGACGATTTCTATGCCTCGAACACCAAGGTGACGGCATCGGAGTGGGTGAGCTTTCACTTCGGCTGGAACATCGACAATCTGTTCTTTGCCGACCGCCGCGTGCGTCGTGCCATGAGCTATGCCTTTGACCACGACGGCATGCTCGAACGGCTCTGCTACGGACTCTACAAACCGGCCGCGGGCAATTT
>CANFQO010000070.1 GCA_947449135.1 Planctomycetaceae bacterium | reverse complement strand
GGGCCGCTCACCCAGATCTCACCGACCCGGCCGGGCGGCAGGGCCTCGCAGGACTGCGGATCGACGATCAGCACGTCCTGCCCGTCGAGTTCACGGCCGCTTCCCACCAGACGCCGGACGGCCGGGGCATTGGCGGGTCGCACCACGGCGGCACCGGTCTCGATCGACGACGCATCGAACGAACGAACCACCGGGGGCTCGAACTTCATGCCGCCGGTCACCATCAGCGTGCTTTCGGCGAGCCCGTAGCAGGGAAAGAACGCCTCACGGCGGAATCCGCATGGGGCAAAGGCCTCGCAGAACGCGTCGATGGTCTCGGCACGGACAGGTTCGGCACCGTTGAAGGCCAGCGTCCAACTGGAGAGGTCGAGCGTGGCCCGCTGCTCGGGCGTGGTCTTCCGCACGCAGAGTTCGTAGGCAAAGTTGGGGCCGCCGCTGATCGTGGCCCGGTATTTCGAGATGGCCTGCAGCCACCGCAGCGGCTTCTGCAGGAAGGCCACCGGCGACATGAGCACGTTGAACTTGCCGCCGTAGAGCGGCACGAGGATCCCGCCGATCAGGCCCATGTCATGGAAGCTCGGCAGCCAGAACACGCCCGACTGGCTCCGCGTGATCTCGAAGGCCTGCATGATCCGCAGCGAGTTGTGGAGCAGGTTTTCATGCGAGAGCATCACGCCCTTCGGCGTGCCGGTCGAACCGCTCGTGTATTGCAGGAAGGCGAGGGTGCTGCCGTCGATGTCGGGCCGCTCCCAGCGGTCGGCCCAGGAGACGTCGAGTTCGCTGTCGACCTTCCAGATCAGGTGCTCGAGGCTGGGAGCCGTGGCCCGCAGGGCGTCGAATCGGTCGACCACGTCGCGGGTGGTCAGGGCGACGGAGGCGTCGGCGTCGGCAGCGATGGCCTCGATCCGCTCCACCGACCTGTTTTTCCGGGGCGGATAGGCGGGCACGGCGATCGCCCCGCCATAGAGGCAGCCCATGAAGGCCGCGATGAAGTCGAGGCCCGAGGGATAGAGCAGGAGCACCCGCTTTCCCGTCATCCCTTCGCTCACCAGCCAGGCACCGACCGCCCGGGCTTTCCGGTCGAGTTCGGCATAGGTGATGTTCAGTTCCTCGTTCTCACCGTCCACGAGGAACGTGAAGGCGCGATCGTGGGGGCGGTAGGCCGCCCGCTGCCGCAGCAGGTCCACGATCGTGGGGGCAATCGAAGCTTCGGTGTTGGGGTTGGGAATCACTGTCTGTGGAGCCTCCCACCAATGCGAATGCGTGCCAGAACGTCTCGCCGCCCTCAAAGGAACCAAAGGGATTTCGGCACGATCCTCCCGTGGTCACCACAGTCTATCTGTCCGCCCCAGACAACCGGAAGTTTCGGTCTTCCCGGCGGGATGACCGTGCGTTTTACCGCTGCGGCAGCGGTTTTTCATCCTGGAGAAACCGTGGGCGACCGTGCGGATCGGGTGGCTTGTAGAGCTAGGAGTCCCGGCTTCCGCCGGCTACGCCCACGTCCGGCCACTGGCGTTTTCGGTGCGGTGCTCGAAGTTGCCGAGCAAACCGCCGATGACGTCCCAGCGGTCGTGACGGCGGACCTCGATGTCGCCCTGCTGGTTCACCCGCACGAGGCAGGTGTCGGTGAGGCCCACCCGCTGCAGTGCCTGAGGCGACACCTCGTCGGGTTCCAGCATGCTCATCAGCGCGCGGCCCGTCATTTCGATGAACTTCATGGCGACCTCTGCTCGAAAAACACCCGCTCTAGATTCACGAATGCGTCGGGCGAAATCTCCTCCGCCCGCACCGACTCGTCGAAGCCCATTATCTCGTAGACGCGGGCCACGGTGTCGCGTGAGGCGTCATTCTGCTTGCCGCCGGCCATGCGCACAAGCACGCCCCGAAGCAGCTTCCGCCGATGGCAGAAGATGTCCCTGACAAAATCGTGGAATCGGCCAAGATCCTGGATCAATGCCCGTCTCGCTGGCTCGAGTTGCAGATGCACGATCGCCGACTCGATCTTGGGCCGTGGCCAGAATACGCTCGGCGGCAGCACTCGCACGACCTCGCCTCGGCATTGGGCGCCCACCCAGACGGACAGTGCGTTGTAGGCGTGGGTGCCGGCCGTGGCCGTCATCCGCTCGCCCATCTCCCGCTGCACGGTGACGGTGGCTGTGTCGAACGGCCGGGGCGTCGCCAGCAGATTGGAGATGATCGGCGTGGCGACGCAGTAGGGCAGGTTGGCCACCAGTCGAAACCGCCCGGCCGGCTGCTGCGAGCAGGCCTCTTCGATGGCGGCCAGCACGGCCGGGGCGAACCGGTGCTTCGACTCCAGCACATCACCCTCGACCAGTTCGACACGGCGGACGAGGTCGCCGCCGATGTCATCGACCGTGAGCAGCCGCTCGCGGGCCAGCTGCGCGAGCCTTGGATCGATCTCGCAGGTGACGACACGGCCAGCGGCGTGGGCGAGCCGTTCGGTGAGGGCACCGGTGCCCGACCCTACCTCCAGCACCACATCCGATGGGGTGATCCCTGCGGAGCGTTCCAGCAGGTCGAGCAGATTGAGGTCAACAAGAAAATTCTGGCCACGGCGGGCATCGATCGTGAAGCCGACCTGCGCAAAGAGCTTCTTGAGATAGGCCGTGGTCTGTCGGGCCGGACCAGCCTGGCCTTGAGGCACGTGTAATTCCGAAGGGGCGTGGAACTCAGAAGGAACATCGGATTCGGCGGCGGTCATCGGGTGGCCTCCAGCCAACGGGCGACGTACTTGAACATGAGATCGGTCTCGAGATTGACCGTGTCGCCCTCGGCGAGGCTGCCCAATGTCGTGCAGGAGAGCGTGTGCGGAATCAGAGCCACGCTGAACCAGCCCGTCGTCACGTCCACGAGCGTGAGGCTGACGCCGTCGATCGTCACGGATCCCTTCGGCGCCATCTGGCCGAGAAGGGCAGGGGAGGCGGAAAACCGGCAGGTGACCCAGTCTCCCTCCTGCACACGGGATTCGAGCCGGCCCTGACCGTCAACATGGCCGGTGACAAGATGGCCCCCCAGCCGATCGGAGAGTCGAAGCGACCGTTCCAGATTGACTCGATGCCCCGCCTCGCGCTGGCCCAGCGACGTCCGCGCGAGTGTTTCGGGGCCGAGCTGAAATTCGAGCCTAGGGCCATCGATCCGCACAACAGAGAGGCAGCAACCGCTGGTGCAGATGCTCTCGCCGAGTTGTGCCCCCTGGGCGATCTCGGCGGACTCCACGACCAGTCGCACGCCCGGTGGCTCCGCCACGACGGCGACCACGCGACCAAGTGATTCGACAAGTCCGGTGAACATGAACGTGGCTCTGGGCTGGAAAACAGGCGGAGTGCGGCAGACGGACGGACGCGAGCCCTGGCCGTCGCCGCCCCCGGGGCGCGGCGGGGAACCCTCTAAGATAGCCTGCGCAGGCCACTCCAGCCATGACGTCGCCATTCGGCCTTGCGTGTCGGCCCGCCGCTGGCACAATTGCCGCGGTCCGGCTGCAGAGTGCCGGTGCTCCAGACAGTTCCGCCCATCGCCACCACAGTCACCCCCACAAAGGCACTTCACCATGTCCACGATCGTTGACATCCACGCCCGCCAGATCCTCGACAGCCGCGGCAACCCCACGATCGAGGTCGATGTCAGCCTTGCCGACGGCGCGTTCGGCCGCGCGGCGGTGCCATCGGGAGCGAGTACGGGAGCCCATGAGGCATGGGAGAAGCGGGATGGCGACAAGGGCGTCTACCTGGGCAAGGGTGTGCTCGAGGCAGTGGAGAACGTCAATACGCGGATCGCCGAGGAGCTCGAGGGCTGCGACGCCCTTGATCAGACCAGCATCGACGAACTGATGCTCGAACTCGACGGCACCCCAAACAAGAAAAACCTGGGCGCCAACGCGATCCTCGGCGTCTCGATGGCCGTGGCGCACGCGGCGGCAGAGCACTGCGGCGTGCCGCTCTATCGCTATCTCGGCGGTGCGACCGCCCGCCTGCTGCCGGCCCCGATGATGAACATCATCAACGGTGGTGCCCACGCCGACAATCCGCTCGACGTGCAGGAGTTCATGGTGATGCCGCTGGGCTTCGACACCTTCGACGACGCCCTTCGCGCCGGCGTGGAGACCTTCCATGCCTTGAAGAAAGTGCTCAAGGACAAGAAGCTTGCCACGGCCGTGGGCGACGAGGGAGGCTTTGCCCCGCACATCGGCACCTGCGCCGAGGCGCTGGAGGTGATCCTGGCGGCGATCTCCAACGCCGGCTACAAGCCCGGCAAGGACATGTTCATCGGGCTCGATGTCGCTGCGACCGAGCTCTACGACGCCAAGAGCGGCACCTACACGATCGAGGGCAAGTCGCTCGATTCGGCAGGCATGGTCGACTTCTTCGCGAGCCTCGCCAGCCGCTATCCGATCGTGTCGATCGAGGACGGCTGCTCGGAGGATGACTGGAAGGGCTGGAAGCTGATCAGCGAGAAGCTTGGCAGCAAGGTGCAGCTCGTGGGCGACGACCTCTTCGTCACCAATTCGGAACGGCTGCAACGCGGTATCACCGAAGGCATCGCCAACAGCATTCTCGTGAAGGTGAACCAGATCGGCACCCTCACGGAGACGATCGCCGCGGTCTCGCTCGCCCACCGCTCGGGCTACACCTCGATCGCCAGCCATCGCAGCGGCGAGACGGAGGACGCCACGATCGCCGATCTCGCCGTCGGCCTCTCGACGGGCCAGATCAAGACCGGGTCGGCCTCCCGCAGCGACCGCATCGCGAAATACAACCAGCTGCTGCGGATCCAGGAGTCGCTCGGCGATGGTGCTGTCTACGCCGGCCGCGACGTGGCGGCCCGCTGGCCCGGGATCGCCTGAGCCGGCTGGCCCGCCCACCATGTCCGAATCTCCCGCTCCCACGCTGACACGAAAGCTCGTCGCCGAGTTCCTCGGGACATTCTGCCTCGTGTTCGTTGGCACTGGGGCGATCGTCGTCAACGATGTGACGGGCGGCGGGGTCACGCCCGTGGGCATCGCGCTCTGCTTCGGGCTCGTCGTGCTGGTCATGATTCTGGCGGTGGGCGACGTGTCGGGGTCGCACATCAATCCGGCGGTCACCTGCGGCCTGTGGACGGCAGGGCTTTTTCCTGCTGGCCACGTGGTTCCCTACGTGATCAGCCAGTGTGCCGGGGCCATTGCGGCGAGCGGCCTGCTCCGGCTGCTCTTTCAACAGCACGCCACACTTGGCGCAACGCTGCCGGCGGGATCGGACGCACAGGCATTCTGTTTCGAACTGCTGCTGACGGCGATCCTGATGTTCACGATCCTCAACGTGTCGAGCGGGCCACTGGTGCGGCCGCTCACGATCGCCTGTGCGGCCGGCGCGGTGATCTGCCTGGCCGCACTCTTCGCCGGCCCGGTCTGTGGAGCTTCGCTGAATCCCGCTCGCTCCCTGGCTCCCGCCCTACTGACGGGCACCTACACTTCCCTGTGGCTCTACCTCATCGCTCCGCCGTGCGGGGCGCTGTGCGGCGTCGCCGCGTGGCGGGCCGTGCGGGGTTGAACTGCCCGGAGAATGTGTTGCATGGAGTCCGTCCGCCCGCCATTTCGCTTCCTCGACAGCCCCTGGTTCTGGGCACTGGCGTTCTCCTCCATGGCGCTCGTGGCGACGGCGCTCGTCGCCCCGAAATATGCGGTGCGGCAGCAGCAGATCGAGGGCCGATTCTTGGGCCGGCAGCAGGCGGCGATCGAGCGGTCGCGACGGGCCGCCGGACTGCCGCCGGTCGATCTTTCCGAGGAGGCCCGCGAGCGGAATGTCGCGCAGCCGCGCCGCATCGTGCCGCTCTGGACGCTGTCTGCCGCCGCCGCCGTGGCCGCGATCGGCTCCGGCATCATGCTCCGCCGCGAATGGCGATCTAGCCAATGATGCTGCGGCGCTTTGAGACGTAGTCCCAGACCACGAAGCGGTCGAGATCCTTGCCGGCGGTGAAGAAGACGCGGCCCTTGGCCGTCTCGGCGAGCCGGTAGGCAAACTGAATGTCCTCCCGCGACTGTGACCAGCCCGACAGCAGGAAGACATTCACCGTGATCCCCTCCCGGCGGCAGGCCTGGGCCTCGCGGATCGTCGCCTCCTCCGTCCGCCGGTGCGGCGGATAGAGCAGGAAGAGCTGGCTCCCCTCGAAGTGCGCCGTTGGCAGGCCGTCGGTGATGATGATCACCTGCCGGTTGGGCGTGTCCTGTCGTGCCAGGTGCTGCCGCGACAGTTGGAGTGCGTGCTGGATGTTGGTGAAATGGGGCGGGATGTCGGTCTCCGCAATATTTGGATCGCTCATGTCGGCCCGCAGGCGGACCACCGAGTCGAAGATCGTGACCGGCTTTGGCATGAGCTTCACTATCTCACCGGCGGGCCGCGGCTTCGCGAAGGAATACATCTCAATGAACTGCAGGAAGTCGCCCGGATACTCCTTCTGCACCAGCCCCTGCAGGGCCAGTGCCATTCGCTTGACGCTCACATGCAGCCCGCCGTACCGCATCGACCCGCTCATGTCGAGCACGACCGAGGTGGCACACTTCGGTGAATTGCGGGTGCGGTGTACCTCAATGTCGCGGCCAGTAAGCCGGAGCGGGCCACGAGAGCCCGCCGTCGCGCCGCCAGCTTCGCCTGCCTGTCGGAGCATCGCGTTCACCAGGGAGCCGGGGATGTCCATGTGGGCCACGGAGTCGCCGAATTCGTAGGGGCGCGTCGGTACCATTTCGACCGCACCGTCGCCGTCGATCTTTCCCTGATGCCGGCCGGTCCGCGACGGAGCGAGTGCCGAGAAGATCTGTTCGAGCAGCTTGCCTTGGAACGTCCGCAGCGCTTTCGGCGTGAGCTCGTAGCCACGCTTCGTCCGCTCAAGTCCCTGCTGCGCCGCTGCCTGTTCGACCAGTTCCTGCACCTGCCGGCGCAGCATGTCGAGTTCGTCGAGCTGGCCCTGTTCGAGAAACTGGCCCAGAGCCTCCATGTCGATCAGACCGACGCGGGCGTTCTTTTTGGCTTCTTCGAGCTGCCGTAGCAGTTCGTCGATCGTCTCCAGCTCCTCTTTCACCTCGAGCGCCTCGGCCACCGAGAGCTTCTCCCTGCCGGTGAAGGTCCACTTCGCAGCCAGCTCGTCCACCTGGTAGGCCTCGCCAAGCCGGTCGACCAGCCCCACCAGTTGCATGCCGAATCGGCTCTGGTCGTCGTCTTGTGCATACCAGAGCCGCTCGAGCTGCCGGATCTGTTCTTCGCGAACGGCCCGCTGGAAGGCATCGCGATGCTTTGCCGGCGGCTGTACCTGCTGAGCGGCGGCGTGGAAGGCCTTCCGCGCCTTCTTTCGCACGGTGTCGGCCTCGTAGCGTTCGAGAATCTTCCGCTTGCGGGCCTCGAGTTCCTCGATCATCCGGGCCAGCGAGGGGCCGAGCCCCTTGATCTGTTCGGGGTCGAGCATCACGGCCTCGGCCAGCTGCTCCTCCGTGAGCTCGTCGATGTCGCCGAACTCGAGCATGTGCTCCATGGCGGGGGTGACCAGATCGACCTGCGGGGGCCGCGGTGGCGGGATCCGCGCGGGGTCGTAGCGCTGGTAGCTGTGGACGATCCCGCCGAGGGTGTCACGGTTTGGCATGGGAGACCAACTTTCGGTCTGGGTTTCGGGCGGGGACTTGAGGAAACAAAGTGAACCGGGGCGACGGTTCGGGGCTGCCCATGCCCCGTCGCCGGACGTTCGCTACGGCATCCTGCCTTCACTCACTCGATGCTGACTGCGCTCCGGCATCCTGCCTCCGCTTGTCAGCAACGCCGGCTCTCGGGACATGGGCAGCCCCTCACGGATTACGCGAGGGGCTCCCGAACGCCAACCTGTGTAACACGCGCAAACGATGTGCGAATGCTGAAGGACGCCTTCTACCGAAATCCTCCCGTGTCGTAGATCGTGCGGCCGTGGGACTGAAGCCTGGAGATTCGTTCGGTGGCGTAGAGGCCGGCGAGGACGAACTCGATGCAGCTGGCCCGCACGGCCGGATCGGCCGAGGCGTTTACCTCGAAGGCCTTTTCCCACACCGCCGGAACGTCACCGACTTTTTCGTGGTAGGCCGCCGATGGCACCATGTCGCCCACCTCGATCTTCACGCCCTGGCCGAACACTTTTGCGATCTCGTCGAGGCCGTGCTTCTCCACGTGTTCCTCGAACACCGTCGCGATCGCCTCGGCGACCACGCTGTCGAGCACCTGCCGCTCGGTCATCTGGTGGCTCCCCATCATGTCGAGCTCCAGTTTGCCGAGGCTCGACGCATAGAGGTGGCCCAGATCACTGATCCTGGGGACGGCGGGCCGCTCGCCCAGCCGCACGGCCCGCTGCCGGGCGCTGGCGACCACCGTCTCGAAGTTGGCGATCGAGAATCGGGCGCTGACGCCCGATTGCTGATCGATGAACTTGCTTTTTCGGGCGGCGATCGTGATCTGCTCCAGGATCTCCTTCATGAAGTAGGGAACGACGACGGGCCACTCGCCTCCCACATCGACCCCGGCCTCCTGCTCGGCCACGCGAATGCCGAGATCGCGGTCGCGGGGGTAATGCGTGTGAATCACCGTGCCGATGCGGTCCTTGAGCTGCGGGATCACCTTTCCCGAGCGGTTGTAGGTGGACGGGTTCGCCGAGAAGAGCAGCATCACGTCGATGTCGAACTTCACGGGATAGCCGCGGATCTGCACGTCGCGTTCCTCGAGGATGTTGAACATTCCCACCTGCACGAGTTCATCCAACTCGGGCAGTTCGTTCATCGCGAAGATGCCGCGGTGCATCCGCGGGATGAGACCGAGATGCAGTGCCTCCTCGCTCGCCATGCTCGTGCCGCCGGCAAGTTTGGCGGGGTCGATTTCGCCGATGATGTCGGCGAATTTCGTGCCCGGGGCCAGTCGCTCCGCGTAGCGGTCGTCACGATGCCACCAGGCGATGGGCACATTCTGCGGATCGCGTTCGGATAGCAGTCGGCGGCCGGCGGACGTGATCGGGGCAGAGGGATCGTCGTGGAGCGGGATCGACGGATCGTCGAGATAGGGGATCCATTCGTCGAGAAATCGCACGAGCAGTCGCATCAGCCGGCTCTTCGCCTGCCCCTTCTCGCCGAGGAAGAGCATGTCATGGCCGGCGAGCACGGCGATGTTGATCGACGGGATCACGGTGTCGTCGTAGCCGACGATGCCGGGAAAGAGTTCGCCGCCATCCCGCAAGATGCGTGTGAAGTTGGCCCGCAGTTCGTCCTTGACGGAGCGGCTCTGCCAGCCGCTGGCGCGAAGTTCTGCCAGAGTACGGGGAAGCTGGGTGCCAGAAAGCTGCTGCTGCGTCATCGGGCGGGTTCCTCAAGAAGGGGTCGCCCCTGATTGTAGGCGCGATGAGGGCTGCGGCGCATGGATGGGTTGCACCGCCCGCCAAATCGCATCCCAACAAACAGTCGAGGAGGGGCTGCCCACGCCCCGTCGCCGGACGTTCGCTACGGGCATCCTGCCCTTCGCTCACTCGATGCTGACTACGCTCCGCCATCCTGGCTGCGCTTGTCAGCAACGCCGGCTCTCAGGGCGTGGGCAGCCCCGCGACGAGCACCTCCGCCGTCGGAGCGGCGGACAAAACACTTTTGCCGCACCCGAAGCCGGTGCTACACCTAGGTTAGATGCGATCTAGGACGCAGACTGCTGCATCGGCAGGCGGATCGTGATGGCCGTGCCCTTGCCGGGAGCACTCTCCACGCGGATCCTCCCGCGGTGAGCATCCACGATCTCCTTACAGGCCGAGAGACCGAGGCCCGTGCCACCCTTGCCGGTTTCGTCTGGGCCCGACTTTGTCGAGAATCGGGGCTCGAAGATACGACGCATCACGTCGGGTGTCATGCCGCAGCCCGTGTCGCGGACCATCAGGTCGACCAGCCCAGAGGCCTGATCGTGCGACAGCCTCAGGATCAGCCGACCGCCTCCGTCCATCGCCTGCCGGGCATTCACGAGCAGGTTCAAGAGTACCTGCTGGATCTGTCCCGGATTGGCGGACACCTTCGGGACCGGCGTGAACTCCCGCTCCACCTGCACGCGGTATTTCATCAGTTCCCGCTCGAGCAGCACGAGCACGTCCTCGATCAGGAGGTGGAGATTGACCGGTTCGAGCCGCGCGGAGCCGGATCGCGACATGCCGAGCACGCTGGCGGTGATCTTCGCGGCCCGCGTGCCCGCCGACAGGATTCGCTCGAGTGCCTTGTCGCGGGTCGGTTGATCGCGGTGCCGCAGCCCCAGCTTCGCGTAATTTAGAATCGTGGTCAGGGCGTTGTTGAACTCATGTGTGGTCGTGCCGAGGAGTTCGCCAAGGCCCGCCAGTTTACGGGCCTCAAGAACCTGCCGACGGAGTTCTGCAACCTCCGCGGCATGCCGCAGGCGAGCGATCTCCAGTTGACGGTGCAATGCCGTCGCCTCGTCGATGCGACCCGCGGCGGACGCAATGCCGGTGACGTTGGGCGGTGATGGTGTTGGCCCTGCCGGTGGCCGGTCGAACGCACCGGCTCCGGATGATTGGTCTGTCAGGTGCACGATCCCTCTCCCACGGCCACAACTTCCGTCTGCCTGCAGTTCTGAGCACGGTCGACCAAGCCGAATACCCTCCGCAACAGGTAGGGTCGAGGCAATTCGACCGTTTTTCCCCGTTGGTTTTCCCAAACACTCTGCAGAAAGGCACATGCGCCTCCCTGTGGCGTATCGACCTTCTGCCCTTCGCGACGGTACAATTTGGGCTTCCGCACCTTGTGGACCACTCGACCGTTCAACTGTCGGTTAGTCCGTCAAACCCCCGCACCTTCCCCCAACGGTGGTATTGATCGGGAAGCCACTACCGTGGCCTCGGTAGCGCACCCAGATGGCGTCACAATGGTGTCATGCGACGGGACTCATGACACGGAACTCCGGGAAGATATGGCAGCATGGATGACACGCTGGGCTTGCTTGAGGAAGCGTTGCAGTTGGCTGGCGAGATCGGCCACCACGTCCGCGAGGAACCGCTCGGCGAACTTCCCGGTGGGCTCTGTGTGGTCAGCGGCAGGAGGACCATCCTGTTGAACCTCGAAAAACAGGCCGCTGATCGTCTCACGGTGCTGCTGGAAGTGTTGGCCCGCGATCCCGCCGTCGCGAATCAGCCAGTCAGCCGCCTGCTCGCCTCGCGGCTCCGAGCAGTTGCCGGCGGCTAGATCGCGTCTGAGTTTGGTGGAGCACCGGCTTCGAGAGCGGCAAAAGCCCTGCGAGCGAGGGAATTCTGCGTCGTAGCATTTTGCCGCCACTCACATTACTCTTCCTGCCTTGGAAGACTTTGCGGATTGCGGGCCTTGGGTGGTGGTTGCGTCATCAGCGCACGCCCAGCGAGTCCGACGCCAACACGTCGATTGCTCCATGGCCCATTCATTCAAGGATTGAACCGTGTTCACGACTCGCCCGATATCGGTGACGTTTTTTGGAGCCCTGCTGATCCTGTCGCTGGCCGTGGAGGCCCTGGCGGACGATCCAACACCGGCCGACTCCGAGGCGACCGGCACGTCGAGCGAGCGAATCGCCGACTCTGTGAAGGATGCCGTCAAGGACGTCGTGAAGAATGCGATGGATGGAACACTGAAAGACAAGGCGACGGAGGCGGTCACGAACGCGCTGGCGACTCCCACGGAGGACGGTTCGAAAGAGTCGAAGATCGTGCTCCGGATTTCGAAAGACTTCATCCGGCAGCACGCGCCTCCGACCGTCGAGCATGTCGCCCCGGTCAACAAATGCCTTTTCGGATCGCGGGTTACCGGCACGGCATTCACCAAGGGCCATCCTGCGCTGACGATGGACACGGATCACAGCAAGCCGGTGTTCACGCTGCACTTCAAGGGAACAACGACCACAAAGACAGTGGCGTCGAAGCATCCGATCAAGGCCTACAACACCGGCACCGCCGTGTTCGACGTCCATCGACAGATCCGGTTCGACGGCATGCAGTTCAGTGAGGGGCCCGAATCGATCGAGGCCACGTATTCCTCCAAACTCGACTGCTTGGCGACGCCGCCCGGGCTCCGCGGCCAAATCGTGCGGAAGTTCGCCATGCCGCAGATCGAGGCGATGAAGCCCAAAGCCGATGCCATCGCTCTTGCCGACACCAAGGCCACCGTTCTCGAGGCTTTTGGCAAACACTCGGACGAGTTGGTCAGTGATCTCAATGCCCGACTGCCGTGGAAGCAGACCGTGGCCCTGCTGATGCCGCAAGACACCTCATGGGTCGGTCATTTCACCAGCACGAAGGACTGGATCCTCGCCAGCCCGGGGCCGGCCGATGCGGATATGCCGCAGGTGCCGGACGAGGAGGCGAAGGTGCAGGCACCGATCGAGCTCTGGATCCACGGCAAGCCCGGCGACGGGACAGCAGCGAAGGTGGTCGCGATCTGGAGTGCCGTCCATTTTGGCTTGGACAAATTCCGCGACTCGCCGTCGCAGGGTGGGGTGAAATTAGAAGACATCAAGCCGGCCATGGTCGGCGAGTGGTGGGTGCTCCGAGTGGGCGAAGATCTGGTCGAAGGCCTGATCGATCAACTTCAGAAAGACGAGAAGGGGACCTAGAACGCATCGGACTTACGCGTAGCACCGGCTTCGTGGGCGGCAAAAGTGTTTTGTCCGCCGCTCCGACGGCGGAGGGGCTCGTCGCGGGGGCCGCGGCGGCCCAACGCTCCTCGAGCTTCCGCCGACCCCCTCGCCTACCTCTCAAGGATCGCTACAGCTATCTAAGCTGCGCTCTAGGACCAATCGTTTCACCGGTAGAGTTGGTGGGTGGCGATGTATTGCTCGACCGCACGGGGTGTGCGGTAGCGGATGCTTTTTCCTACCGCTATGGCTGAGCGGAGGTCGCTGGCACGAACACCGATCGCCGGTAGCCGCACTCGCTCCACGAGCACGCGATCGAGCCGCTCCCGCCCGAGCAGCGATTCGAGGGGCCCGCGGGAAACCGCACTGCTGAGATCGTCGAGCGACTCTCGCTCCACCGCAATGATCTCCGCCAGTTCAACGATCCGCTGGGGCTCCCGCCAGGTGGGCAGGCCGAGAAAGGCGTCCGGGCCGAGAATGAGCAGCAGGTCGTCACCGGGGTGCTGAGCGGTCAACCGCTCGAGCGTGTCGACGGTGTAGCTCACGCCCCCGCGTGCGAGTTCGTCGTTTGAAACCTCGAAGGCGTCGTGGCCCCCGGTCGCCAGCGCCAGCATCTCCAGCCGGTGCTGTCCCGAGGCGAGTTGCCGATGCTGTTTGTGGGGCTGGATGGCCGTGGGCACAAAGAGCACGCGGTCAAGGCCGGCCTGTTCACGACAGCATTCTGCGGCCAGCAGGTGGCCGATGTGCACCGGATCGAAACTGCCGCCAAAGACTCCGATTCGCACAGGTGGTTCCTTTCGAGCCCGCGGGCTTCCTCAGCATGCCATCGCCGCGGTCTAATCCACGGCATGTCGCATCAGCATACGAGCCAGCGCAGCCTCTTCGAAAGCGGCCCTCAGTGGGCCGAGGATGACGCTCGGCAGGGCATCATCGCCACGGTCGTCCTGCCCGACGGGGTTGAAAAGCCGCTCGATTATCTCGTGCCCGATGCGTTGGCTGGGGCGGTGGAGCCCGGCCGTCGGGTGATTGTGCCGCTGGGCCGGGGCAACCGGGAACGGCTCGCCTACTGCGTGGCGGTCCGCAGCGGCGAACTGCCGCAGACGCCGCTGAAGAGCGTGTCGGGTGTGGAGGACGAGGCTCCGCTGCTCTCACGGCGGATGCTCGACCTGACGCAGTGGATGGCCGATCGCTGGATGGCCCGCTGGGGCGAGGTGCTCGAGGCCGTCTTGCCGGCAGGCGTCCGGTTTCGCAGGAAGAGCCGCGCCGTTCCCCTGCTGGTTGCCACTGGCACGGAGTCAGCCCGCAAGCCGACGCCGGCGCAGGCTCGTGTGCTCGCAGCAGCCACCACACCAGCCACCGCCGAGGCTCTGGCAGAGTCCACGGGCGCGAGCCGCGCCGTCATCATGCGGCTCTTCAAAACCGGCCTCCTCCGCGAATCGGGCAGCGTCGATCGTCCCCAAGGGCGACCGCCGGCCGATGCCGTCGGCAGGCCTGCGATCAGCCATGACAGGCCCACCGAGCTTGCGCCCGCGCAGGCTGCGGCTCTGGAGGCGATTCTCGATCCGCTCCGCGGAGGCCGTCATGAGACGGTCGTGCTCTTTGGTGTCACCGGCAGCGGCAAGACCGAGGTCTATCTGCAGGCGGTCGAGGAGACGCTCTCCTACGGCAAGCAGGCGATCGTGCTGGTGCCCGAGATCAGTCTCACGCCGCAGACCTGCGACCGGTTCCGCGCCCGCTTCGGCAGCGTGGCCGTGCTCCACAGCCACCTGACGCCGGCCGAGCGGCATGCCCAGTGGCGCGAGATCGCCGCCGGCCAGGTGGGCGTGATCGTCGGGGCCCGCAGCGCCATCTTCGCCCCCACGCCGCGGCTGGGCTTGATCGTGATCGACGAAGAGCACGAGACGACGTTCAAGCAGGCGACCGCCCCGCGATACCACGCCCGCGACGTGGCGGAGTGGATCGCACGGGCCGAGGGCGTGCCGCTCGTGCTCGGTTCTGCGACCCCGGCGCTCGAAACCTTCCAGCGTTGCCTCAAGGGGGAGTGGACGATGTGCCGGCTGCCGGGCCGCGTGGGCGGATCCCAGTTGCCGCCTGTGCTCTCAGTCGATCTCCGTGATCCGCAGAGCCGCTCCCGCGGCGCGGTCAGTCCGCGGCTCACCGCCGGCATCCGCTGGGCACTCGACGCGGGTGGACAGGTGATGCTCTTGCTCAATCGCCGCGGCTTTGCCACCGCCGTGCAATGCCGGGCCTGCGGCCACACGATGCGGTGCCCGCAGTGCGACATCGCGCTCACGCTTCATCAGCCGGGCAGCCGCGGCATCTGCCACGGCTGCGGCCTGGTCACCAGACTGCCGTCGTCGTGCCCCTCCTGCGCGGCACCAAACCTCGTGCCGCGGGGCACGGGCACGCAGCGGCTCGAAGACCAGATCCGCGCCGCCTTTCCAGGCGCTCGCGTGGCCCGCATGGACACCGACACGATGCGGTCGCGGGGCAGCCACGAGCGGACGCTCGACGCCTTCCGCAACCGGGAACTCGACATCCTCGTCGGCACGCAGATGATCGCCAAGGGACTCGACTTTCCGGCGGTGATGCTCGTGGGCGTGGTGAACGCCGACGCCAGCCTGCATCTGGCCGACTTCCGCGCCTCCGAGCGGACCTGCCAACTCGTCACGCAGGTGGGGGGACGCAGCGGCCGCGGTCCGCTCGGTGGACGGGTGGTCGTGCAGACGAGCACTCCCGAACACCCTGCGATCCGCGCTGCAGCCGCGCACGACTACGAGGCCTTCGTGCGAAGCGAACTGCCGATCCGCGAGGCGTTGCTCTATCCGCCCTTCGGCAGCATCGTGCGGTTCGTGGTTCGCAGCATCGACGAGCAGGCCGCAGCGAACTGGGCGGGCAACATCGTGGACCGGCTGCGCAAGGAGGTTGCCGCCATGCCGCAAGACAGCGGTCAACTTCGCGTGCTCGGCCCCGCCCCTGCGCCGATCGCCCGGCTTCGTGACCGATTCCGCTGGCATGCCCAGGTGCACGGCCCCGACGCCAGCCAACTCCGCGATCTCGTCCGCCGCGCCACCGCCACGCTCCAGACCCCCGACAACGTCGCCTGGATCATCGACGTCGACCCAGTCGAAATGCTGTAAGCACGCATTCGCTGGTGAATTGAAGAGCCATCGGCGCGATACATGCTGCTTGTGGGGCAGATTTTCAATGTGACTCTCCGGGGAGTTGCTGCGTGCAGCGTGCTGAAACCAGCCCGCCGGCTGCGGCATGCTCGTCGCCGGCGGATTCTGCTACAGGAGGCTCTTGGACGAATCTTGCATCGCTCGTGAGTCGCAGAATTCACCGGCTCCTGCGCGTGCCTCCGACCGGCGGGCTTCGCGAAAAACATCGCATCGTGTCGCAATGCCGGGCGGATGCCCGACTGGAGTCAGCGATTGGCCGACCTCCGTCGGCTATTCCTAATCCGGCCCTCCGGGCCTAGCGTTTGTTGACAAGAAGCCCCGGACGGAAGTCCGGGGACACCGGGTCATTGGGCTTTTCCCGGAACTGCATGGCACGTTGGACGGCATTCAAACCCGGAGTCCCCCGGCTT
>CANFQO010000069.1 GCA_947449135.1 Planctomycetaceae bacterium | reverse complement strand
GAAACCGGCGAAATTCTAACCGGCCTTGAGAAAAAGGCTGAAACCCAAACACGCCCCCCTTTCCGAAAGCTTGCGGCATTGTGTGCCGGCGGCCGCGTGTGCCAAGCTGGGCGGTCGCAACTCCTTTCCAGCATTCAGGCCGCACACCATGCCCGTCTTCGACTATGCGTTCACCGTCGCTGCACCACTCGACGCGGTCCGCGACTTTCATCGCGACACAAGCGCGCTGAAGAAGCTGACCCCCCCACCCACGATCGTGCAGCTGCACTCGATCGAGCCACTGGGTGAGGGATCGGTGTCGCGGTTCACGCTCTGGGTGGGACCGCTGCCGCTGAAGTGGAAGGCGGTACATCGCAACGTGAGCGATCGTGGATTCACCGACGTTCAGGCGGAGGGCCCGGCTGCGAAGTGGGAACACACCCACACGTTCGTGCCGGTGTCAGCGGGCGTCACCGAGATCCGCGAGCACATTGAATATGAGCACAAACGCGGCTTCTGGGGCCTTGTGACCCGCGCGTTATTCTCGTGGCCGAACCTGTTCTTCATGTTCACCTACCGCAAGCTGGCAACCCGGTGGCACCTCCGCCATCGACGAGGATGACAAACGGCTCTGCCGTCTGATGGGCGTTCCGCCGTTCACCCCACGAGCGCCCGCGCGATCATGTCGAGGTCATACGTCGCCTTCCACCCCAACACAGCCTCGGCCTTGGCGGGGTTGCCGGCACTCACGGCGATGTCTGATGGCCGGGCCGGTTCCGCATGCTCATCCACGTGGTCGCGGGCATTGAGGTTCACGCAGGCAAACGCCCGCTCCACGAACTCCCGCAGCGAGTGGCTCCGGCCGGTGGCGATCACGAAGTCGTCGGCGGGTTCGTGCTGGAGAATCCTCCACATCGCATCGACGTATTCCGGCGCCCAGCCCCAGTCTCGCCGGATGTCCAAATTGCCGAGTGACAGCCGCTCTCGGGAGCCGGCGGCTATCCGGCGGGCCGCATGCACGACCTTACTCGTCACGAACCGCTCCGAACGAAACGGCGACTCGTGGTTGAACAGGATGCCGGTGCTCGCGTGGAGACCGTAGGCCTCGCGGTAGTTGGCAACCGCGTTATGGGCGGCCGCCTTGGCCGTCGCATAGGGACTCCGAGGCCGGAACGGGGTCGACTCGTCCGCTGGGCTGGGCGTGTTGCCGAACATCTCGCTGGACCCAGCGCTATAAAATCGCACGGGCTTCTCGAGCAGCCGGATGCACTCGAGCAGGTGCATCGTTGCAATCGTGATGCTGTCGAAGGTCTCCAGCGGCTGCTGAAACGACAGACTGACGGAGGACTGGCCCGACAGATTGTAGATCTCGTCGGCATGGACGAGCCTCAAGAGCGACAACACGCTGCTGAAGTCGGTCGGCGTCATCGCATGCACGACGACGTGGCCCGCACTGCCCAGCGTTCGCAGCGCGGCAAAGGATGCCCGGGCCGGATCCCGGGACGTGCCGTGGACTTCGTAGCCCTTTTCGAGCAGCAGACTGGCGAGATAGCCGCCGTCCTGCCCCGACACGCCGACGATCAACGCTTTCTTCACGAAAAAGAGTGCCTCGTCTTGGACTCGAACCAAGAACCCTCTGATTAAGAGTCAGATGCTCTGACCAATTGAGCTAACGAGGCTTTCCGTCACTGTTTTAACCATCGAGCTACTGCCCGGCAAGGCCCGCGGCTAGTCCGCCGCGTTGAGCGTTTTTCACAGAACGGCTACATTTCCTCCTCCGCACACGTCACCACTTTCTCAGAGGATTCCCATGGGCAGGTTCGATGGAATGAAGGGTCTTGTTCTCGGCGTCGCCAACGATCACTCGCTCGCCTGGGCCATCGCCAAGGAGATCCTCGCCGGGGGTGGCCAGATCGGATTCTCCCACCTCCCCGACCGGCCCGACGATGAACGCCAGCGGAACCGCCGCCGCGTGTCGCAGCTCACCGATCCGGAGCCGAACGCGAAATTCCTCGTTCCCATGGATGTCTCCAGCGACGAGCAGATCGCCGCCGTCATGGACCGTGCCAAGCAGGAGTTTGGCACGCTCGACTTCGTCGTCCACTCGATTGCCTATGCGCCGCTGGACGACCTCAAGGGAGACACCACCGACTGCAGCCGCGAAGGCTTCCGCATCGCCATGGAAACCAGTGCCTACAGCCTGCTGGCCGTGGGACGTCTCTGTCGGAAGATCCTCTCCAAGGATGCCTCGATCCTGACGCTCACCTACTTCGGCGGCGAGAAGGTCGTGCCCGGCTACAACATCATGGGCGTCTGCAAGGCCACGCTCGATGCCTGCGTCAAATACATGGCCTACGATCTCGGCCCCGCCGGCGTCCGTGTCAACGCGGTGAGCGCCGGCCCGGTCCGCACGCTCGCCGGCCGCGGCGCCGGTGTCGATGAGATGCTCGGCCTCTACGAGCGGATGGCGCCGATGGGCCGCAACATCTCGCAGGAGGAAGTGGGCAAGGCTGGCGCCTGGCTGCTCTCAAAAGACTCGTTCGGCATCACCGGCGAGATCCTCCACGTCGACGCGGGCTACAACATCATGGGTTCGCCAGGCCGACTGCTGGAACTGGTTCAGAAGCCCGCGTAGGGCCGTCCGCGGCGACAGGATTCGGCCTCCAATGGACATGGCGTCACTCCAGATCGCCGTGGCCATCGTGATGCATGACGGCCGCGTGCTTGTGGGCCAGCGGGATTCTCTCGCTGAAAACGCAGCAGGGCTCCATGAGTTTCCGGGCGGCAAGGTCGAGCCTGGCGAGTCGCCCGCGGCAGCTGCTGCTCGCGAAACACTCGAGGAAGCAGGGATCGTCGTGCGGGTCGGCGTGATGCTCGATGCTGCGACGGGATCGGCTCGCTCCGGCCGGATCGACATTCTCTTCTTCGAAGCAGCGCCTCTCGATCCTACCGCCCTGCCCCGGCCGCCGTTTGCCTGGGTGCCCATCGCAGGCCTTGCGAATCTCTCATTTCCCCCGGCCAACGACCATCTGATCCGTCGGTTGATGGCCGGTCATTCTGGCCAGCAGCATTGAATTGACACTGACTCCATGAGGAGCCGGGATCGGTGAAGGTGGAGGAGACGAGGAGGATGTCCGACTTGTTGTGCGTACTATGCCGTCCCGGCGGTACAGCACCATAGACAACACCCGACATGCTCACGGCGGGTCGTAGCCGCCGGGGTGCCAGGGATGGCAGCGGCAGATGCGAGCGAGGCCACGCAGACTTCCGCGAACCGCACCATATTTTTCGACCGACTGTCTGAAGTAGCTGCTGCAGGTCGGCTGAAAACGGCAGTGCCTGCCGAGCAGTGGGCTGAGCGTGAGCTTATAGAGGATGACGAGTCCGATGAGCCCGACCGATGCCGCGCGGTCGCATGCCCGTCCCAAGGTCCGACAGGCTTCCCATACCCACCGCCGCATGGCTCATCTCCGACGTCGAGGCGGTTGGATCGCCGGTGGTTGCGTGCCCGTGCCTTGCCTGAGAGCAGTGGCCGCGGTTGCATAGTCCGGCCGGGCCACCACGCGGGCGGCGAGGGCACCGATCATCTCCTCCACCTGCCGCGCTCCCGTCGCTCCGGCAGGCGGACTGCCCGACCGAACCACGATGACAAAATCATTGCCTGCGGGCAGCATGGGCCGCACCTGACGAAACGCCTCTCGGAGCCGCCGCTTCCACCTGTTGCGAACCACCGCATTGCCGATGCGCCGCGACACCGACAGCCCCAGCCGCGCCGGCTGCGTGTCCATCGAAGCGGGGCAGGCATAGAGCACAAGCGGGCCGCTCGCCGCACTCCTCCGTACGGCAAACACCCGCGCAAAATCGCTCGGTGACAAGATCCGGGCCGCGCGAGGAAAGCCGGTCTTGCCGGCAGGCTCGGCCATCACCAGCGCAGCTGGGCGCGAGGTGACGACGTACCGGCCGCCGCCTTCGCGGCTTCAAGCAGACGTTCGCGCGCCGCCGCATCGTCAGCCTCTGGGAGCATGATCTGCACCACGGCAATCAGATCCCCTTTGGCGCCATTGGTGTGCCGCACACCCATGCCCGCGGCGCGGAGCTTGCGGCCGCCGGAAGTGCCTGGCGGAATGCGAAGGCTGATCGTACCCCACGGCGTGGGCACATCCACCTTGGCCCCCTCGATCGCCTCCGGAAGGGATACCGGCAACGTGATGTCGAGCGTGTCACCATCCCGGCGAAACACGGGGTGCGGTTCCACCCGCACGTCAAGCAGCAGGTCTCCGGCTGGCCCGCCGCCCGAACCCGGCGAGCCCTGTCCACGCAGCCGCATCCGGCCGCCATCGGGTAGCCCCTGCGGAATGGTGACACTGATGGTCTCAGTCCTACCGTCGCGATCGAGCCGCACGTCGGTCTTGCCGCCTTCGATTGCCAGTGTGAACGGCACCTGGATGCGGGCCGTGACGTCCTGGCCTGGCACCTGCGTGGCCCGCTTACGGCCACGTGTCGAACGGCCACCGCCACCACCGGTTCCACGAAACATGTCGGCAAAGCCGCCGCCACCGCCGAAGAGACTCTCCAAGTCGATCTCACCGCCACCGGGAAATCCTCCCCCGCCAGGAAAGGGTCCGCCGCCACCGCCCGACCAACCGCCGCCGGCTCCCCCCGCTCCGACGCCCTCGAACGAACTCCCGTAGCGGTCGTACATCTCTCGCTTGCTGGTGTCGTTGAGCACGTCGAAGGCGGTCTGCACCTGTTTGAACTTCTCCTTCGCCGCGGCATCGTCGGGATGGAGGTCCGGGTGATACTTCCGTGCCAGTTCGCGATAGGCCTTGCGGATGTCTTCTGCCGATGCCGATTTCGGCACGCCAAGCGTCTGGTAATAGTCTTCCGCCATCGAATGGGCTCTGGGAGGGCTCGTGTGCCCTCAACCGGCACATGAGCCCGTCATTCTAGACAAGTTCTCACTGCCACGGAAACGATCGGCCCAATCCGCCGGGCATCAGCGAACGACTCCGACTCAAAGCCGGAAAGTCGGCCAAAGTCGACTCGCTTCGGCGCCGCCGATTCGGTCAGGCACAGACGCGGTCTCTGGCGTCGATCCACTCAGCCTCGCGACTTTCGCGATCTGCCAGTTGAAACACGGCCACGCCTTCCTCCGGCAGCGGTCCCGAGCCCCGTTGACGCGGCGTCGCCACCTGCGGCGACCCCTACGGCGGCCCCGAATGAATCGACCTCTGGTCCGGACTGCTCGAGCATCTGGATCTGGCAACGCACCGGCGTTTCCCCCGGAGCGGGATGTAGAAGATTGAACACGCCGTCTGAATCCAACTGCCGCGCCCGCGTGTTGTCGGCAAGATAGACGGGGAGGATTTCCTTGAGGATCCGCGTCGCCAGTGCTGGAGCCAACACTGGGAACATCAATTCGACCCGCCGGAAGAAGTTTCGAGGCATCCAGTCGGCGCTCGACAGAAACACCTGCGCATCCTCGTCGGGGCCGAAGACATACACGCGGCTATGCTCCAAGAACCGGTCGACGATGCTGCGCACACGGATCGTCTCACTCAAGCCGCGCACCCCCGGCCTCAGAGAACAGATGCCCCGGGCGACGATGTCGATCGGCACGCCGGCCTGGCTGGCCCGATAGAGAGCCTCGATCACGGTGTGATCCACGAGGGCGTTGAGCTTCGCAAAGATCCGCGACGGCCGACCCGTGATCGCCCGCTGCGTCTGCTCCTCGATCAGTTCGATCGTCCGCCGATGGAGATCGTTGGGCGCCACGACCAGCTTCCTCCAGGCATGGCCCTGCGAGTAGCCCGTGAGAAGATTGAAGAGCGCAGAGGCGTCTTCTGCGATCGCCTCGTCGGCGGTGAACAAGCCGAGGTCCGTATAGATAGACGCCGTCGTGGGATTGTAGTTGCCGGTGCCGAGGTGCACGTAACGGCGGAGCCGCTGTCCCTCGTTCCGCACGACCATCGACACCTTGCAGTGTGTCTTCAAGTCGAGAAACCCAAATACGACGTGCACGCCGGCCCGTTCCATCTGCCGCGCCCAGCTCACGTTGTTGGCCTCGTCGAAGCGGGCCTTCAGTTCCACCAGTGCCGTCACTTGCTTGCCCGACTCCGCGGCCGCAATCAGTGCCCTCGAAATCGGCGAGTCACCGCTGGTGCGATAGAGCGTCTGCTTGATGGCCAGCACGCGTGGATCATTGGCGGCGCTGGTGACGAATTCCACAACCGGGTCGAACGACTCGTAGGGATGATGGAGCAGGATATCGTTGGCATCGATGGCCGCGAAAATATCGCCTTGCCGCCGGTCCAGACCGCGTGGCATCCGCGGGGTGAAGGGCTTGTCGTGGAGTTTTTCGAAGCCAGGCAGTTTGTAAAGATCCCAGAGGGCCGTCAGGTCGAGCGGGCCGTCGATGCGGTAGACCTCGCTGTAGCCGTCGCCGGTGCCGTCATGAAGGTCTTCGGCGTCGATGATCATGTGTGCCAGCGATTCATCAGCTTTCGAGGCAATCTCGATCCGCACTGCCTGGCCGCGCTGTCGTGCCTTGAGCCGGTCCTCGATCAGCCGCAGCATGTCGTCCGATTCCTGTTCGAGCAGTTCGAGATCGCTGTCCCGCGTAATGCGGAACGACGTCCACGACCGCACCTGAAACCCGCCGAACAGTTCAGGGAGCCGAGCCGCCACGACATCTTCAAGCAACACGAAGCTGGTGCGGCCAGGGGACGTCGGGGGCACGACGACGATCCGCGGCAGGACCTGCGGCACCTGCACCACGGCGAACAGCCGTTTTGGCCCGAGGCCTTCTGCGTGTTCGAGCATCACGCCGAGATAGAGACCGCGATTGTGATAGCGGGGCGACGGATGGGCGGGATCGACCGCCATGGGCGTGAGGATCGGCAGGATACGATCGCGAAAGAACCGATCGATGTGTTCGCGGCGAGAGCCCTCGAGCGCGTCATAGCGGAGCAGTTCGAAGCCCTCGGCGGCCATCGCTGGGCCGATGCTTTCCTTGAGACAGCGGTACTGCCTGGCCACGAGATCCTGCGTGCGCTTGGCCACGGCCTTGAGTTGCTCGATCGCACTGAGCCCATCGGGCGCCTGGTCCTGCGGTGCACTCTCGCCGAAGGCCTGCTCGCGGACGCCTGCCAGACGGACCATGAAGAATTCATCGAGGTTGGAACTGAAGATCGCCAGGAATTTCAGCCGTTCCATCAGCGGATTTTCGGGGTTCTCCGCCTCCTCCAGCACGCGGAGGTTGAACTCCAGCCAGCTCAACTCACGGTTGATGAAGCACTCCGGGCCGATTTTTGTGTCCGACGCATAGTCCCGCATCACCGTGCACTCCCGCATGTTGGCGTTTTCCGGTCCATGCTTCTCAGCTCACAGCTGGAAAGCAGCCGTCACCGCTTGACTCACCCACTGCCATCGTCGCAGAGTGTACCGTTGGCCCGCCGCCCCTCGCAGCCCCGCCCGTTCCCTGAACAGGATTCACACATTCACGCCGTTCCAGCGGTCGCTCCCGACCTCCATGCCACGTTCAAGCCGCTCACCGCGGCTCTGTCCCGACTTCCCGGCTCGTGCCATCCCCATGGCCGCGGCTGGTCCGTGGCCGCGGCCAGTATCCTCGAGGCCTCGGCAACCAAGCCTGGAAATGTTCACCCGGCCGTGGAATTTCCCGACCTTACTCATGCGGAATTGGTCGCCGCCGGAATCGCGATCGCACCTGCCATGGAAAAGGCGGCGGAGGTGCCGCTGGGCCAAACCGTCCTTGCGGCAGTGACGGCAGCCCGATCGGTCACCCGCTCCAACGCCAACCTCGGCATCGTGCTGGCCATCGCACCGCTGGCGGCCGTGCCCGATGCTCTAGCCACCACGAACAGTCAGCCCCGGATGGGACGATCGACGCTCCCGGAGTCGCCGAGCCCAGCTGCCGTCGCGGCAGTGCTCGCACGCCTCACGCCCACCGACGCCGCCGATGTCTGGCAGGCGATCCGACTGGCTCAGCCGGGAGGCATGGGTGAGAGCGGGCGGCACGATCTCACCGGACCGCCGCCTGCCGACCTGCTCGAGGCGATGCGGCTGGCCGCCCCGCGCGACGCGATCGCGCGGCTCTGGGTCGATGGGTATGACGCACTCTACGCCGGCCTGGTGGCCGACCTGCTCGCAGCACTCGGCAGCGGTCTCGCGCTCCACGACGCGATCGTGGACGCTTTTCTCGCGCAGCTGGCGCGGGAACCTGATTCGCTCATCGCCCGCAAGCATGGCTTGCCCGTAGCCCTTGAGGTGTCACGACTCGCCGCCGCTGCCCGGGCCGCTCCCCAGACGATCCCTGCGTTCGACTGCTTTCTGCGGTCGCCGCGGCGGCTGAATCCCGGCACCACCGCCGACCTCACCGCGGCGGCGCTCTATATTCTCATTCGCGACGGTCGTCTGCTGTTCGACACCACGTCGCCATGGTCATCTTCACCACTTGGCAGCCCCCCGTCTCCGAACGACTGCGAGAACCGCTGCCCATCATGAATATCTGGAACGATATGAACGAACGCTTCACAGTCCGCCTCCGCAAGGCGGTGCATGTCTTCTGCGCCGGTCACTTCATCACGCTCACCGACGACCTCTGTGAGGCCGTGCACGGCCACAACTGGCTCGTCGGCGCCGATGTGGAGGGCCAGCCCGATGCCCATGGGATGGTCGTCGATTTCATCACGCTTCGCGACCTGCTCTCGCAGATCGTGTCGCGTCTCGATCACCGCATGCTCCTCCCCACTCAAAACCGGCTGCTACACGTGTCGACGGCCGCCGGCCCAATCGTCGACGGTGTGGCCGGGCCGGCCGAGGTCACCGTTCGGTTCCAGAATCGTCGCTGGGTCTTTCCGGCAGACGAATGCCAGCTGTTGCCCGTCGAAAATGCGACCGCCGAATGGCTGGCCCGCTGGATCGGCCGCGAGTTGCTCGACGCCATGGCGGCTGCGGGCAGCCCGATCACCGGCTGCCTGCGGATCGAGGTGGACGAGTGCCTCGGACAGTCTGCCGTATGGGAAGTCACTCCTCGGTGACCAGCAGCTTGGCTGCCGCTTCGAGTGCCAGCGACATCACGCGGTCCTGAATGCGGATCCGCATCAGGCCGGCGCCGTCGGGATTCTTCTCAACCGTTCCCGTCACGCCCAAGGCAAGCCCGGATTCGGTGAGCGAACGAAGAAACTCAGACGACTGGTCGAGCACTCGGGTCAACCGAAATGGCTGTCCCGCCGTGCATTCGGCCAGAGACTGCGTCTCCGGTTCGACAGGCGGTTCGAGCGAGAGTCCTTCGGCCCGTGGAATCGGATCTCCGTGCGGATCAACGTCGGGATGGCCAAGGAAGGCGTCGATTCGATCGACCAGCAGATCGCTGACGGCGTGTTCCATGTGCTCGGCTTCGTCATGAACCTCGTCCCAGCTCATGTCGAGTGTGCGGAGCAGGAAAAGTTCGATCAGCCGATGCCGCCGGATCATCCTCAGGGCGAGCAGGCGACCGGCCCGCGAGAGCGACACCCCCTCGTAGGGTTTGTGGGTCGCCAGCCGCGCCGCGTCGAGCGTCTTGAGCATGCTGGTGACGGTGCCGGGGGAGACATCGAGCGCCGCGGCGATCTGTCCGGTGCTGGCCGGCTGTCCCGCCTGGGCCGCAGCGATCTGATAGATCGTTTTGACGTAGTTCTCGACGGTCAGGCTTGGCACGGGGAATGACCTCCTGGCCATGACATTGGAAACGGCCACTGGGACGGCTCAGCAGCGCCACCTTTTTATAGGTCGTGGCTAAAAAGGTGCCAGCCACCAAAATTGGGCAGGATAGACTGAGGCCTTCTGTCCACATGATCCATCCTTGATGAGCTATTCGTGGTGGCGGGCACCTTTTTCTGAAAGCACTGGAATGTATCTCAATGCGGGAGCCCTGCGGGTTGCCGAGGAAATCTTCTCCCGACCAGACGCACTCGGCGTGGCCTGCCACGCGACAGCCGACGGCGTCCGCATCGTCGACTGCGGCGTGAAGGCTGCCGGAAGCATCGAGGCGGGCGTGCTGATCGCACGGGCCGCGATGGCCGGGCTCGGCGCCGTGCACGTGGAACAGCCAGGGCATTCACCGGAGGCATTCGTTGCGGCGTGGCCCGGCTGCGAGTGGCCGATCGTGGCCGTCGAGAGCGATGCACCGCTGGCAGCCTGCCTCGCCGCGCAGTATGCGGGCTGGAAGGTGAGCACGCCTCACTACTTCGCGATGGCCAGCGGGCCAATCCGGGCGGCGATCGGCCGGGAGGATCTCTTCGACGATATCGGTATGCGAGAGCGGCCGGATGCCGCCGTCGGACTCCTTGAAGCATCAAAGCTTCCGCCCGACGACGTCTGTCTCTCGCTGGCGGCCGACGCGGGAGTGCCGGCTGACAAACTTGTGTTGCTGGTAGCCCGCACCGCGAGCATCGCCGGCACGCTGCAGGTGATCGCCCGGTCGCTGGAGACCGCGCTCCACAAACTCCACGAGCTCCACTTTGATCTGCGCCGGATCCGCAAGGGCTCCGGCCGCGCGCCACTGGCCCCCGTGCCCCGAAAGGACGATCTCGTCGCCATTGGCCGCACCAACGACGCAATCCTCTATGGCGGCCACGTCGTGCTGGAGGTGACTGGCGATGACGCCAGCATCGTCGACATCGGACCGCGGATGGTGAGCCGGGCGTCCGCCGACTACGGCGTGCCATTCTGCACGCTCTTCGAACGGGCGGGCCGCGATTTCTACGCGCTCGATCCGGCGCTGTTCGCACCGGCGCTGGTCGACCTGGTCAATCTCGACACCGGCCACCGGCACCGCTTCGGCGGCTTGGCCCCCGAGATCGTGAAGACGTCGTTCACGACACCGCAGGCAGCGGCCAGCGGCCCGGAGGCGTGATGCCGATGCGGAAGCATGCTGGCAGCGGCCTGCGGGTGGCCGTGATCGGCGAACCGACCGGCTGGCACGTCGGCCGTCTGCTCGCCGCCCTCGCAGCCCGCGGCCATCAGGGCACGGCCGTCCGCTGGACAGACCTGGCAGCAGAAGTCGCTACGGCACCGTTTTCGGAAGTCTCCGCCACCGTTCCCCAAGGCGTCGAGCGGTTTCTGCCCCCGTGTCTCGAATCCGCTGATCTCGTCGTCGTGCGAGGCATGCCGGGTGGTGGCCTGGAAGAGGTTGTCTTCCGCATGGATCTGCTCGGCCGACTCGCAGCTCGCGGCACGCCAGTGTTCAACAGCCCACGAGGGCTGGAGATCGCCATCGACAAATACCTGTCACTGGCGCGGATGGCGACCGCCGGACTGCCAGTGCCCCGCACGGTGGTCGCCCAGAGCCCGCCGGCGATCGAAGCAGCCTGGCATGCGCTGGGGAAAGACTGTGTCGCAAAGCCACTGTTCGGCTCGCGCGGCCGCGGGATCGTCAGGATCTCGGATCAGGAGTCGCTCACGCCGCTCCTCCACTCAGCGGCAGCCGCCCAACCTGCCGGCGCCGTCGCCTACCTCCAGGAATTCGTTCCTCACGACGGCTGGGACGTGAGGATTCTGATCGTCGGGAACGAAGCATTCTCCATTCGGAGGTTCGCCGCTCCCGGCGAATGGCGGACCAACGTGTCGCTCGGGGGGCGGCCGGAGGCGTTTGAACCACCGCAGGCCTGGATCGATCTGGCTCGGGCGGCTGCCCGGGCGGTGGAAACGGAGATCGCAGGCGTCGACCTACTTCCCGGATCGGATGGCCGGGTCGTGGTCTTGGAGGTGAATGCCGTGCCGGGGTGGCGAGGACTGGAGGCCGCCACGGGATACGACGTGTCGAACACGGTGGTCGAATACCTGGAAAAACGCGGCTAAAAATCGCCTCGCCCCGGGGCCATGCTTGGCCGTGAGGAATTTTTCCGAGGCCGTCACAACCCGGACACTTGGGAAATGCGAAACGCGAGGCCTGCCCACTTATTGCGCAGCCAACCTAGTGCCACCAAAACGAGCATCACTGCCCGCAAATAAGTCGCCCTCTGCCGCGTAGACGTAAGTCGTTGCAATGCTTGCACTTAATGCTGTCACTTGACCGGCTAGCAACAGTTGCTCGCAGCTTCGACGTCGAACTGCTGCGATCCCCGCCGCCGGAGAAGGTCACTGCCGGCTGGGATCGCGACAAACGCCCCCTCGCAGGCCGGTCTGCCCGGCACTGCTCTCGGAAGTAAGGACAGCATCGCCATGCCAGCCACCGCACTCGACTCTGAAACCGATCACGCCGCCGCCGCCGTCCTCGAGGTTGCAGAACGCCTGCATTCGATGACCCCGGACTGGCTGGTGTTCTTCCGGGAACTGCTGGGCGTGGACGGGATCGTGCGGCGGACCTTCAACACCCCCGAGGCCCTGATCCGGTTCGAGTGCAGCCCGCAATACGCCCGGATCCGTGAAATGCTCGACGAGCTCCGGGAAAGGCAGCGGGATCGGCCCGCCGAACGAGATGTCCAGCGGGTGATCACCGTCCGGATGCCCAGCTCCCTCCACGAAACCCTCAAGGCTGAGGCGGACGAGATGCGAGTCAGCATCAACGCCCTCTGCATCTCAAAACTCATGAAACTGATCGACGGCGAAGGCCGGCGGGAACTGAAGACCGGAAACACCGTGCCTCAGGCCGCCAAATAGCGGGGCTTTCACCGCCCCTGGCGTCTTGGGCCGCAGGACGCATGCCGAATGCGGCTTTATTACCGGAAAAAAGGACTGGAGCGGACCTGTAAGCCGGGTTCTGTTCCCCCTTCTGCCCAATGAAGGGCAGTTGGGGTGACGACCATTTCTCTAGGACGCCGGTTGCCCGGCGTCTCCAGCAGCCGACCCGGAAGTGGGTGGCGAAACGGGCCGTTTCGCGCCGATCTCCGCCGTGCCGAGGCGACAGCGATATCGAACTTCTTCCTGCTTGGCCTTGCTCCCGATGGGGTTTACCGAGCCAGACCGGTCACCCGGCCTGCTGGTGAGCTCTTACCTCACCGTTTCACCCTTACCTGCGGAGCGAACTCCCCAGGCGGTCTGTTTTCTGTGGCACTTTCCCTAGCCTCGCGGCCGGTGGGCGTTACCCACCATCGCACCCTGCGGAGCCCGGACTTTCCTCCCGCCAGCGTTCCTTGAGGATGCCAAAACGACAGCCTCTGGCCGCTGGCCAGCGATCATCTGGTCCGCTCCAGTCCAACAGCCATTCTACGTCGCAGATGTCGACGTTGCGGGTCCGCCGCCCAAAATATCCGTCCAACCGATTTTCTTGACGTTCGAACAGCCTCTGACTTAATTTCGTACTAGGCTTCATAAGGACGGCTTGGACGAAAGGGTTCGAGCCCCAGCCATCTGCCTGCCAGCCCTCCAACTTGCTTCCCACCCCGACGTGACTCACCAGCAGAGCCGATTCATGGATCAGCATCGGTCGTACGCTCCCCATGCCAGCGCGGAACTCCGCGACCTAGGCGACACCGATCCGTCGTCCTACGGCGAATTGCAACCGGTGGGCGGAGGCGATCCGATCCCCTTGCTGAAACCAACGCTCCTCGTGGGCCGACGGGAGAGTTGCGACATCGTGCTCCGGTTTCCGAACGTGTCCGGCACCCACTGCGAACTCTCCATCGCCGACGGACGATGGACGGTCAAAGACCTGAACAGCAGCAATGGCACGAAGGTGAATGGCACGCGGATCAGCGAAGGCCAACTCGACCCGGGCGACAAGGTCTCGATCGGAAGGCACGAATACGAGGTCTGCTACGATCCCGCCAGAATCGGTGGCGTCGGTGGCGTCTTTACCAGGTCGCCACAGAGGGACATCTTCAGCAAGTCCCTCCTCGCGTCTGCCGGTCTGGAAAACCGTCGTCCGTCCAAGCCTGGCCGACCGCGTCCATAACGCCGGACCGCGTGGCACGGCGGCCTGCTACACTTGCGTACATGCCCAAGCCTCGCAAGTTTCGAGCCGAGTTCCGTAAAAATCGTTCTACACGCCGTCGCAATGGCGATCTCACCCGGGCTGTCGCCGCCGATCCCGATCACGCCTCCGACATGGCTTCGTCGGAGCGGATCTCTGGCAAGGGCGAACTGACCCGCAAGCGTACGGTTGTCATCCACGACGAACCTGACCGCCATAACGACCCTTCCGCGGCGGGCGACGGCGGCTCCGTGCCGCCGATCGCCGGGACGACGTGGCGGGGACGGGTGATGCATGTCCATGGCCTGGATAGCTTCGTTCGAATCGAGGATGGCCGCACGATCCGCTGCACCACCCGCCGCCTGCTCCGGACGCTCTCCACCGAACAACGGCATCCGATTGCCGCCGGCGACTGGGTGCGGATCCGCGACGAGTCGGGCGGCGGCGTCATCCAATCGATCGAGCCGCGACGCAACTCGCTCTGTCGCGCCAGCCGCGGCCGCCGCCACGTGCTCGTGGCCAACGTCGACCAGGTCGTGATCGTGGGCAGCGCCGCGATGCCCGACCTCAAGCCGGCGCTCATCGACCGCCTGCTCGTGGCCGCGGAGTCAGCCGGCATCCGGCCGATCATCTGCATCAACAAGATCGATCTCGTCGATACCGCCCGCCTCGTACCGCTGGCCGGCGTCTATGCCCGCATGGGCTACACCACGGTGCTCTGCTCCGCTGTCACGGGAGTCGGCCTCGCGACGCTGAGGCATGAACTCGCCGGCCGCCTGACGGCCATCGTGGGCCAGAGCGGCGTGGGAAAGTCGTCGCTGCTCAACGCCCTCGACCCAAACCTGGAGTTGCGGGTCGCTGAGGTGAGCCGGGAGAACGAGAAGGGGCGGCACACCACGACAACAGCCCGCCTCATCCCGCACACCCTCGGCGGATCCGCCGGAGGATCGTTCGTCGACACGCCCGGCGTGCGGCAGTTCCAACTTTGGGAAATCGTGTCAGCGGAGGTGCCGGCTGCCTTTCGTGACCTGCGGCCGCTCGCAAACCTCTGCCGCTTCCCCGACTGCAGCCACACGCATGAACTCGACTGTGCCGTGAAGCATGCCGTGGCCGATGGCCTGCTCGACACCCGCCGCTGGGAGAGTTGCTGCCATCTTGCGGCGACCGCCGGTGCGGATGATCCTGATGCGATGGGCGATCACGATTCCAGCGAGGACTACGAGTGACACAACCGCGGCGAACGAACAGCGTACAGAGTGAACGGGCCGTGCTCGTGGGAGTGCTTCTCGATGCTCCTCTCGATCCCCAGCATCCGCTGGACGAACTCGGTGGCCTCGCAGAGACCGCCGGTGCGCAGGTGGTCGCGGAACTGACGCAGCGACGCGAGCGGCCCGATCAGACCACCTACCTCGGCAGCGGCAAGGTCGCCGAACTCGCCATGCTCATCGAGCATCACGATGCCGACGTCGTGATCTTCGACAACGATCTCTCCCCGGCCCAGACCCGCAACCTTGAGCAGGAACTGAAGACCAAGGTTCTCGACCGTTCGGAGGTGATCCTCGACATCTTCGCAGCGAGAGCCCGCACCTACGAAGCCCGGCTGGCCGTGGAACTGGCCCAGCTTGAATACTCCCTGCCCAGGCTCAAACGGATGTGGACCCATCTCTCGCGGCTCAAGATGGGCATCGGCATGCGTGGCCCGGGCGAAAAGCAGTTGGAGGTGGACCGCCGGCTCGTCGAGAAACGAATCCACGATCTCAAGGATGATCTGGCCACAGTTCACGGCCGCCGCGAACGCGAGGTGGCCGCCCGCCATGAGCATCTCACCGTCTCGCTGGTCGGCTACACGAACGCCGGCAAGAGCACGCTGCTGAACAGACTCACTGGTGCCGACGTGCTGGCCGAGGACAAACTCTTCGCCACACTCGACACCCGCACTCGCCGCTGGAAGCTGCCGGGCTGGGGGCCTGTGCTCCTCAGCGATACGGTCGGCTTCATCCGCGACCTGCCGCATCGCCTGATCGCCAGCTTCAAGGCAACGCTCGAAGAAACACGGCAGGCAGACCTGTTGCTCCACGTGGCTGACGCATCGAGCCCTCTGGTCGACGCGCAGATCGCCGCAGTTCGCGGCGTGCTGGAGGATCTGGAGGTCGATGAAAAGGCCACCCTTCTCGTGCTCAACAAGATCGACGCCGTGGCCGACCATGCTGCAAGAAGCAGCCTGATCAACCGCTATCCGAATGCCATCTGCGTGTCGGCTGCCACTGGCGATGGTCTGGGAGAACTGCTGCGGGCGACCACCGCAAGCCTCAGTCGTGGCTTCCGTGACGTCGACATCCAGACCGATCCCGGCAATGG
>CANFQO010000068.1 GCA_947449135.1 Planctomycetaceae bacterium | reverse complement strand
GGGTCAGCGTCAGGAATGGCAGAGGGCTGGAGGCTGTCATGGCCGGGAGGGGGGGCATTGGGTCGGCTCTGTGGAAGGTGGGAAACAGACCATGATCATGCGGCGCGGCTCGCAGAGCAAGCGGCCAGCGATTCACCACCGTTGGGACGATAGAAGTCCTGGTTGCCGCGGTATGGATATGGATCAGGCCCGTTGAACGTCATCCGCTCTCGAATCGATCGAGAGATGGGGCCGCGAGAGAGAAGGACCGACTCGCGGCCTTATCGGCGGTAATTCCAGGGAGCGGGCACGGTCTGGTATGAGCGAGCCGCTTGCTCCATCTGTTGCCGCATGACCGACATCCGCTCCGTACGGGCGGCCTCGGTGGCGGCGATCAGGCCCAGCGCAATGACCAGCACGTAGGTCACCACGTTTGACCAGAGCACTGGGCCGTGGAATTTCATCGCCGTGCCAAATGCCTTTTTTGCTTTGGCGCCGAACTGTCCGAGGCGGACGCTCCAGATTTCGTCCAGCACGAGGTGGGTCAGAAAGCCCAGCACCACGGCACCGGAGATGAAATACCTCCGCATCGGGTCGTCGTGGCTGAAGGCCAGAAAGGTGACCTGGCCCGCAATCGCAGCCGCGGGGAGGCTGTGGAGCATGCCGCGTTGTGTGGAGTAGTGATCGAGCAGCCAGGTCACGCCGTAGCGGATCACCGCATAGGCAATGGCCCCAGCCAGAATGATCGCCTCCATCGGCATGCCCGTCTGCTGCAGTCGTTGCAGCATCAGCATCGGCACTATGGCGGCGGCAAATGCGACGCTCTCCCGAGTTGGGGTGTCGGGGCCACTGTCGAGGTCAGGCAGTAAGCCAGCCACGGCACAAACGGTGCCGCCCAGCAGGCAGGTGACCGGGGTCATGCCACCGACGTACCAAGCGGCGGCCGCATAGCCAACGCCTACGATGGACGAACCGGTGATGTGCGCCTGAAATTCGGGCACTGCGATCCCCCGCCAAAGTCCTACCCGCCGGCGTGTGGGAGCGACCTCACGCGCACGACTGGCCTGCGCGATCGCCCCCAAGGCGGTCAGCACAGACCCGAGAGGCTTATCGACATCGGGGGTAGTGGCACGTTTGCAGATTCAGCAGTGGCTGCGTGGTCGCCAGGCCCCCTGCACTCCCCTTTGGAAAAGATCACCTACCCGGAAAAGATTTTCGAAACATAAGAAGCATGGCTGCTCTGGGGTGTTTGCGCAACAAGAATCAAATGAGCTGATTGGTGGCTTTGGGTGTTTTCTAGGCTTCGGCGTGTTCTGGATAAATAGCATGGGTGGTATGGGTCGACTGCGAATGCTTTTCCTTTTTGGGTGGTTCGCTGCAGTTTGGGCTACGCCGTGGGCCGGGCTAGCCCCTAGACTCCGCCCCGCTGGCTCCGAGGCATTCCGGCCAGCACTGATCCGCATCCTGATATCTGATCACCGGAGGCTGGAGTGGCTCTCGAAGGTTATGACCTCGTCATGCTCGGCATTCTGGCCGCGGCCGCTCTGCTCGGCTATTTCAAGGGCATGGTGTGGCAGCTGGCATGGATCGCCGGCATCGTAGCCAGCAGCTACGTTGCCTTCCGCTTTGGCGCTGTGCTGGCGCCGTACTTCGGCACCCAGGCTCCTTGGAACCGGTTCGCCGCGATGCTGGCCGCCTATGCCGGCACGTCGATCTGCGTTTGGCTGGTATTTCGCGTGATTTCAAAGGCGATCAGTGCGGTGCATCTCTCCGCGTTCGATCACCAACTGGGCCTTCTGCTGGGGCTGGCCAAGGGGGCGCTGCTCTGCGTGGTGGTGACCTTCTTCAGCGTGACGCTTGCCCCCAACTATCGGCACCAGATCGTGGCCAGCCGGAGCGGTCGGCTTGTGGCAGAACTGATCGTTCGCGCCGACACCTACCTTCCGAAGGAGGTTCACGAGACGATCGACCCGTTCGTAAAGCAGTTCGAGGAGCAGTTCCAACAGCCGGCGGCTGGTATGCCGGCGGCTGGAGGCCAATCGCCCGCGATCGCTGGGCAGCAGTCACCGCTCCAAGCGATGTGGGACGGTGTTGCGTCCGCAGCGGCATGGGCCGGAACGGAGCAGGGGGGCGGCACAGGGCAGGGGGCCACGCAGGCCGGCGGCGTGCTGCCGGCGGGGAGTGCCTGGTTTGTGCCGCGGGCCGCCGGCTCAGAACCGGCGCAGGAAGTTGCGCCGGCGCGGTATGCGACCCCGGCAGCGGTCCAGCCGGCCGGGAGTGGCTTTGCACCACCACAACGATTTGCGCCGCCAGCCACTGCGGCGCCGATGCCCGCCCAGCCATTCACTCCCCAGACTGCGCCCCAGCAGCGGTATCCGGTCGGCGCCCAATCGCCCTTGCCGACGCGGTGAGCACGCGAGCGAACGCGGTGGCCCAGACATCGTCACGCGTGTCGTTTTTCGGGAGGGGAGCAGGGCGGTTTCGCCCTGGAAAACAGGCTCAGAACGAACAGGGCCGAAACCGGACATAAGAGACATTATCGGACGTTGGGGGCAGGGGTGCGCGCGCCGGCTCCGGGCCGGCAGATGTCTCCTCGCGGGGATCTTTCCCTTCAGCCTCGCTCGGCAGTTCGGTGCTCGCTCGGGGAAAGCGCAAGCGCTCGTCGAGCATCCGCCGATCCCGGCTTCGCCACCCGACGCTGCAGCAGCCGTCCCGTCGCCTCCCTGGCGATGGGATGGGTTCGAGCCAACTCGTCCCTCTGGGCTTAACGCTTTGGTGCCATGTGCCTGGCGGAATCCGTGAGGGGCTGCCCATGTCCCGAGAGCCGGCGTTGCTGACCAGCGCAGGCAAGAGATTGGGAGCCGTGCTCTGCACGGCTCCAGTAAGCCGGAGCCGACGCCGGGCCGGCGGCGACGGCGCGAAAGCCGCCGGCCGGAGCGCAGTCAGCATCGAGTGAGCGAAGGACAGGATGTCCGTAGCGAACGTCCGGCGACGGGTCATGGGCAGCCCCGAACCGTCCTACGACGCGGCCTCTTCCAGGAACACGCCCATCCTCCGGAACTTCTCGTAGCGTTCCGCCACGAGGGTGTCGGTCGGCTGGTCGACCAGGCTCCGAAGCGACCGCACCAGCCAGGTCTTGAGTCGGGTCGCCATCTGCCGCGGATGCCGATGGGCGCCGCCGGCCGGTTCCTCGATCACGGCGTCGATCACCCCGAACTCCTTGAGGTCCCGCGAGCGGAACCGCAACGCCCGGGCCGCGTCGGCCTTGAACTCGACGCTCTTCCAGAGAATCCCGGCACAGCCCTCGGGGCTGATCACGCTGTAGTAGGCATGCTCCAAGACAGCCACCCGGTCACCGACCCCGATGCCGAGCGCCCCGCCTGAGCCACCTTCGCCAATGACCGCACAGACAATCGGCACCGGGAGCGTTGCCATCAGGAACATGCTTTCGGCGATCACCTGGGCCTGACCGCGTTCCTCGGCGCCAATGCCCGGATAGGCACCGGGCGTGTCGATGAGGCAGATCACCGGCAGACCGTATTTCGCCGCCAGCCGCATTTTGCCCATCGCCTTACGGTATCCCTCCGGATGGGCGCAGCCGAAGTGGCAGGCCTGCCGTTCGGCCAGGGTCTTTCCTTTTTGATGGCCGACGACCAGCACCTTGTGCTGCTCGAGTTTGGCGAAGCCGGTGAGCATGGCGGGATCATCGCCAAAGGCTTTGTCGCCGTGGAGTTCGACGAACTCATCGAAGACGAGCGACAGATAGTCGCTCGTCTTGGGACGGTTTGGATGGCGAGCCACCTCGACGGTCTGCCAGGGATCAAGGCTGCCGAAGACATTTTTTTGCACTTCGACGAGTTCCCGCTTCAGCCGCCGTAGTTCTTCCTGCTCCTGCGCACCGACCGGCGCGGCCTCCAGTTGGGAGATCCGGTCTTCGATCTGGTAGATCGGCTTTTCGAGCGGCAGTCGGTGCAAGGCGGACGACATCAGAAGACCTCGACGGGGATGGGACGACTCAAAAGATTCTCCCCGCTGGTCGAACCCCGCGTCAATTGTGTTTCCCGCTGCTTTGCAGCCCGCTTGACGAGGACGGGCTCCCCGAATACCGGAGCGAGCTTAGGACGCCTCGGCGCCCATGACGAACCATCATCGCGGACGTATTCGACGAGCCGTCCGCGAGCGCAGCGTGTTCGGGGAGTCCGTCCGGAACGGCCTCAGCCCACCACCCGATTGAGGAACTTCATCGCTCCGATCTGCTGCACGACGGCCTTCATCGTCGGTGGACGATCGGCCGGCTTCTTGGCGAGCATCTGCCGGATCAGTTTCGAAACGCTCGCGGTGGCATTGCGGTTGAACGCCTCGACCGCGGGCGGCGTGGCCGACAGATGTTTCTGCAGCAGGTCTTCCGTGGTGGAGGCCGTGTAGGGCGGCATGCCGGCGAGCAGTTCGAACAGCGTGCAGCCAAGCGAATAGATGTCGGACCGTGGGTCGATCGGCAGGCCACGAATCTGCTCTGGGGCAATGTAACTCGGCGAACCCTGTGCCGGCCCCCTGCTGCCCAAGAGCCGACGGAGCAGTCCCGGTGTTCGTGCAGCGATGGCCAAGTCGATCAGCTTCACCTCGCCATCGGCCGAGGCGAGGACGTTGTCAGGCTTCACGTCGCGATGCACCCAGCCACGGCCGTGCATGTGGTCGAGCGCCCAGGCCAGTTGCGTGACGATGCGGTGCAGGCGCGGAGCGATCTCGTCGACTCCCGCCGCGATCTGCTTCTTGAGGTTGGCGTGTGGATACAGCTCCATGATCAGATGCGGCAGTCCGCCCGCCAAGGAGAACGTGTCGATGCGGATGATGGCCGGATGGTCAAGGCCGCGGGCCACGGCGAGCTCGTGCCGGAGCAGCCGCCGCTGGCCTGCGTCCCCAGCCTTCTCGGGAACGACGACCTTCACCGCCACTCGCTGTCCGGAGGCCGTGTCGAGCGCCTCCCAGACCTGGCAGTGACGGCCCATGCCCACCTGGCGGCTGAGAGTCAGGCTTCCGAGGTGTTCGGGGATTTTTGCCATGAAGCCGTTTGGTTGGGAGCCGCGTCAGTGTTGGAAACGCCGGGGGCAAGTTCGATCGACACCAGCACGAGTCCCTGCGGCGGAGCTGTCGGGCCCGCGGCCGGTCGGCTCTGGGCCGCGATCACCTCGCGGATCCACTCCGGCTTCCGCTTGCCGGAGCCAACCATCACGAGCGAACCCGTGATGATCCGCACCATGTTGTAGAGAAAACCGTTACCGACGACTTCTATCCAGACCTCAGCATTGGCCGCATCGTCGTAGCCCGTGTGACGGAACACCTGAGCGGACTCGATTGTGCGAACTTTCGACCGCCTTGTGGAGGGGGTCGTCTCAAAGCTGGTGAAGTCATGCTCGCCGACGAGTTCGGCAGCGGCCGTCTGCATGGCGGCGACGTCGAGTCGCGATTTCCACCGCCAGACGAGATGCCGTTGGAGCACGGGCCGCCAGGCCGCGTCGTGAATGCGGTAGCGGTAGCGTTTGCGGATGGCGGCCCACACCGGATCGAAATCATTCGGGGCGTCGAACCCTTCCACCACGGTGATGTCGGAGGGCAGTTTCGCATTGAGCGCCCGCACCCAGACCGCCGGCTCGAGACTGCTCGCGGTCGTGAAGCCCACCACCTGCCCCAGGGCGTGCACGCCGGCGTCGGTGCGACTGGAACCCCGCGGCAGGATCGTCTCCCCCGTCACGCCGCGAATCGCCTCGGCCAACGCCCCCTGCACCGTCGAACGGCCAGGCTGCACCTGCCAACCGGAATACCGCGTGCCCTCGTAGACGAGAGTCAGGCGGATCGTCCGCTGCAGGCCGATCAGGCCAGTCAACTCAGGAGTGTCTGTCATGGTCGCGAGGACACAGTGCCGACGGAGTGGTGCAGGAACGGCCCGACGAGCCGCCGCAGGACGGTGGCCGGGACGAACGCCATGTTCGCCACCAGCATCGCCAGACCAAACTCCATCATGCCCATCGCGAGGCCGATTCCCAAATGCACCGGCACCGCCATCGCCAGGTACAGCCGACGGGTGAGCCGGGGCCAAACCAGTGTCGCATAGGAAATCTCCCACCAGAGTGTCCCGAGCGTGAGCGCATTGACGAGCAACGGATGGCTGGCCAGCCAGGTCAGGTCGAGCGTGCGGTATTGGACGTTGGCGGCCGCTCCCCAGAGGGCCGTCCCTTCCCACCAGCTCGCGCCGAGCAGCTTTCCGCAGCCTGAGAAGAGATAGATCACGCAGAGATGCACCTGAATGAGCCGGATCGCCAGATTGGCCCGTACCGACGGTCGGTCGGCAGCCTGATCTGGTGCCAGCAGCCGGTCGACCGAGAGAACGGCTCCCGCGGGGCCGACCACCACCGGGATCAAGAGCATCCCCAGCGTGTCGTCAAATCCGAAGACGTTCAGCGGTGATCTGTTGACGGCGCTGATGAAGCCGATGAGCGAGACGATCGCCGCCAACGGCGTGGCGATGCCGAGCGTGAGCATGACGGCTGCCGCCAGAGTGATCCCGGCGAGCAGCCGGGCTGTTCCCGGGGAGTTCGCCAGGAAGTACCAACTCCACTGCCAGGGCTGGTCGTTCATCCGCCACACATTCTCGGGCCGCTGCCAGCCGTCGTTGCCGAAGAAGGCCTCGGCATCGAGGAGCCAGACAAAGCTGGCCCACACGAGGAGCGCCCCGGCGCAGATCCTTACCACCGCCAGCGGGAGTGGATCAGCTGGGGTAAACCAGAAACGGTCCCACGCCTCCAGCCAGTCGCCAAGCCAACTGCTGCTCCGGGGGAATTCTTTGCTCGGCATTGAGCTACTCGTGGTCATGGGGTGTTCGCCCCTGCCAATGCGTAGGTGCCCAGCGGCGTGATCACATCTCCCCCCTGCTCCGCTCGGAGCACTTCTTCAGGTGCGGGCAGGTAGTGTTCTGTCATCTGCAGCGTCACCTGGCTGCCGCCATACCGCGAGAGGAGTTGGCCAGCGACATCCTTGACGAGCGGCTGCCAGTCCCCCCTGCTCCGCTGCCGCACCTCCTCCGGTGCGTCTGGTGGCGGCACGACCGCGGCGATTTTCTCGCTGATCATGAAGCGGCGATGGTAGAGCAGTCGGGGCCAGTCAGCGTCGCGGTCTGGAATCGAGCCGGTGAGCGCTGACCCGTCGGCCAGTTGCATCGTCCACTGGATCGAGTGGCCTGGGCCTGGGTCGGGGGCGAAGAATCGATAACCGTGCCCCAGGAACAAGCCGCCGACGAGCGGACGCAACGGTTGCAGTGCCGCCACGGCCAGTTCGCTCGCTGGTGGCGGCCCGGCCAGAGGGGGCACGATGACAGCGGCGAAGTAGCCCAACAGCCCCAGCGACACGACCAAACGAATGGCCGGGGGCCAGTGGGAGAGCCCTGCGGAACGTGGAGTGTCCGACGTCATAAGGCTCTCTTCGACCCGTCACGGCCCCATTCCGTGACCCGACCGGAAGATGACAGTCTGGGAGGGATCGGAAAGAAGGGACGACGGTCCTGGTCGTCCTCGGAAAAACAAAAACTCCCGCGCGGCACGCGGCCGCGCGGGAGTCATGGACTGCACAGGTTGACCGGGTCAGCCCCGGGCCTAAGGATTCCTAGCGAATCGACGCGGTCGCGTCGGTCGCGGCTGTCCGCTGGGTCGGGTCGAGTGACAGTTCAACCGTCTGGCCGGCGGCCAGATTGATCACCTTCGACACGACCTGCTCGCGGCCGTCAACGACGGTCGCCACGCGGATCTCGTAGTTCTTCCAAGCCTGGCCGGCGGCCAGGGTCGTGGTCTGAAACTGCCGAGTGGCCCCCGCCGAGGCGGTGACATTGCCGGCCAGCCAGACCTTCGCGTCGGCGGGCACGTGCAGCGTCAGGCTCGTCTTCGGGGCCGAGGCCGCGGTGGCATCGGTGAAGGAGAGGCTTGAACGACCACCGGCGACCAGCGACACGACCTTGGTCTGCTCGCTGCTCTGGCCGTCACGGTCGACGGTCATCCGCACCGAGAACTCATACGTCTTGCCAGCGACAAGACCACGCGACACAAACTGCCGGATGGCGCCTGTAGCGGAGGTCTTCAGGCCGTTGACATGAATCGTTGCACCGGCGGGCACTTCCACCGACAGCATCGCCGCATCGGCGGGAACGATGCTCGTTGTGGAGTCGTTCGAGATCGGATTGATCACGCTGGGAGTCTCGATGATCTCGCCACCGGTGACCGAGGGAGCCTCGCTGATCACCCGATACGATTCAACGCGTTCGCTGTAGCCGCTGGAGTAGGTGGCAGCAGGCACTGAGGAGCCACCGTACGAGCCGCCGTACGAACCACCATACGAGCCGGTTCCGTACGAGCCACCACCATACGATCCGCCCGACGAGCCGCTGTAGGAGTACGAACCACCCGAGCTGCCGCCGGAGCTGCCACCCGAGCTACCGCCTGACGAGCCATGGCTCGAATGACGGTAGGCCCGCCGCGCCATTTTCGCGGCATGGTGCGAACCCCAACTGCCGTGCGAACCAGCCGAGCCGGACGAGCCGTAGCTGCCGCCGGATGAGCCATAGCTACCGCCGGACGAGCCCGACGAGCTGTAGCCACCCGAAGAGCCACCGGATGAACCACCCGAAGAGCCGCCGGATGAGCCACCAGATGAACCGCCCGAGGAACCATAGCCGCGATAACGATGATGCCAGCCAGCATCAGCATCGCAGGCCGTCGCTACGACCGCGACAAACGTGACAACCCCAGCCACCCGCAACCACCGACGATTGACCAACATCTGAATCACTCTCCCTTGAAAAGTGTGGATCGCCCGCTGTTCAGCCGCACGCGGCTGGGACCTTAAAAACTGCCGGCACGAGCCAAGAATAGTTTGCGGATTTGGTAAATCAAGCAGTCTGGGAAATATGTGCCGACACCCTCCTTCTGGGATTTGGAATCCCCCAGGCAGCGGTGAACGGGCCGTCTCCGGCCCTGCTCAAATCGCCAAAATAGCAGGAATCATCGGGCAATTGCCGACACGCGGACGTCGTCTACGTCGAGCCGGCCGGTGGCACCGAGCAGTCCGACCTGAAGAATCGCCTCGCGGGCCCAGACCGGCACGGTGACCGTTCCCTCGACCCGTCGCCAGGGGCCGTTGTCCTTCCATGGTCCCACCTGACCGCTCACTGAACGGCTGCGTTCGTCGTTGAAAAAACGCACCACAAGTCCGGGAAAATCCTCAGGACCCGGCCCGGCTCCGACGGCGGCACCGCGAACTTCCAACGAGAATGTCACCCGGCCAACGGCCCGACCGTCGACCGGAAATCCCTGGAAGAGCTGCGCGGGCCGCCCTGGCTGGGCATTTTCAAGCCGCAGATACCGGCGGCCCTCCGGTGCATCTTCGCCCTCGACAATCTGGAACTGTCGGCCGTAGTACCAGGCGGCCGGCACCTCGGAATTGGGCAGCAACTCCTCGAAACCGCCGTTGTGGAGGGATGGCTTCGTGCCGTCGGGCTGCACTCTCCTTCCCTGCTCTGCGGCGCCGGTCATCGGCACGAACAGACTGGGCACGAGCGACTCTCGCTCCATCACGCCATTTCGCTTCGACAGCAGCATCAGTGTCTGCTCGTAGCGTTCACCGACCGGGATGATCATGTGTCCCCCTTCGGCAAGCTGGTCGACAAGCGGCTGCGGGATGTTTTCCGGTGAGCATGTGACAATGATCTTGTCGAAGGGCGCGTGCTCCGCCCAGCCCTGGAAGCCGTCGCCGACCTTCGTGACGACGTTGCGGTAGCCCAGCCGTGCCAAGGTGCGGGCAGCCTTCTCACCGAGCATGCGGCTGATCTCGATTGAGTAGACCGTGCCGACCAGCGACGAGAGCACGGCGGCCTGATATCCGCTGCCGGTGCCGATCTCCAGCACGCGATCGGTCGGCTGTGGCTCCAGTTTCTCCGTCATGTAGGCCACGACGAACGGCCCGGAAATTGTTTGCGCCGCCCCGATCGGCAGGGCCATGTCGAAGTAGGCATAGGGCCGCTGCGGGGCCCCCACGAACTCGTGTCGCGGCACGAGTCGCATGCTCTCGAGCACCCGCGGATCGGTCACACCGCCCCCGGCGATGTCATCGCGGACCATCCGTTCGCGGGCCTCTTCGAACCGGTCGGTCACCGGGGGCGCCGCGCACACCGGCATCGCGGCCACCATCGCAGCTGCCGCGACCAAACCGGCCAGCCACCAGGCGGGCACCGACGCCTCAGCATGTACCACCGTCACCCCTGCCCTGCCCCACATGGAGAATTGCCTCACTTGGACGGCAGCACCTTCACCAGTTCAATTTCGAAAACCAGCAATTCGTTCGGCTCGATGACCGGCGGAGATCCTTCCTCGCCATATCCCAACTGCGGCGGCAGGTAGATCCGCCACTTCGCCCCCGCCTTCATGAGCGGCAGCGCCTCCAGCCAGCCGGGCACGACTCCGCGGAGCGGAAACGCCGCGGCTTCTCCCTTTGGATCGGTGGCGTCGAACTCCCTGCCGTCGAGATGCGTGCCCCGGTAATGCACGGCGACGGTGTCGTCGAGTGTGGGGCTCCCGCCCGTGCCCGCACGGAGCACCTCATACTGCAGCCCGCTGGGCCGGGTCGTCACACCCGGCTTCTTACCGTTGACCGCGGCGAATTCCACCGCTTTGGCCAAGTTGACCTTGGCGGCCTCGCGCATTCGCAGGCTGAATTGCCGTTCCCGCTCCTGCATGCGGGCATCGAAGGCCTCGAGCGCCTGCCGAACCTGCTGTTCACTCAGGCGGGGACGCGCCTCGAGCACGGCGTCCGCCAGACCGCGGGCAAGCGCTGCAGTATCCACAGGGGGTTCCTGATCTTTGAAGTCGGCGGCGATGCGGCTGCCGATCCGCAGGCCGAGCGAATAGCCGAGCGTCGCGGCGGGTGTGCCGAGTCCTTCCCCACCCGGTGACGCCGCAGCCGGAACTGCCGCCGGCAGTTCACCCGGCGCGGGTTCTGCCGCGCCCGCCGTACTGACGGCCGACAGCGTGGCACATGCCGCCAACAGCAGGCCAAAGCGCGGCAGACCACAGAGCGGCAGACTCCCGGTTCCAAAACGTTCGTTCATGCAGCACTCCTTTGCTCTGACCATGAGACACCATTCGATGACAAACCGTCACGATTCTACGGCCGCGGTCCGGCCCGGCCGACCAAGTGCGCCCTTCGTCAGTTCAAGAAACGCGGTCTCCAGGTTGACCTCCTGCTCCCGCATCGAGATGAGCCGATGTCCGTCGGCAATGAGCTTCGCCGCGAGCGGGGAAGGATCTTCCACGCCATCGGCGAGGGTGACGAGGATCTCACCGTCGCGAACGGCCACCCCCGCCGCCTCGGGCGACGTTTCCAGCAGCCGTGCCGCCTTCTCGGGCGGTCCGGCAAGCTGAAAGCGAATCACCGGCCGACCGCGGACCTGTGCGAGCAGGTCCTGCACGTTGCCGCATGCCAACAGCCGGCCGTATTCGATGATGCCGACCCGATTGCAGATGTCGGCCAGTTCGGGAAGGATGTGGCTGGAGACGAGGATCGTCTTGCCGAGCCCTTGCAGCCGCTTGAGCAGGCCGCGCATTTCGATTCGGGCCCGCGGATCGAGCCCACTGGCAGGCTCGTCGAGCAGGAGTACCTGCGGGTCGTGCAGGAGCACGCGGGCCAGTCCGAGCCGCTGTGTCATGCCGCGGGAGAGACTGGTCACCAGTTCGTCCCGCTTGAAGGCGAGGTCAACCAGTTCCAACGACTTTTCGGCCACCCGCCGCCGCTCGTGCCCGTCGATTCGGTAGGCAGCCGCGAAGAACTCCAGGTATTCGATCACCCGCATGTCGTCGTAGACGCCAAAGATATCGGGCATGTAGCCGATCGCGCGGCGGATTTCCCGCGGGTGGGTGTAGATCGAGTAGCCGCAGACATAGGCTTCGCCCCAGGTGGGTGCGAGGAGCGTGGAGAGAATGCGGATCGTGGTCGTCTTCCCGGCGCCGTTGGGTCCGATGAAACCGAAAAGGTCCCCCTTCTCGAGCTTCAGGTCGAGCGATTCAAGCGCGTAGAAGTCGCCGTATTTTTTGGTCAGGTCGATCGTCTCGATCATGCGACTGTTCAGTCCGTGAAGGTGGATGTGGGGGTGGGAGGCGGAGGCGGCGTGGTCGCTGGAGTGACTGCTGCCGACGGAACAAGAGGGATCACGATCCGCCACAGCGAGGAATGCTCTGTCGTGGCGGGGATTGTGGACGACAGATCGGCGGCGGTGAGCGATCGGGGCCGGTACTCCCAGCTGACCAAGGACGGTCCGCGGCCCACCAGCACGGCGCGATCAAGCGGCAGGAGCGGCGACAGGTCGAACCGGGCGAGCCGTCCGGATTCCAGGGACGTGTATCCGCTGCCACCGGCGGCCGCGTGGAAGCCCGCGATCTCCAGGATTCTCAGCGGGTTCCGCTCGGCGAGATCCCAACGCAGAACGAACTCGCGTTCCTTGTTCAGCGTGCGGCGTGTGATCGCCCCTGCCAGCGACCGGGGACCGCGGTCCACTCCCGGCTCGAAGGTTTGCCCGGGTGCCAGCGTGCCCACCTCGTAGAGCCAGCCAGCATGGGCGAGCACGCAGCCTTCCAGCGGAAATGACAGCCTGCTGGTCACGGCCCCCACAAGGGTCCCCTGCCCTTCCTTGGCGAGCGTCGACTCCACCGCTGGCTGTGCCGCTGAGCCAATGAGATCCGCCTCGAACAGCCGACTCGAGGAGGCTGCGATGGGAACGTTGTCCAAGAGTTCGGCCGATCCGCCGTAGCCATAGTCGTCGGCCGCCAGCGATGGATGGGCCGCGGCGGCGTCGGTGCCTCCGATGCCCCGGCCGCAGGCCGCGAACCAACTGATGTCTGATGCAGACCAACTGATGTCGGATCGAGAGGGCTGAGAAGCGTTGGTTGGGCCGCCGCCGGTAAGGCCAGAGGCGGGCCTTACCGCCAGATCCAGCCTCGCATTCACCGGCGACCAGATGCCCGTAAAGGAAGCAGACCGTACGAGACCGCTGCCGACATCGAGATCGACCAATGAGGCCGCGGACGTCTGCCAGCGCGTGCCCTTGAACCTCTCTCCGGCGTACCAGGTCAGCCCGCTCGCAGCGGCCACCAGCAGCGGCAGCGACAGCCATGCCAGCCAGGAAGATCGCAGGCCACCTGCCGGACTGCCGCGACGACCGCTGGACACGAGCCACCAATCGAGTGGATAGAGGCAGGCGACATACAGAATGCCCAGCCCGGCGATCACTTCGAACGGGATCGGAGAAACTCCCGGGAATTGATCGATCGCCTGACGCAGTTGGCCGGCCAGATCGAGCGTGCCACGAGCGGTTTCGCCGGCCCGCCCCGCACTCCGCGCCGCCCGCCGGCCGCGCAGGGCTTCGACGAGCAGGGAATCGCTTCCCGACCAGTCACGAAACGGAGCTCGATCGAGGTCGAGGCCGACCCACACGATCGTGCCGAGACCATGAGCCCGCCGCACGACCAGGGGGAGCTCTGCAGGCCCCCGTCCATCGAAGGCCTCGACAACCCCCTCGATGTCCTGTGGATTCTTGAAGAGTGGCACTTCGAGCTCTGTTACCGCGGCTTTATCAAGCGGCCGACTGGCTCGCGAAAACGTTTCGATGGCATTCCCGCGGCGCAGGGGCACCAGCTTGGAGACCGGATTCGGCAGCCAATTGGCCGCCAAGGAGGACCCGCGGCTGATCTCGATCGCGCTTGAGCCCGCAGCAAAAATCAGTTGCCCGCCCTGTCGTACCCAGCCGTCGATGCCAAGAAGCGTGGCGGGCTCGAAAGCCGCGACCGTCCGACCGCAGATGATGATCGAATCGGCACCATCGAAGTCGTGAGCCGTTCGGCCAAGTGTGGCCGTTCCTCCTGCCTCTGGAGCACTCGCGGGGGCCTTGATCGTCACGACCCGCGGCATGGACCCGTCTTCGCGGACCATTAAACGTGAGGCCCGCTCCGCGGCAGGGAGATCGCCCAAGACAAGCATCACGGTGTCGGTTGCTGGAATCGGAGCCGGAAGCGACTGCCGCTCCGCGCCCGTCTGCTCGAAGCCCTTGTCGTCCGCGAAAACCTTCTCAACGATGACGCGTCCGGTGGGCCGGCCGAACCGGACGGTCAGCCGCGCCTTCGACTTGCCATCGGCACCGCGTTCAACGGGTGCCACGGGCGAGCGGACATACTGCCCATCGGGATCTTCCACCCATGCGGCCACCGCCTGCGGAGCGGTCTCCGGCGGTGTGTTTCCGGCGGCGTCCGGGGGGGCCGGAAACTCCAGCGTCAGCGGTGTCCATGAGCCGGTGCGATAGACGCCATCAAATCCCACCCGCAGATCATAGGCCTCCGCAGCGACGGCGTTTGTCGTGACGATGCAGAAGAGTGCCAGCAGCAGTGCAATCATGGCTTCTCCGCATCCGGGCAGATGCACGCCAGTTTGCCGCAGCCGGGGCAGCCTCCGCCATATTTCTGAGCCACGGCCGCCTCGAGATCGACATCGACAACGTTGGCGATCGTCGCCAGCCAGGCGAGCACATCGGCAAATTCGAGCGACCGCTCCTCGTGGGTGCCGCTGCGAAGTGCCGTGGCGAGTTCGCCGATCTCCTCCGTCAGCCACATGAAAGTCCCCTCCACGCCCCGCGACGCATCCTTGTCATGGTACATGCCGCGGATCAGTTGTTGGAATTCGCGAAGCGTCATCTGGCGGAGTTCCCCAGGAAAAGGAAAAGTATGTTCACGCCGCTGGAGTGTGCCAAGACCGAGCCCGGGGCACAAACCACGGGTAAATAGCCGGCACCACGAAGGCGGTCAGCAGCGTTGATGTGACAATGCCGCCGATCACAACGGTGGCCAGCGGTCGCTGGATTTCCGCGCCGGCGCTGGTGGCCAGCGCCATCGGCAGGAAGCCGAGGCTTGCGACCAACGCCGTCATCAGCACGGGCCGGATGCGAACCTCGGCCGTGGCAATCGCAGCCTCGCGCGGAGCGAGGCCGCCCTGCCTCGCATGTTCCGCTCCGGCCACCCACACCAGCCCGTTGAGTACCGCCACGCCGAAGAGCGCCACGAAGCCGACACCGGCCGCGATCGAGAACGGCATTCCTCGCAGTGCAAGTGCCGCGATGCCTCCCGACGCCGCTACCGGCACCGCGAAGAAGATCAGCGACGCAAGTCGGAGCGACTTGAAGCTCGTATACAGCAGCAGCGCGATCAGCCCCAGCACCACCGGCGTGATCAGCATCAGTCGGCGGCTGGCGGAGAGCAGGTTTTCAAAGTCGCCTCCCCACCGCACCGCATAGCCGGCAGGCAGACGGACCTGCTTCGCGATCATCCGCTGGGCCTGCTGTACGAAACTGGCGACATCGCGGCCGCGGACATTGGCCGACACGAAGGTGCGACGGCGGGAATTTTCATGTTCGACAGACGGCGGACTCTCAGATGAACGAATGTCGGCGAGTTCACCCAGCGGCACCGGTCGGCCGCCCGTGGCTCCCACCGGAATCTGCGGCAGACGTTCGGCATTTTCCCGCCATGACGGGGGAAACTTCACCACCAGCGGATAGCGGGGTCGACCCTCGTAGATGACGCCGGTCTGAATCCCGCCCATCGCAGATACGGTTCGCATCACCTCGATGCCATCGATGGCGTGCCGGGCCAATTGATCGGGCCGGGCATCGATCTGCACGGTCGCCACATTTGCCTGCCAGTCGGCCCGTACGTCGGCGGCGCCGGGGATGCTCCGGAGCAGACTCTCGATCTGTTTGCCGAGGTTTCCCAGGGTGTCGAGATCGTCGCCATAGATCAGCACCGCCACATCGGACTTCACGCCCGCCACGAGTTCGTCGACCCGCATCTCGATCGGCTGACTGAAGCCAAAGTTAGCGCCCGGCACCGCAGCGGAGAGCGACGCCGACATCCGTTCAACGAGTTGGTCCCGCGTCACGCCGGCCGGCCACTCGGCATGCGGCTTGAGCATCACCCAGACGTCGGTCTGCTGGACACCCATGATGTCGTTGGCGATCTCCGGCCGTCCGGTCTTGCAGAAGACAGTCTTCACTTCGGGATACGCGCCGAGCGTCTTTTCGATCCGCGTCGTGATTGGCACCGAGTCCTCCAGCGTGGCACTGGGCAGGCGGACGACCTCGATGAGCAGGTCTCCCTCGTCGAGCCGCGGCATGAACTCTGCGCCGAGATTCAGCGCCACAGGGATGCTCGCTGCCACGAGGCCG
>CANFQO010000067.1 GCA_947449135.1 Planctomycetaceae bacterium | reverse complement strand
ATGTTCATGTCACCGCCTCAAACTGCGCCTGCGTCTATGCGCCGCGATTTGGCTCGGTTCGCGAGGTGACGCGTCCGCACGAAGAGGCCCAACCGATCGGGCCGCGCGGACTGGCGCTCGACACTGCCACCGAGGCCAAGATCGATCTGCAGCCGGTCTGCCGCAGCACACAGGCGCTCGCCCCCGAGGCCGCGAGGAAGGCGTTGCCCGGCGTCGCGCTCGAAGAACGGCTCAGTCCACTCGCAGTCGATCAAGGTGATCCGATCCTCGAATCGGACGGCCTGCTCGCGCCCGCCGAGGACATCCTCGACGATCAATTGGAACGAGCCGAACTCGTGCAGACGCCACGAATGATGGTGGGCTTCGACGTGCCGTTGGCATGGACCTGTGCCCAGGCCGCGATGGTGATGGTGGGCCGGCAGAAGGCCGAGGTGGTAGCCGCCGACCGCGGGACGGCCACGCTGCGTCTGGAATCACCCGGCCGGGCCGAACTCACACTCTGCAAGCGTGCCGGCAGCGATACAGCCAGGGTCGGCGAAGAACTCGACTTCATGATCTATCTCTACAACTCCGGCGACCGTGCACTCACCGACATCGTGCTCGTCGATGCCCTGCCCGGCCGGCTCGAATTCGTGCCCGGCTCTGCCGCGGCCAACCAGCCTTCCGAATTCGTTACCGACACGGGTGACGACGGCTCGGTGGTGCTGAAATGGCAGTTTCAGCACACCTTCAAGCCGGGCGAAGGCGGATTCGTCCGGTTTCGGACGGTCGTCCGCTAGCCGCGGCAGGCCCGCGGGCGTTACGATCTCGGGGAGTGGTTCGAAACCCCTTCTCGTTTTCCTGAGGCCGTCATGCTCCACGTGCGTTCCCGTTTCTTTTCCGTGCCCTCCATGGCGTTGTGTGCGATTGCCGCCGTCATGACGATCGCCTCGGCCACGGTCCTGATGGCACGGCAACCCGGCGCCGTGGCGGAACCGCCGGAAGCCGCCGCGACGATGCCGAAGGTGCCGCCCCTGCCCGCAGGCACGCCGCAGGAGATGATGGAGTTCATCGACAGCCTCAAGCAGGCGAATGTCAGGCCCTCCTCGCGCAAGGAGATGATTGCCTACATGCGCGATGTCGCCACCGTATCGCTTCAAGCCGCCGACAAGATTCTCGCCCAGGTGCCGCCCGCCGATCCGATGCACGACCGCGCCGCGAAGATGAAGCTCGAAAGCCTGATGATGCTCGGCAGGTTCGGCGACGAAAAAGCGGCCGCCGACATGGCTGCCTATGCCGCAACCCTGACCAACAGCCCATCGCGTGAACTTGCCAAGGAGGCACAGCGACTGGTGCTCGTGGGCGAGGCGCAGACGGTCCTGTCGACCGGCGATGTGAAGGCCGGCCAGGGGCTGGTTGAAAAGATGGCAGCGATGCTCGCGGCTGACCCGGACGACATGCAGTCTGCCGGCCTGGCGATGCAGTTGGCCGGTGCCTTCGAACACATGCCCGACGGCGATGAAGTGGCCGCGGCGGCCTACCGCAGCTTCGGTCCCGTCATGGCCAAGAGTTCGAACGAACAGATTCGCACGATGGGCGAGGGCTTCGCCGGCACCCTCCGCCGCCTCTCGCTTCCTGGCCATCCGATGGAGATCAGTGGCACGCTCCTGAACGGCGAGCCGTTCAACCCGAAGTCGCTCGCCGGCAAGGTCGTGCTCGTCGACTTCTGGGCCACCTGGTGCGGCCCCTGCGTGGCCGAGCTACCCAACGTGCTCGAACAGTATGAGAAGTACCACAAGGACGGTTTCGAGGTGGTCGGCATCAGCCTCGACCAAGACCGAGAAGCCCTGGAAAAGTTTGTCAACGAGCAGAAGCTTCCGTGGCCGATCCTGTTCGAGGAGTCAAAGGGGGATGGCTGGCAGCATCCGCTGGCCACCTACTATGGCATCAGCGGCATCCCGACGGTGATTCTGATCGGCCGCGATGGCAATGTGATCACCCTCAACGCCCGGGGTGAGAAACTTGGCGAGCAACTCGACGCGATCTTCAAGAAGGCGGGCTGACGTGGTTGTGCGCAGCGGACTGACATGGCTGTGAATCGATCACGCGGCATGATTTCGGCGCGGGCCGGGGCCTTTGATTCGTCTGGAATCCGCAAGGTCTTCGACCTCGCGGCCAGGCTCAAAGACCCGATCAACCTCTCGATCGGCCAGCCCGATTTCGAGATGCCGCCCGCGGCCCGCGAGGCGGCCAAGGCGGCGATTGACGCCGGCTGGAATGGCTACACGCCCACGCAGGGCATCGCCAGCCTGCGCGAACGCTTGGAGCAACAGGTCCGCGTCGAGCTCGGCCAGCCGGACCGCGGACTCTGCGTGACCAGCGGATCGAGTGGGGCGCTCGTGCTTGCGCTCATGGCCCTCGTCGATCCAGGTGACGAGGTGATCCTCTTCGAACCGGCGTTCGTGATGTACCGTCCCCTGGTGGAGTTTCTCGGCGGCCGGTGCGTGGTGATCGACACGTCACCGTCGTTTCGGATCGACCTCGATCAGGTCGCGGCAGCCCTGACACCAGCCACCCGGGTGATCCTGCTCAACACGCCCGCCAATCCCACCGGTGTGGTGGCTGATGCGGAGACGGTGCGTGGTCTGGCAAAGCTCGCCGAATCGCGTGGCGTCACATTGATCAGTGACGAACTCTACCGGTCATACTGCTACGATTCCCCCTTCGCCTCCCCTGCCCTGCACTCGGAGTCAGTGGTCGTGATCGACGGCTTTTCGAAGTCGCACGCCATGACCGGTTGGCGGGTGGGCTGGGTACATGGGCCAAAGCCGATCGTGGATGCCTGCACGATGCTGCAGCAATACACGTTCGTGTGCGCACCGCAGGCGGGGCAATGGGCAGCCCTTGCCGCGATTGACTGCCCGATGGATCTCCCGCTGGCCGAGTGCCGCCGAAAGCGGGACAGGCTGATGGCCGGCCTCAAGGATCACTACCGATTCGTGCAGCCCGGTGGTGCGTTTTATCTCTACCCTGAGGCGCCGGGTGGTTCAGGCAAGGCCTTTGCGGAACGGGCCGTAGAACAGGAAAAGCTGCTCGTGGTGCCGGGCAGCGTGTTCGGCCGGGCGGATAGCCACTTTCGGATCGCCTACACCGTCTCGGATGCGATGCTCGACCGGGGCATTGCAGCACTCACACGGCTTGCCGCATCGTATGCGTAGCCGGGACAGCGCGGCCGACGACGACGTGCTCGCCTTCGACATTGGCGGTGCCAATATCAAGGTGGCCAACGGGCTCGGCTGGGTGCACAGCGAACCGTTCGAGCTCTGGCGGAGGCGTTCGGAGTTGCCCGCGGCGTTGAAGCAGATCATCTCACCACGCCCCCCTCGCAGGGTCGTCGCCACGATGACGGGGGAGATCGCCGACTGCTATGCATCCCGTCGCGAAGGCGTTGCCGACATCGTCGCTGCACTGACGGCGGCCACGCATGCCGCGGCCGGCCCCGGGTGCCCGGTCGGAATCTATCTCGTGGATGGCACGATCGTGCCGCCGGAGGAAGCGATCGAGCGGCACCTCGCAGCAGCCGCCTCCAACTGGCATGCTGTCGCACGCCTCGCCGCTACGGCCGTCACCGCCGACCGGGCGTTCATGATCGATGTCGGCTCGACGACGACCGACATCGTGCCGCTGGTGGATCAGGTGGTCGAGGCCACCGGCCACGATGACGTGACCCGCATGACTACCGGCGAACTGGTCTACACGGGCGTGGAGCGGACGCCAGTAGCGAGTGTTGTGCGATTCCTGCCCTGGCGTGACCGGCGCCATCCAGTGGCCAGCGAACTTTTTGCGCAGACACTCGACGTCTGGCTGCTGCTGGACGGACTGGCCGAGGACCCCAACTCTCGCAACACCGCCGACGGTGAGCCTGCCACCCGCGCGGCGGCGCGACGACGGCTGGCCCGCATGCTCCTGGCCGATCCGGCCGAGATCACGGAAGACGAAGCGATCGCCATGGCGGCATGGTGTGCTGACAGGCAGAGCCGCCAGGTCGCCCGCGCGCTATCGCGGGTGGCGGCAGCCGCCGGCTGGCGACCACGGGCAATCGTGCTCTCCGGCCACGGCGAGTGTCTGGCCCGGCGGGCGCTGGCCCGGCTGGGCTGGAATATCGACATCGTGTCCTTACCCGAGTCTCTTGGCGCCGAGGTGTCGCGGGCGGCACCTGCGCACAGCCTGGCTCTCATCGCACGGGGGCAGCTTGCATGATTGACCCCCGACCGGCAAGCGATCCGGCGGTCTCTTTCCGCGGCTGGCGGTGCGGCGTCCTCCGTGGAGCGGATGATAGGGCGGGGCTCGTGGGCAGCTGCGGAATCGACGTCCTGCCGACAGCCGCGGCACCGCTGCTGGTGCTGAAGATCGGCGGCAGCCTGCTCTCACGGCCGGCCTGGCCGGCCCTGCTTGTGCAGCTCTTGGCTGTCTGCGGCCCACGGCCATGCTGCCTGGTGGTGGGCGGCGGTGCCGTGGTGGATGGGCTGCGAACGCTTGACCGCATCATGCCGCAGTCGCCAGCGCTGATGCACGACCTCGCCATCGACGGGATGCGGCTGACGGCGCGACTGGTGGCCGAGGCGATCAGCCTCCCCCTCACGTCGACGCCGCAGAGCCATGAAAAAGCGACAGTGCTTGATGTGCCAACCTGGCTGGCAGTGGGAACCAGAGCAGCGAGCCTGCCGATCGGCTGGCAGGTGACAAGCGATTCAATTGCGGCACGAGTGGCCGTCGAGTACGACGGCGGGCTCATGCTGGCCAAGAGCGTGCCGCCTCCCCCCTGCCCTGATCACGTTGACCCACTGATATCGCTGGCTCAATCAGGCTGGGTGGACAACCATTTTCCGATCGCCGCGGCACCACTCGTCAGCATCGAGTGGGCCGCCCCTACGGCTTAGCGTCGTTCTCCTGGGATGACGCGTGCGTCCAACGGCGACGCATCGCCGGCACGGCAAAGTTTCCGTCGCTTAGAAATTCCAGATGCTGAGGAGCCGGTCGGAGGCACGCGCAGGAGCCGGTGAACTTTGACTGCCAGAGATGGCGCACCATGCCCGTGGAGCTCACACCGTCAAAGTCCGCCGGCGACGAGCATGCCGCAGGCTGGCGAACCAATGTGGCCTGTCAGCACCGGCGCCATCCCTTGAGAACCGTTACGAACCTGTCCCCACGCCTGCAATGCACGTAGCGCGGCGAACCGTATGGTTGGATGCCTGTGTTGAGCGTGTAAACGGCACGGCAGGATGCCGTGCGCACGGCCAGCAAACTGCGTTTGCCAAGAAAAAACGACACCATGTCGTGTTTTTCGTGTACTCAGTCCCACCACCAGCCATTTTCCGGACGCGCGGCGATCGCAGCTGTGCGAGTTTCAGCCACGTCAGTCGCGTCGGCCGTGTTGGCGGCGAAGCTCCAGGGCTGGAAGATCACACCACCCGAGGCACTCACCACCCAGCGGCTCCCCTTCTTCAGTCCATGTGCCACCGTCGGCACGCTGGTCGGCACTTCGTAGGAGGGGAGTGGCAGTGTCTTCGCGTCGAGCAGCGGAGACAGGTCGAGACCAGCCCGACCCGCGAGTTGCCGGCCATGGATGAGTGCTGCCACCACTGCCAGATCGACGCAGTTCACCAACTCCGCAAACACCGGCTGCTTGGCCGCGAGTTCGTCGTAGTGCGCGGTCATCAGATCGCACCACTTCTCTGCCTGCGAATCCGTGGCGGCCTTTGCGGCATTTCCAACCTTGCGGGTGCCATCCGCACTGAAGAGTTCCGTTTCGGTGAGGCATTTCATGCGGCGACCATTGATCCGCCAGGCGAGTTCATCCGGATCCCGCGAGATCGGCTCGTAATCCGCCTCCAGCCAGAAGCGGGGCAGCGACGCAGCGGCCGGCGAACCCGGCGGCACCATCGAGAGATAGCTCGGTAGTTCAGGAATGCCGGAGGTCTCGAGCCCCATACCCACCCGCTTCAGTCGGTAGTCGGCTGCCACCAGCACGCGGGCAAAGCGGCTGTCACCCGGCACGCCACCCACGGTGATCTGCTGTGGACCAACGGCATTTTGCATGGCCAGGAGCGTGGCATCGGGGTTCTGACCGATCGTCTTCTGGTTCCGCAAATAGGCCTGCAGGCGGGCGATGCCCTCGGGCGTGGGATCGATCGAACACTTCATACCGCCTGCCCGGGCCGCATCGATGGCTCGCAATGCAACGACCAGATCCTCAAGTTGCAGGAGCGGCCGGCCACTGGTGGCGGCCACCATGGTGCCCGCTGCATCGACGGCGATGGCATCCGCCGGACCGGCGAGGATGATGTCGTGTGACTCCGTGTCGACGAACACGTGGGTGATTCTTTCGAGACCACCCAGAAAGAGCACGTCCGGTGGCAGCGGCTGGCCGGCAGTGGCAGCGTTCGCAGCTGCGACGATCTTCGCAAGCGAGACTTTGCGGAGCTTCGCGGGCGCGCCCAGGTCGGCTTTCGCACCCGCCAACGCCTGGCGTCGTTCCTTGGCCAGCGATTCAACCGCCTGCGGATCGAGATTCCGCACGATGCCGTCAGCATTGATTGAGATGCCGCCCACAGCACCGATGGCAAAGCCGCCCATCTGGGCATGCGCAGCGTCGGTCGCTGCCAAGGCTAGTACGGCCGCGGCTGCGCAGGCAGCCACACGTGACCAGGCCGGCGAGCGAAGATTGGAGATCGAGTGGCGACGACGGAGCGAGCCGTCGGGCGACGAGGCGTTCATGCCGCAGTTCATGGGCATCCTTTCGTGACAGACCAGGGCCGGCGATCCTGCCGCTCGGGGCGTGGCCCCAAAGGGAGCCGGCGAAGGACGGAGCCGCGGAAGGATGCTAGTCGCCGGAGGCCGGTTGCAGCAAACCCGTTTCTGCCGCGAAAAAGACCGATTTTGCCTCATCCGGCCTGGCTCGGGCCGCCGGGTTTGCAACGGCCCGTCACCCGCGCCCTCCCAAAACGACAGCGGCTGGGGCATGATGCAGGGAGAAAAGACACACCGCATGCCCCCCGCCTCCACCACATTCCTGCTCATCCGCGATCCCGTTGCCGGCCAAACCGTGGTCCCTCTCCTCCCGGGGGAACGCGTCACGCTCGGCCGCGCACCCGCGAACCGGGTGGTGCTGCATGACGAACAGGCCAGCCGCTTTCACGCCGAGATTTTCCCTGCTGCGGCAGGCTGGTCGATCCGGGATCTCGAGAGCCGTAACGGCACACTGATCGGGGGCGAATCGCTGGCGGCAGATCGCGTGCTGGTTCCAGGCGACTGTGTGGCCATTGGCCGCGTCGAGATCCTGGTCTGCGATGGTGATCCTCCGTCTACATCAACCGACGAAGCCGACTTGCTTGGTGGCACGGCGACAGGTGAAGTACCCGCTGAGGTTGAGGCCTGGTCCGCTTCGATCACACACCGCCGGGCCAAGAGTCGGTTGCTCGATGACATCCGCGAAGCCGCGGGGACGGCACCCCGCGTGGGCCGTGCCGCTGCCGAACTCTGTCGGCTGGCCTTCTCGCTGGGCCGGGCGACTGACCTCAAGTCGGTCGCGTCGCTGGCGCTCGATTCGGCAGCCCAGGGGGCCGGAGCAACCCGAGGCGTGGTGCTCCTGCCCGAGACAATCGAAGATCATGACCATGCAGAGCGGCAGACCGCTTCCAGCCTCGAGAAGACCGTTGCGATGCCGGCGGGCTGGTCGCCCACGGCCCTCCCGCCGGGAGTGATTGCCGCGGTGCTGGGAACCGATGAGGCGGTGCTGGCATCTACAGAGGTGTCAGGCGGCGGCCGGATGGCAAGCATTTCGGCTCCTGTCCGCGTGGGCGGGCGTGCCGTAGGCGTGCTGCACCTGGAGGTGGATGCCACGCAGCGTGAGGCCACACCCGACGATCTGGAATTTGTGATGGCGGTCTGCGACGCGCTCGGGCTGGCAATCGAGAATTTCGCCGCCCGCGAGATCCTCTCGTCACGGCTGGCCCGTTCAGCCGACGAGAATGAGCAGTTGCGTCGGCGACTGGGCGAGGAGTCGCGGATGATTGGCTCGAGTGCCGGCCTGCGGAATATCGTCGGGCAGATCGAGCGGGTGGCGGCGACCAGAGCCACGGTGCTGATCCGTGGTGAGAGCGGCGCCGGCAAGGAGCTTGTCGCGCGAGCGATCCACGATGCGAGCGGACGGCGGACGGCACCGTTCGTCTGCATGAACTGCGCAGCCTTGTCGGAGACGCTTCTGGAAAGCGAACTCTTCGGGCACGAGAAGGGCGCCTTCACCGGCGCCACCGATCGCAAGGCCGGCAAGTTTGAGGCAGCCCATAAGGGCACGCTGTTTCTTGACGAGATCGGCGAGATGAGCCCGGCGATTCAGGCGAAGTTTCTGCGGGTCCTCGAGGGGCATCCGTTCGAGCGGGTCGGCGGCAGTGCCCGCGTGCAGGTCGATGTCCGTGTGGTGGCCGCCACCAACCGTCACCTGGAGGAAGCTGTCGCGGCCGGCGACTTCCGCCGCGATCTCTACTTCCGTCTGAAGGTCGTGGAAATCCTCGTGCCGCCGCTCCGCAAGCGGCCGGAGGATATCGAAACCCTGGCAGCGCATTTCCTCAAGCGGTTTGCCACAGAGGCGGGCCGTCGCGTGCGGGGCTTCACGCCGGATGCCATGGCGGCCATGCAGGCATACCACTGGCCCGGCAACATTCGGGAATTGCGGAACTGCGTCGAGCGGGCAGTCGTGCTTTCGCAGGACGAGTGGCTCGACGCCCACGAACTGGCGCTTTCCCAACTCTCATCCGCCGGTGACACCGGCCGGCTCGCAGCGGAGCGACCGGGGCCGTTCACGCCGACGACGCTCGACGAGATGGAAAGGAAGCACGTGCTGGCCACGCTCGAGGCTGTGGGGGGCAACAAGACGAAGGCCGCCACGATCCTTGGCATCGAGCGGTCCACGCTCGACCGCAAGATGGCCCGCTGGGCGAAGCAGTAGGGCGATTGGTCTACAGCCCGAAATAACGCTTCCACCCCTCGACGTCGGCCGGCCCCGGTTCGGGCGGCTTCGTCTCGCGTTGCCGGCTGCGTTGCCGGCGTTCTTCCCGCATCGTGGCCAGCCAGTCGTCGCTCGACACGGCCTGGGCCCGGCGACGGCGGGCCGCCACCTGCAGTCGGCGGTCGCCCGACACAACCAGCAGGCTCGACGGGGCGTCGTCATTCTCCACGAGTTCCTCGATGAGCGAATCGGCGTCGGGGTATTCCCGAGCGAACCAGACACGGATGCCACCATGAGTCAGCCGGGCCGGCAGGCCGTCCGGAGCCCGGGCGGCATCGAAAACCACGATCGTGGTCGCGGTGGCATCGCCCAGCAGATCGACCAGCATGTCGAGCAACGCCAGTCGCGATTTCTCGAAGCCGCGTGGGCCGCGCTCCTCGCCGAACACGCCCGATGCGTGCAGCAGGTTGTAGCCGTCGATGATGAGCGTCATGCGAGGGCCTTGAGAAAAGCGTGGTCAGCCCCGTCCAAGCCGATACTTCACCCGGCCCGCCACGATCGTCGCCACCGCCCTGCCCTGGAGCTTCCAGCCATCGAACGGCGAGTTGACGCTCTTCGATTGGAACGACTTCACATCAACCGTCCAGTCCATCGCCGGGTCGATCAGGGTGATGTCAGCCACGGCTCCCGGCCGCAGCGTGCCGCGGTCCACCCCCAGAATCCTGGCGGGTAGCGTGCTCATGCTCTCGATCATCCGTGGCCAACTGATTTTTCCGGACGACACCAGCCGGGTGACGGTGAGCCCAACGGCTGTCTCCAGACCGAGGATGCCGAACGGGGCGCGGTCGAGCTCCAGCATCTTCTTCTCGGGCGCATGCGGTGCATGGTCCGTCGCGATGCAATCGATCGTGCCGTCGACGATGCCCTCGATGATGCCCTCGACGTCTGCGGACGTCCGCAGCGGCGGGCTCATCTTGTAGTTGGAGTCAAAACCGCGAAGCCCCTCGTCGGTAAGCGTGAAGTGATGCGGGCAGGCCTCGGCCGTCACCCTGGCACCCCTGGCCTTGGCGGCGCGGATCAGGGCCACCCCGGCCGCCGTGGAGACGTGCATCACGTGCAGACGGCCGCCAGTCACCTCGGACAGTGCTATGTCTCGGCCGATCATCACCTCTTCGGCCGCCGCCGGCATGCCTGTCAGGCCGAGCACCAGCGACACGAGTCCTTCGTGCATCACTCCGCCACGCGAGAGTTCCAGCACTTCCTCGTGGGCGAGGATCGGCTTGTCGAACATGCGGCAGTATTCGAAGGCCCGGCGCATCAGTTCGGCGTCATAGACCGGGGCACCGTCGTCGCTGAAAGCCACTGCTCCGGCCTCCACCAACCGGCCAATCTCGGCCAGCTCCTTGCCCTCGCGGTTGCGGCTCACGCAGCCCACCACGAAAACATTGCAGGTGTCGGCGCGGGCCGCTTTTTGGCGGATGAACTCCACCGCCGCCTGCGTGTCGATCGGCGGCTCGGTGTTGGGAATGCAGGCAACGCTGGTGAAGCCGCCGGCCAGAGCTGCTCGCGTGCCGGTCTCGATCGTCTCGTCCTCCTCGCGGCCCGGCTCCCGGAGATGCACGTGCATATCGATGAGACCGGGGCTGACCACCAGTCCTTTGGCATCGATCGTGGCATCGGCCGCTTCGTGGCTCTGGCCGATGACGACCACCTTGCCGTCGCGCACTAGCACGTCGTCGATACGGTCGATGCCCTGCGCAGGATCGACCACCCTGCCGCCCCGAAGAAGGAGTGTGCCTGTGGCTGCGGTCATCCGTGGCTCCTCGTGTCACTGACCGGTTGCCCATGTGTGCGAGCGGCGGCCGGTTCACGCGGCCCGCAGGTGAGCCAGAGCACGCCCATGCGGACGGCCAGTCCGTTGGTGACCTGGTCGAGGATCAGCGAGTGGCGGCAGTCGGCAACCTCCGCCGTCATTTCGACGCCGCGATTGATCGGTCCCGGGGCAAGAATCAGTAGGTCGGGCTTGGCGCGGGTGAGCCGGTCACTCGTCATCGCGTAGAGATGGGCGTATTCGCGGACTGATGGAAAGGGCCGCGTGTTCTGCCGCTCAAACTGGATCCGTAGCAGGTTGAGCACGTCGCACCGCGGCACGATGTCGTCGAGGTCGTGCGACACTTCCACGCCCAATTCCCGCCAGCGATGCGAAACGAGCGTCGGAGGGCCGCAGAGAATGACCTTCGCACCGAGTTTGAGCAGCCCCCAGAGGTTCGACCTGGCTGTCCGACTGTGAGCGATATCACCGACGAGCCCGACGGTCACGCCCCGCAGATCGCCGAGTCGCTCGCGGATCGAGAAGATGTCGAGCAGCCCCTGCGTCGGATGCTCGTGCGGCCCGTCGCCCGCGTTGATCACGCCGACGTCAAGGTGCTGCGCCAGCAGGTGCGGGGTGCCAGGGGTGCTGTGCCGGACGATGACGGCATCGATCCCCATCGCCTCAAGATTGCGGGCGGTGTCAATGAAAGACTCCCCCTTCGACAGGCTACTGGTCGAGGCCGAAAAGTCGACCACATCGGCGCCCAGCCGTCGGGCGGCCAGCGAGAAACTGGTCCGCGTACGGGTCGAATTCTCGAAGAACAGATTCACGACGGTGGAGCCCGTGAGCACCGTCAGTTTCCGCCGGCAGTTGTCGGTGGCCTCCTTAAAGAGTGCCGCCGTGTCGAGCAGGAGCCGGATTTCGTCACCCGTCAGCCGCTCGAGGTCGAGCAGGTGGCGGTGCTGCCAGCCGGCAGGAACGCGTTCGCTCTGAATGGATGCTGGAGTCATGAGGAGAAGAGGGGATTGGGCAGGATGGCGACTACGGGCGACGTACTGCGGTCTCGGAACTGGCGGGCGAAGTGTAGCAGTTTGCACCGTTTTTTTCCGCTCCTGTCGGCCGGTAAGCCTCGAAGGAAGTCCCGCCGTGGGGCTGGTCTTGTCTCGGGAAGTCCCAAAAATTTACTCTCCGGCCAGGGTCGATCGCTGCCCGCGTGGGCAGCAGCAGGCGACCCCATGAATCGGGGTCTGGTGGATTGGATCCTGGCAGCGACGAGAGACCGCATGAGAATCACCTTTATCTCGGCCCGGAACGGCTGGCTGCCGCTGACGGCCGCGGTGTGCATGACGGCATCGTCCGGCTGTACCTCCGTGATCAGTTCCGCATACCTCCGCGATGCCTGGCTCGATGCGGTGGAACATGCCGCCGAGCCAAACCCCGACGATAATGACAGCGACGACACGAACGCCAAGAAAAAAGCCCACCGCAGCCCGCGAGGTTCTCAGGACGACGCCGATTTGCCTGCGGGCGTTGACGGAGTTTCCACAACCAGCGACGGGGATCTGGCGGACACCTTCGACGGGGCATCGAACGCCTCCGCCTGGTCGCCCGCCAGCCTCGACGAGGCGGTTGATGAGGCAGATCAGCGGCTCTTGTCAGCGAGCGGGCTCAGCGCGGCCGCTCGCGAGACGTTGATCGCGACACTCAAGAGCACTCCGCGGCAGGACTGGCCAGTCGTCGTCGAGGAATTCACCGCCGCGCTCGCCGCGGCCTACCCTGGCGAGGGCGCGACGGCAGCCGCTGCCGCCACGCCGACTGTCGAGCAATCCCCGGCCGCCTCTGAAACCGATGCAGCACCGGCATCGGACCGGGATAGCGCCGTCCCCGCTGCGTCCACCGCAGAGGCGAAACCGGTCGCCCCCATGCCGCCGGCTGTATCCGATCAGCTGTCCGCAACCCAGCCTGATCCGAAACCATCGTCGATCGAACCGGCGCCACGTGATCCCGCACTGCCGGTGTTCGCCATCCAAAACGCCTGCTTCGCCTCGCGGGTGCAGGGCTGGGGAGTCATCGATCGCTTCCAGACGGCGACGTTTTCTCCCGGGCAGGAATTGATCGTCTATTTCGAACTCGATCAGCTTGCATCACGCGAGTCGGCTGACGGCCACGCCACCAGGATCGATACCGTGCTCAGGCTCGTCGGCGAAGACGGCCGAAGATCGCACGAATGGACATTCGAGCCGCTGGAGGAAACCTGCCGCGGCCAACGCCGCGACTACTTCGCCCGCTATCTGGTAGCGGTTCCCACGTCGCTCCCAACCGGTTCCTATCGGCTGGAGGTTGTCGTGAGCGACACCATCGCGGGCCGCACCGCCCATACGAGCCTGCCCCTGGAAGTCACGGCACCTTGATCGCCACGATCGCGTGCGTCGGGCGTCACGGCACGGGCAATGGCTGGATGCGATCCGCTCCAGCGGGCAATCTCACGGGGGCCTGGCCGGCGGGCAGATTGCCTGCCGGATTGGCGGCGGGCCGCGGATTGAGCTCGCTGTCGAGATCGTTGGTGACGATGACGGCGGGCGCGTCTGCCTCTGGCGGAAACTGCTCCAACTGGAGCAGGCTGGCGATGGTGACGGCACCAGTCCAGCGGTCGGCCTGCGCTTCGACGAATGCCAGTTCCGTTTCGGTAAGAATTTTTTGGGCCTGCAGCAGGCTGAGGAACGTCACCTCGCCGCGTGCGTAAAGCGCCTGCGTGAGCTGCACGGTTTCCCTGGCCTTCGGCAGGATGTATTGCTCGTACCACTCGACCAGCCGCTGGGAGGTGCGATAGGTCGCGATCGCCTGAGCGGTCTGCGCGGCCAGATCGATCTCGATCGTGCGGAGGTTGGCCCGCGATGTGGCGACATCGGCCCGCGCTGAGCGGATATTGCCCTGATTGCGGTCATAAATCGGCACTGCCACCGTGACCTGGAACAGCCCCTGGTTGGATGGTGGATAGTTGATTTCACGCTGATAGCCGCCCATCAGATTCACGTTTGGGATCGGCTGTACGACCGCCCGCTCAAGGGCCCACTGTGAACGGGAGATATCGGCTTCAGCGGCGCGAGGCCTCGCGTTGGCCCGCACCACCGCCTCCTGCAACGTCTTGAGGTCGAAATTCGGCAGCTTTCGTAGGAGGTCGCCCGCGATTTTGCCGACGTCGGCCCGCGGGAGGGCAATCGCCGTGGCGACCTGCCGTCGACCGGTCTCGATGAAGACTGACGCGTTGAGCAGGCGGACCTCGGCACGGTCCCGCTCAATGCTCCAGAAGAGGACGTCGGCCTTCGTGCCTTCGCCCGCCTCAGCCAGTTGCCGACCGATCTCATAGGAGCGTTTGGCGATGTCCAAGAGCAGTTGGTAGATCTCCACACGTCGTTGCGACACGAGTAGGGCGTAGAAAGTCTGCCGAACCTCTGCGAGGACGTCATAACGGGTACGCAGGAGTTGGTATTCAGCGATTTGAACTTCCCGCAGGGCGGCCTGCTGGGAAAGCCGGAGCTTGCCTGCGGTGACAACGTCCTGTGACATGATCGAGTAATACTGCGTGGAAGCCCCTTGACCTCCATTCGCTGACCCGGACCCTGGTGCCACCGCCTGCGGGGAGCCTGCCGCAGCCAAAGGATTGGGATAGAGTCTTGCCTGCACCGCCTTACCCCGAGCCGCTTCCACCGCAGCCTGCGCCGATCGCAGCTTGGGATGATTCTGGAGTGCCAGACTGACGAACTCATCGAGAGTCTTAGGTGTGGGACCGTGCGCCGCGTCCTGCGTGGCGGCGTCGATCAGCGGCACGGCCACATTTTCGGTGCGGCTGCCGAGCGGCACGCCCGGCTCCGGCACGCGGAGGGCATCGGTTGCTGGCTTCGCCCACTCTGCCCCGAGGCCCACGCTCGGACACGAGAGGCAGCAGGCCAGGATCGCCGCCAGCTGCACCCCGACCGTGGCCAACGCAACGGCCCGCAGGGGCGCCGATGGCCGGACGAGAGAAACGTGCTGACGGTGTGTCGCGATCATGCTGTGGTCTCGAAGAAGATCTGCCGTAAGGAAAATTCGGCAGACTCACCGCAGTCGCTTCAGCCCGAATAAACCAACCAATCAGAATCCCAGGCATCCTTTTCCCTCGGGCTGGGCAACTGGATACATTAGGCAGTCTGCAGAGCCCGTGTTGCCCCGGGAGCTACCGCATCCTTGATGATCCTCCGTGCAGAACACCTTGTGAAGACGTTTGGCGGCAGCACTGCCGGGGCTGCCAGCGTGGCCGCGGTCAACGATGTTGATCTCGCAGTCGAGCGAGGGGAATTCGTGGCGGTTACCGGTGCCTCCGGCTCCGGCAAGAGCACGCTACTCCACCTTCTTGGCGGCATTGCTCGGCCCACGACGGGGAGCGTGCTGCTCGAGGGTGTCGATCTGGCGTCGCTGGATGACGATGCGTTGGCCCGCGCGCGACGCCGGCGGATCGGCTTCATCTTCCAGCGGTACAACCTGCTCCCAGAACTGTCGCTTGTGGAAAATGTGGCGCTGCCGCTGGTGCTTGACGGTATGGTCCACGCCCGCTCTGAGGAGGCCGCCCTCGCGGCTCTGGAAACAGTCGGCCTGGCGCACCGCGCCAGGCATCGTCCGGATGAACTCTCCGGCGGCGAGCAGCAGCGAGGGGCGATCGCGCGGGCACTGGTCGCCAAACCAGCGGTCGTATTGGCGGACGAGCCTACCGGTGCCCTCGATTCAGTGAATTCCCAACGCGTGGTCGAACTGCTCATTCGGCTCGTGGCAGAACACCAGCATACGGTGCTTCTTGTCACGCACGATCCGGGTATCGCCGCGGCGGCCGGGCGGACCATTCGTATGCTGGACGGCAGGATCGAGTCGGATCATCGCAACGGACAAACGGGCAGCGTCGAGGCGACGAAAACGCTACCACCGGCCGCGCCGACCGGAGCAGGGCAACAATGACCACGAGCAGGCTCCTCCGCAGGCAGTGGCGGAAGCGGCCGGGACGGGCACTGGCGACGGCGGCAAGCGTGGCGGTGGCGGTGGCAGCCGTGGTTGCCACGTGGGTGGCATCCGATGCCTCCAGAGCCGGCTACCGGCGGCTCGCGGAAACCGTGGAGGGCGTCCCATCAGTCGATATCTCTGCCCGCGGGGGAGGCCGCTTCGAGGCAGCCTCCCTGCCCCGACTGGTCGATATCCCGGGCGTGCGGGCGGTCGTGCCGCTCTTTTTCCGACCCACGCTCCTTCGAGTGGGTGAGAAACGTGTCCGCGAGGTGGCCGTCGGTGTCGATGTCGCGGCGCTCGTGGACGCCGGCCTGCTCACACTGACCGCGGGCAGGCCCGGCGAGGAAGCCAATGAGATCGTGCTCGATGCCGCTCTGTCTGAAGGGCTCGATAAACACATCGACGATGAAGTGCTGATGTTCGCCCGTCGGAGCATCCGGCGGATGACGGTGGTCGGCATCGCCGATAGCCAGTCGCTCAAGTGGTTTAGCGAGGGGGGAGGCGTAGTGGTCGGTATCCAGCCGCTGGAGTCGATGTCGAATGCGTTCGGACTCGTGGATCGGGTCCGCGTGGCTATCGCGCCGGGCGGATCGCGGCCGGCCGTGTTGGAGGCGATCGCCAAGCGGCTCCCGGCCGCGCTCACGGCGGAAGTGCCAGCCGGACGGGCAGGCATGGCGGAGGACGTCCTGCATTCGGCCAACCTCGGGCTCGATTTCGTCACCGGCCTCACGAT
>CANFQO010000066.1 GCA_947449135.1 Planctomycetaceae bacterium | reverse complement strand
GTCTGGCCGCCCGGGATGCCCGCGGTGCGCTCGCGGCGTTTGATGCAGCGCTCGCCGGCGGGGCCGACCCCGGCGGAGTGCTTGAGCAATTGCTGGCGGCACTTCGGGACAGCCTGCTGGCGAGCGTGGGCTGCGGAGCGGAACTGATGCTGCAGGGCGATGGCCTGGGAGTGGATCTGGCGACGCTCGGTCGCGAGACAGGCACTGTCACCCTCCTCGCCATGCTGCAGATCATCGACCATGCCCTGGGCCGCATGCGGTCAAGCGGCCACGCTGCCGTGCTCGCTGAGATGGCGATCGTGCGGCTGGCGAGCCTGGAAGACCTCGACAGCCTGGCCGAAGCGGTCGAGAAGATCGGCGCGACACCGGCTTCGCCGGCGGCCTCAGTCGGGCGGACGCCTGAGCCGGTGCGCGAAAAAAAAACGACCGACCTGAGCCAGATGGCACGGGCGGCCCTGCCCGCCGCTGAGCCGGAACCGCGGCCGGTCGCGGTGGCCAAGACGGTCGCGGCCGAGCCGGTAGCTGCCCAGGCAGTCGTCGAACGGGCCGAGCCGTCGCGTGCAGAAGAGATCGAATCGGAAGAGGTTGCATCCGCCGTAGCGGTAGCTCCGCCCAGTCTTCCTGCCGATCCACTCGCGGCCTGGCGGCAGGCGGCCGAAGCGGTCGGCGGTCTTGCGGTGGATTTCGGAGAACTGGCCCACCGCGTGGTGTGGCGTGACGATGTCCTGGAAGTGGCGATGCCAGCGACTGCCGGCAACGCTGCCTCGTTTCTGCGGCGGCCCGAGATCGCTGCCGGCCTGTCGCGGGTGCTCTCTGAGATGGCCGGCCGTCCCGTTCGGCAGAGCCTGCTGATTGAAGCTGCCCCGGCTGCCGTCACAGCAGGCCCGGATGCCCCCGGACGGGCATCTGGAGCCGCAGAACGGGGACGGCCCGCCGTCTCGCAGGCCGCCATGCTGCGGGAAGTGTCGGAGCATCCGATGGTGGTGCACGTCCGCACGCTGTTCGACGCCGCCGTAAGAAAGGTGGAGCCGCCGCGGCCACGGCCCGCCGCTGCTCCCGTGACGAACCCCGCGGCGGGAAAACCGGAAGACGCTGCCATGGCGCCGGCCGTAGCCGATGACGACGAACGGGATCATTCCGCCAGTCATGATGCTGATGGCATGGCAGGCTACGGAGGGATCGATGGCTGAGGAACGTGGCCCGGTCACCCGATTGATCGAGTATTTCGCCGACCTGCCCGGCATCGGTCGCAAGTCGGCTGAGCGGCTCGCCTATCACGTGCTCGGCATGTCGCGGGCCGAGGCGCTGGCGTTCGCCGACGCCATCCGCGCCGTCAAGGACAATCTCCGCCCCTGCAAGACATGCTTCAATCTGGCAGAAGGGGAGGAGTGCGTGATCTGCTCCGACCCCAAGCGCGACCGCGGCCTCCTCTGCGTGGTCGAGCAGGTCCGGGATCTGTTGGCGTTGGAAGAGGCGGGCGGCTACCGCGGCCTCTACCACGTGCTGCAGGGACGGGTGGCACCGCTGGAAGGCACAGGCCCCGACGCGCTCACCATCGAACGGCTTGTTGAGCGGGTGCGGCAGGGGGGCTTCCGCGAGGTGATCATGGGTACCACGCCAAACGTGGAAGGAGACGGCACGGCTCTGGTGATCGCCGGTCGGCTCGCCGGACTGCCCGTCGCGATCACGAAGCTTGCCCGCGGCCTCACCGTGGGCGCCTCGCTGCAGCAGGCCAATCGGGAAATGCTCGCCGACGCCATCTCCAGCCGCCAGAAGCTGTAGGGTCGAGCAAAACAAGGTATCCTTACGGCGTACACGTCGTACGTGGATCGTTTCAGGAGGGGAGACGACGCGCCGAGTCGCGTTTTCTCCCACAGACAGGAAGAGCTAGCCATGCGGATGTCTTTCGGCCAGGAAATGCGGATGGCGCAGAAGCAGATGCTTGCGCCCCGCATGATCCAGTCGATGGAGATCCTGCAATTGCCCGTCATGGCGCTCGAGGAGCGGATCGAACAGGAGATCCAGAACAACGAGACGCTCGAGGTGGACGAACCCGGGGTCGATGAGACGGGTGCCGGATCCTCGCCGGCCGAGACGACAGGTGGCCCGGCTGAGCCTGGCGTGGAAGTATCGGCCAAGACGGTCGATGAGAAACCGTTGATCGTCGATCAGGAGCATGCCAACCAGGCCGACTTCGAAAGGTCGTACGACTGGTCAAGCGAGTATCCCGATTCCGACGACGACCGGAGCCGGCCTTCAGCGGCGCAGATCGACGACGCCGGTGACCGCTATCTCGACGCCATGGCCAACATGGCGGAGCGGCCCGAAACACTCTCCGACCATCTCCACGACCAGCTCTCCAACTACGACCTCACCGATGCCGAACGGCAGGCCGCCGACAAGGTGATCTACAACCTCGACATCAACGGCTACCTTCCCATGCCGCTCGAGGAACTCGTCGATCCCGACGGCCCGCAGGATCAGCTGCCCCAGCTTCAGAAGGCATTGCTCGTGGTGCAGGGGATGGATCCGCCGGGTGTCGGTGCCCGCGATCTCAAGGAGTGCCTGCTCCTGCAGATCCGGCCCGAAACGCCGAACGTCCGGCAGCTGCGGCGGCTCGTCTCCGAGCATCTCGAAGACCTCGCCGGCAACAGGCTGCCGCTGATCGTCCGGAAGACCGGCCTCACGATCGAGCAGATCGAGGGCCTGCGGGAGCAACTCCATTCGCTCCAGCCCAAGCCGGGGGCCGTGTTCACTCGGCCCTTCGTGCCCGTCGTCAAGCCAGACGTCTACGTCGACCAGCAGGTGGACGGATCCTGGAAGGTGCGTCTGGAAGAGGTGGACCTGCCAAACCTGCGAATCAGCCCCACCTATCGTGAGATGCTCCATTCACCGGCCACGCCAGTTGCCACCCGCGAATACATCAAACGCAAGATCAACGCGGCCCAGTGGCTCATCGAGTCGATCGAGCAACGCCGCAGCACGCTCCTGAAGACGACGCAGGCGATCGTCGATCACCAGACGCGGTTTCTTTCCGACGGTCCCGAGTCGATCGAACCCCTGAAGATGCAGCAGATCGCCGACCGCATCGGCATGCACGTCACGACCGTGAGCAGGGCCGTTGACGACAAGTGGCTGCAGACACCCCGCGGATTCTTTCCACTGAGAAGGTTCTTCGTGGGGGGGACCGTCAGCGCGGATGGTGACGAGGTGGCCTGGGACACGGTTCGCGGCAAGCTCCAGGAAATCATCGACAACGAGCATAAGGACAAGCCCTACAGCGACGATGATCTCATCAAGATTCTCGCCAGCCAGGGGATCACCGTGGCCCGCCGCACGGTCACGAAATACCGCAAGGCGATGGACATTCCGTCCTCCCGCCAGCGTCGCGACTGGAAGCTGGTGCGCGACGGCAAGCCATCCGATGCCTTGCCCCACGAGGATCCTGCTGCGGGGGAGTAGCCTGAGCAGCCCCCCGACCGGCCGACTTGCAGCTTTTCGGGGACTGCTTCTAGGATGCTCCGGCCGAAGACTGCCGCGGGATCCACCGCGAGCCAGTGGAGGACCCCGCCCATGCGATGCCCCTTCTGCCGAATCGACAACGACCGCGTGATTGATTCACGCGCTGGAGACGACGGCGCGTCTATCCGGCGCCGCCGGGAATGCGTGGGCTGCCGGCGGCGGTTCACCACGTATGAACGCGTGGAGCGGCACCTGCTCTCCGTGGTGAAGAAGGGGGGCGATCGGGAGCCCTTCGATCGAGACAAGATCAAGCGGGGGCTTGCCAAGGCGTGCTGGAAGCGGCCGGTGACCGCGGATGACATCGAGGGCGTGGTGTCGGCACTTGAGGCCGAGCTCTACGGCAGTTATGAGAACGAGGTGCCCAGCGGCGTGCTCGGAGAGCGGTTGATGGAACTGCTCAAAGCCCTCGACACCGTGGCCTACGTCCGGTTTGCCAGCGTCTATCGCGAATTCAAGGACGTGCGGGATTTCGTCGAGGAACTCGAGCCGATCCTCGCCGAGACGATCGTTCAGGAACGCACGTAGTCGCCGCGGGTGCCCCCGGTCTTGCTACCCGGAAACCATGAGCGTCGTGCTCATGTTTCCTTGGCGACCTCCGGTCGCTGGTTCTGATCCGGGCCTCCGGCCCTGTGATAGTCGCCGCGGGTGCCCCCGGTCTTCTCTTCAAGGCGGACGGCCTCGATCGACATGTCGCGGTCGATCGACTTGCACATATCGTAGATGGCAAGCGCCGCGGCGGTGACGGCGGTGAGCGCCTCCATCTCCACGCCCGTGCGGGCAGTGGCTCGCACCACGGCCTCGATGACGACGCATTCCGGCTTGGCAAACGACAGTGACATCTCCACCGAGTCGAGCGGCAGCGGATGGCATAGCGGCACGATGTCGCTCGTCCGCTTGGCGGCCATGATGCCGGCAAGTCGCGCCGTGGCGATGGCGTCGCCCTTGTCGAGTTCGTGATCACGGATCCGGCGGATCGTCTCGGGCAGGGCCCGCAGCCGGGCCGAGGCTCTGGCGGTGCGGAGGGACACCGGCTTGGAGCCGACGTCGATCATGCGGATGCCGTGGGGTGTGGTCATGGCCGGCATGGTAACGCACAAGGGCCGGCGTGTCTGCGACACGCCGGCCCTCGGCTATGGGGTTGGACGTTCCAGCCTGTACTAGACCAGTTCCTTGCGGGCACCGATCAGCGTGCGAAGCCGCTCGGCCAGCAGGGCGACGTCGAACGGCTTCTTGAAGCTCTCGTTGACGTGGGCCCGATCGACCGTGATCTGCGAGCCGTCGTCCGGCAGCAGGGCGATCACGATGGTATCGGCATACTCGGGATTGCGACGCAGGTTTTGGCAGATCTGCTGGGCGTCGATCCGACCGATCGAGTAGTCCACCACGATGCAGTCGGGGTGGAAGCTCTCGGCCTGGATGCCGGCCTCGAAGCCACTGGCAGCCACCTGAATCTTGAACGACTTTTCGACCGGCAGCTGCTTCTTCAGGTTCTCGATCAGGACCTGATCCTGACCGACGAGCAGCACTTTCGCCATCGCCTCGTCCTCGAGGTCACCCAGCGGCATCCCGTGTTCCTTGAGGAACTTGATCAGGTATTCGCGGGGAATGCGGCGATCCTGGCTGCCGGGAATCCGGTAGCCCTTCAATCGGCCGGAATCGAACCATTTGCTCACCGTGCGGGGAGCAACTTTACAGATCTTGGCGACCTGGCCTGTCGTGAAAACCTTCATCACTTGGACTCCATGTGGATCATTCGTGTCCGGAACTGTCCTGGCCAGCCCGCAACTCATGAGCAGCGGAACCCAGCCCCCCTTTGACGCGGAAATTTCGTCGTGGAACCGACCGCGTCGTCGACCCCACGAAGGCCGGCCTAGAAGCCGGGAGGGGGTGTGAGAGGGAACCGTGCAGAACGAGCGTCCGAAGACGCTGTTGCCCGGTTCCGTGACTCGCAGGTGTCCCCCCCTGCTTTCATTCCGCGGTCGAGTCCCGGTTTTCACCAGGACACGTACGCGGCATGACCGTACAGAGGGTTAGATCGAAAGATCACGTCGTGAGACTTGAGCCGTTCTTGGGGAACGCACCGGTGGCACCGTGCACGACAGGCGCCAAAGGCCTGTTCACGCGGCTTTTTTTGCCGGTCGGGCCGATGAGGCCGCTGCAGATTCGAAACGCACGGAGATCCGCTTCGACACGCCCGACTCCTCCTGGGTTACCCCGTAGAGGGTGTCGGCGGCAGCCATCGTCTTTTTCGAATGGGTGACGACGATAAACTGAGTCGACGAGAGAAAGTCACGGAGCACGCCTGCAAACCGGTCGACGTTGGCCTCGTCGAGTGCGGCATCGACTTCGTCGAGCACGCAGAACGGGCTGGGCCGCGAACGGAAGATCGCCAGCAGCAGGGCGACACAGGTCATCGTCTTCTCGCCTCCGGAGAGGAGCGAGATGCTCCGCGGCTCCTTGCCGGGCGGCCGCGACACGATCTCCACCGACGTTTCCAGGAGGTCCACCCCGGGTTCGAGCACGATGTCGGCCTGGCCACCGCCAAAGAGCCGTTCAAACAGCTCGCGGAAGTGTCCGCGGACCGTTTCGATCGTCTCGCCGAGCAGCCGTCGGCTCTCATCGTCGATCCGGGCCACCAGTTGCTCGATCGTCAGTTTTGCATTGGTCACGTCCGCGAGCTGCGTCTCGAGACCTGTGAGCCGTTCGGTCAGCGCTTCTGCTTCGGCCAGCGCTTCCATGTTGACGGTCGTCATGGACGAAAGCTTGCGGCGAAGAGTCTCAATTTCCACATCGAGTTCGCCGCGGTCGGCCGGAACGACCGGGAGATCGTCCGCCTCCCCTTCCATGGCGGTGGACGGGCCGGGCTGAGGCGACGCGGGGTTCTGAGCGACGATGTCTTCGATGGCGATGTCGTAGTCATCCCGAATTCGCTCAATGATCCGAGTGCGGCGGTGCCGCGCCTCGCCTGCCTCCAGTTCGTGCGTGTGGATCGTCTCTGCCAGCCGCTGCGTCGTGGTTCGGGCCTGCTCCAATACCTCAGTGACGCTTCGTTTGTCTGACGCGACCCGGTCCTGTCCGGCCACGAGTTCTGCCAGATCCGCGGTGGATCGCTCAGCGGCCACCATCGCCTCGGCATGCTGGCCGCAGGCGGTCAGCAGATCGAGGTCGATGCCGCCCAGCCGCTGTTCGATGTCGCAGCGCCGACCCCTGGAGGTTTCCAGTTCGCCGCGACGCGACTCCAGATCTGCCAGTCGTGCCGAAACGCCGTCGCGGGCTCGAGCCAGCCGTTCAGCGCACGTGGCCTGGCCGATCCGCAGTCGATGAATTTCGTCGATCACCTCGCCCCGGGACCGGTCGAGCGAGTCGACATCGTTTCGGGCCCTCGCGAGCTGCTGCCGGGCGTCGGTGAGATCGTTGTCGGCATGCGTGAGGGCGGTCTGTGCGGCATCGCGCGTGGCGGCCAGTTCGACGGTCTGCCGCTCGGCATCGTGCAGGCTCGACTCCATCGCCGTCAGCGCGTCACCGGCTGCAACCTGCTCTCGCGCGGTGCGATCGAATTCTGCCCGTGACGAGGCGACGCGTTCCGCGGCCTGCTGCTTCCGTCCCTGCGCCTGGCGGATCTCCTGCCGGACTGCTGCCAAGTCCGACTGCAATTGCTCGATCAGAGTGCCAGCGTCTGCCACGGTGCGGGTGAGTTCGTCATGCCGCTGGTCGAGCGCCTTCAGTTCGCTGCGGCGGGCGACCAGCCCCGTGGCGGCGCCGGGCTGGCCGATTTCGAGTCCACCGTCGGCCGAGAGGCATTCACCGCCTCGCGTGATGAAGAGTGTGCCAGGCGGGGCTGCGGCGACGAGGGGAACAGCATCCGAAAGCTGTTCGCAGACCCACACCCTGCCGAGCAGCATCGCCACGATCCGTCGCCTATCGGTCGGTGGTAGGTCGGTGGCGGTGGCTTCGGACAGGCCGATCAGGTGGTCGAGGCGGCCAACGATTCCCGGCTGATCGTCGGCGGCGAAGGGAACGTGCTCACGCGTTGCCTGGGCCGACAGGAAGCCGATGCGGCCGCCGGCCGCCAGTGTCTGGCGGGCTTCTGCGGTCAGCGACCATGCGGATTGCCAGCGGATCAGATCGTCGAGCGATTCGACGACGAGTGCCTGACCAAGCGTGCCGAGCGCGAGATCGACGAGCGGTGCCCATGCCACATCGGCATCGACAAGATCGGCCAGCGGCCCGATCAGTCCCGGCACGGCGTGAGCGGGATCAGTCTCGGCCAGCAGTCTCCGTGCCGCATCGGAGAATCCCTCCTGTCGGCGAACCATTTCCTCGAGCATCGTGCGCCGTTCGCGGCAGGCCTCGAGCTTGGACTGCCAGCCGGCGAGTGCATGCCACGCAGCATCCACCGCCTCAGACCGTTCACGCTGGGTGACATCGAGCGTCTCGAGTTCGCGTTCGACCGCGGCCATCCGCTGGGCGAGTGCCGCGATGGTGCCCTCCCACGTCGCGGCTGATTCCTGCATTCGCGCCAGGTTCAGCCGGGCCGCATCGATCCGCGTCCGCCACGAGTCGGCGACGCGGTGTGATTCCTCGACGCGGGAGGCCGCACGATCGAGATCGGACTGCAGTTTCTGGCGGGACCGTTCGATGTCATCGACACAGGTTGTGCGGTCGGTGACCGCCTGCTTGGCCCGAGTCGCATGCTCGTGCGAGCCGGCTGCAGCCTGTTCGCAGGCAGTCAGTCGCTCGGTCAGCCCGAGCGATTCCGTCTCGATTCCCGCTACGTCGTCTTTGGCTGCAGCGACGGCGCGGATTGCCGCGAACTGGTCGCGGGCGGCCCGCTGCAGATCGTTCTCAAGCCGCACCAACTCTGCCTCGAGGTCCCGTCGCCGCGCCCAGAGCGCAGCGAGAGTGGCTTCGGCGGCTGCAGCCCTCGCCTTGTCGGTGGCGAGCGCCGCCCGTGACGCCTCCAGCCTGGGCTGCAGGTCGGCTTCCGATGCGGCGAGTACGGTGGCGGTGTTGGTGGCCTCGTTGGCGCGGGCCTCGGTGGCAGAAAGCTCGTCGCGAGCTGTGGCGAGCGCGGCTTCGACGCGAGCCACCGCGGCATCGACCTCGGCGAGATCCTCTGCCGCGGCGGACAGCCGCAGCGTTCGCAGCCGGTCGGTCATCTGCTGCCAGCGGCGTGCTCGCGCGGCCTGGTGCCGCACCGTTTCCAGCCGGCTCGATACTTCTCCGACGATGTCCGCCAGCCGTTGCCGGTTCTGCTCGCTTCGTTCCAGCCGGCGGAGTGCCTCGGTTCGCCTGGCCCGGAAGCGGGTGATGCCGGCGGCTTCCTCGAACACGGCGCGGCGGTCGCGGCCCGACGCTACCAGCAGGGCGTCCACGCGGCCCTGTTCGATGACGCTGTAGGCCTCGGTCGCGGCGCCCGTGCCCGAGAAGAGTTCGCGGATGTCGCGGAGCCGCGAGGCCTCACCGTTGATGAGGTATTCATTCTCTCCGCTGCGGTAAACGCGGCGGGTGATCTGCACCTGCGGCGCATCGATGGTGAACAGGCCATCGGCGTTGTCAAAGATGAGCGATACTTCGGCGGCATTGAGCGGCTTTCGGCCGCCCGATCCCGCGAAGATCACGTCGGTCATGTCGCGGCCGCGGAGGCTACGGACCGACTGCTCGCCGAGTACCCACTTGATCGCGTCGACGACGTTCGACTTGCCCGATCCATTCGGGCCGACGACCGCCGTGATGCCCGCGGGAAACTCGAACCGCGTCCGGTCGGCGAAGCTCTTAAAGCCGAACAGTTCGAGGGCCGTGAGCCTGGTCATGAAGACTCGTCCGTGAGCGGAACCGCGGCGGCGGCACCGTCGCCGGCCGGCGCGATCTCGTCAGATGATGTGGATGGAATGTCGCGGCCTCTGGCGGAGGCCTCCTCGTGAATGCTCAGGCGGCCCTCCTCGTCGGCGATGGCGTCGAAGACCAGGCGGCTCTGCAACGCATGGTGGGAACTGGCCTGCTGGAGAAACTGGACGACGTCCGGGTAGGTGCCGCCGAGCTCGACGATCGCGCGGATGATCGTCTCCAAGCGAGCGGGAACGTCGTTTTGTTGGTCGGGATCGCCTGCCACGAAGCGGCTGACGAGCGCGGTCGGGCCGTCGACGACGACCACGATCGCCGGACCAGCCTCCGCACGCAGGCCGGCACCCACCGGATGCTCGGTGCCGAAGAGCACGATTTCCGGACGCCGGCTGCGGGTCACGTGCACCAGCGGCGGCCCCTTGACGTCGAGCACGTGGAGCGAGCAGGCATCGCCAAGCCGATCTCCTCGGACGAGCGGCGAGGTTGGATCGATCTTCCACAGCCCTCGGAAGCCGCCGTAGCGGGTTTCGGCGCTCGTGCTGGTGAGGAGAGATCGCAGTGCGTCGATTCCATTGGCGTCATCGATCGTGCCGAGCGCGGCAAGTGCCGCAGCCCGTGCGCTTCGCAGACTGGTGGCCGCCTCGGCCAGATGCGGTGCCGCAGCCGACTCGCCCAAATAGGCGAGCGCCTCCGCGGCGGCGAAGCGAATCTCGGCATCCTTCGACTCGAGTGCGTCGCGGAGTGTGGGAATAGCCTCTCTCCCCATCGCCTCCAGACGGATGGCCGCTCCCGGCGCTGTGACTGGATCGGAGAGCTGACGCCGGAGCAGTTCGAGCCGCGCATGGCGTCCGCCCGGCGGCTCGACCACGGCCATGCTGCGGACGACACGGATGTACCGGCCGAGGTTGTCGGCATAGACGGGTGGGATCTCGAGCTCGATGTAGCGGTCGGTCTTCGGGGTCGCGACACCTCGTTTCGCGCCGCGAATAGAGGTGTGAAAGCGGCGGTTGATGCAATCGCCAATTCGCTTCGACAACGGGACAGAACGGTGTTCCGGAGCCAGGATCAAGCCGATCGGTCGCGACTGCAGTGCCACGCCGCCGCCCGGTACTTTGGCTCGGAGTTTCGACACCGGATCGAGTGTGCCCGTTGAGACCGGGTCCACGAGGAGTGGGCCTTCGGCGACCCCGAGCACGTGACCATCGCGAATCCGACTGCCCAAGACGGCCATCTCAGCCAGCCGCGTCTCCATCAGCCAGCCGTTGTTGAGGCTTGTGGTTTCGCAGTCGGGTGGGACTTCGACATGAATGTCGAAGCGGTCGCCACGGCGGACGCCTGGCGGCAGGTAGCCGTGCACCCACACGAGCGACGTCGAGGTCGAGGCCAGCAGACCGTTGGGTTCAACGACGCCACGGGCCTGCATGTCTGCCATGAGCGACTGCCGCTGGGCATTCGGCGGCGGATCGCTGCCGGTGCCGGCCAGTCCGGTGACAAGCGCTGCGCGTTCGATGCGCTGAGCGTTGAGGCCCCAGGGGGCCGCGTAGTCTCCGATGAGTTTTGTGTCAGCCTCGAGGGCTGCGAGGGCTTCGATCTCAGGGCTCTGACTGCGGATGGCCGGTCCGGCGCAGCCGATCGTGGCGACCAGGAACAGCCCGAGCAGGAGCCATGCCAGCCGCGGCGCCGTGGCAAAGTCGCGGTGGGGTCGATCGTGCTGCGTGTCGTGTTCGTCGTGCATCGTCGCTGCCACTGTTTCGTTGCGCGTCCTACCGTCGAGGCGGGCATGTCCCGAACGCGGTCCCATAGCGGTGGTTTCGGAAGGCTTTTTTTCCAACCAAGGGCAGGGAGGGTAGGTGCCATCGGGAAGGCGGTCAAGGGTGCTTCGCCGGGCTCAAGTCCTTTCCTTTTGTCCGTTGCGATGCCACACGAAACCTCTTGGCGGCGGTGTGGGGGCCTGCTACGGTTCGCCCCCCGCCGACCACCGACCGGGTCGATGACGCCGGGAAGACGCAAGGAAGACGCGGCCCGGCCGCACGGCATCCTTTCGGACCAGAAACAGATCCTCCGACAACGACGCAGGGAGTTTTTTCACCCGTGAGATCGACACAGGAAGAGCGGCTGCGGATTCACGTCCGTTGGATGATCCGTCGCGACATGCGTGAAGTGCTCGGCGTCGAGCAGGAGGCCTTCGAGTTTCCCTGGTCAGACGAGGACTTCACCCGCTGCCTGCGGCAGCGGAACTGCATCGGCATGGTAGCGGAGTCGGGCGACTCAGTGGTCGCCTTCATGATCTATGAACTCCACCGCAGCCGCCTGCACGTGCTCAACTTTGCCGTGGCCCGGTCGCATCGCCGGCTCGGGATCGGCACGAGGATGATGGAGAAGCTCATCGGGAAGCTGACGCCGGAACGACGGAATCGAATCGTGCTGGAGGTGCGGGAGACCAATCTTCCGGCGCAGCTCTTCTTCCGTTCGCTGGGCTTCCGCGCCATCTCGGTGCTCAAGGACTTCTATCAGGACACGACCGAGGACGCCTACCTGATGAACTATCTCGCACTCGCTTCGGTGGGCGAGCAGGTGGTGCCGCAGCGCATGGCGGGCTAGCTGCCATCGGCCTTCGGTGTGCGGGCGGCCGTCAGCAAGGCGTCGATGCGGGCGACGCGACCGCGCAGAGCGGAGATCGCATCGTCTGCCGTGCGTCCTGTGGCGAAGATCGTGACCGCCGGCCCGCGGGCGGCGAGGATCTGTCCGGGACGGGGGATGTCGGCCAGTGCCGGCCAGCCGCCATCGGCCTTTGTCCAGGCACTGGCCTCGAGAATCAGAGCGTCGATGAGCGGCTGTGAAATGGGCGTGGCCTGCTCCGCGAACAGCACCGCTTTCGCCCAGATCGTTGCTGGTTCGGCCGGCCCTGTGGGTTGCGGCAGGCGTGCTGACGCTGGAAATCCACAGGCGGACAGGTGGCTGGCCGCCATCGAGCACACGCCGGACCGCTCGAAGAGTTCCATGGATGCTGTCGGTCGCGGGTTGACCTCGAGCACCGTGAGCCTTCCTGCCTCATCAGCCACCAGATCAACTCCCACGAGGCCGACCGCATGAAACTGGTCTGCCAGTATGTCGCCAAGCCGGTGGAGCCGCGCCGCCAGGCGACCGTAGTCGGGAGAGACGCGGTTGGGCCAGAGTGTGACGGCACCACACCAGGCAAACCGACCGGCACGGCACCATGGTTCCCCGATCAGTTGTCGGGTGAGTCCCAGCAGCCGCGCTGTTCCCGGCGACGCTGTTCCCGGCGACAGGCAATACGCCGCCGAGAGAGAGAGGCCTGCCTCGAAGCGTTGCCAGACATGAAGAGGATTAGGGTCACCGGCATGATGGCGCCGATAGTCCGAGGCCACTTCCGGCGTCCAGCGTTGGATGCCGCGGCCGCCCGCCCCCGCGATTGGCTTGATCAGAAACGTGCCATCGATCGGGACGCCGCAGGGTGAGAGGTGGGTTTCTGGAAATACCAGGCCCGCGGCGGAGGCGGCGTCAACAACCTGCGCGGGGTCTCGCACCTGACGCAGCACGTCGCCCGGATTGCCGGCCAGCGGCCGCACGCCGGCGATGGCATCGACAAGGTCGGGATGATTTTCGATCGCACCTGTGTAGCACCAAGCTGCTGATGGGGGGAAGGTGGCCGCCGCCGTGCGGAGGCTCCACGGATAGCCGCCCGCAGCGTCACCAGATTCATTCGTCACCGCCACCGCTTCCGTGGAGATCGCCTGCAGGTCGACGTCGCAGAACAGATCGGCGGCATACACAGCCCGGCCGGCTCGGCGTGCCGACTCCGCCATGGCGCGCACACTCGCGCCCAGAATCACCAACGGCTGGTCGTGAGGTGAAGGCATCGAACGATCGCTTGTGTTGGGGCGATTCACAATCACCACCCGTCCTTGGGGCCGACCACGGACTCCCGCGACCGCGGCACAGGTGCAGCAGGGCCGGGTTTGGAGGAGCCGGGTTTCAACGTCATAGGCTGAATGGTATTCTCTCGCCTTCATTGCACGGTATGTAGTTCCCCCTCGTAAGGAGACCAACGGTTATGTCGATGTACATTGGTGAGGCCCTCAGCGGCGAAGGCAACGAGATCGCCCATATCGACCTGCTGATCGGCAGCAAGGATGGCCCGGTGGGCGTGGCATTTGCCAACGCGTTGGCCCGGCAGAGCGAAGGTCACTCGAACCTCCTGGCCGTGCTCACGCCGAATCTGGCCGTGAAGCCCGCCACCGTCATGATCACGAAGGTCACGATCAAGGGCGCGAAGCAGGCCGTGCAGATGTTCGGACCGGCGCAGGCCGCCGTCGCCAAGGCCGTGGCCGACAGTGTTGCCAGCGGCGTGATTCCGAAGGCCGAAGCCGAGCATCTCGTCATCGTCTGCGGCGTGTTCATCCACTGGCTTGCCGCTGATGACAAGAAGATCTACGAGTACAACTACAAGGCCACCGTCGATGCCATCTCCAACGCGATGCACGGCAAGCCGACCGTCGACGAAATGGTCGCCGGCAAGGACAAGGCCGCTCATCCGTTCCGTGGCTTCTAGTTTCACGCACACAAAGCCATCCATGGCCTTTGTGTGCTTGGGGCTGGCAGCAGGCATCCTGCCTGCGGGTTTCACGCACACAAAGCCATCCATGGCCTTTGTGTGCTTGGGGCTGGCAGCAGGCATCCTGCCTGCGGGTTTCACGCACACAGAGCCATCTCAGTCATTTGTGTGCTTGGGGCCTTGAGACTGTTGGAAAACCATGCGGGGGTGGGCATTGCTGCCCACCCCCGTTTTGATTGTCGTTTCTGGTTCTCGTATCTGATTGTCGCATCTGCTGCTGCAGGGGAGCGTTACGATGGCCGCGTCGCGGATACTCATTCAACTCGATTGCGATCCTCAGCCGAGCACGTTTGATTCGATCGTGGCGGTCGATGCCGGTGCCGAGGTGCTCTTGCGGCATGGCAACGTGACCCCTGATGCTGCCGTGTCGCTGGTGCACGGGGCCATGTTCACGCGGGGCGGCGCCGATCTGGCAGCAACCGCGATCTTCATCGGCGGCTCCGATGTGGCTGCCGCGGAAGCGGTGTGCGAACGGGTACGGCAGACATTCTTCGGGCCGGTGCGCGTCAGCGTGCTGCTCGATCCGGCCGGTGCCAACACGACCGCCAGCGCCGCCGTGGTTGCTGCAGGTCGTCACCTGCCGCTGGGTGATTCGTCCGCGGCTGGATCCCTCCGCGCCGTCGTGCTCGGGGGCACCGGCCCTGTGGGGCAGCGTGTCGCCCGGTTGTTGGCCCGCAAGGGCGTGATGGTCACTGTCGCTTCCCGCTCGCTCTCGAGGGCTGCAGAGGTCTGTGGACGGATCAAGGCGGTCGTACCGGCAGGCCGACTCGAACCGCTCGAGTCCAGCGGGGCCATCACCAGCGGGACACCCCTGGCCACCGCAATCGCTGCTGCGGATCTGATCGTGGCGGCAGGCGCCGCGGGCGTGACCCTGCTCGACGCCGCTGCTCGCGGGCTTGCCGGCCGGGCGCAGGTGTTGATCGATCTGAACGCCGTTCCGCCGGCAGGTATCGAAGGAATCGCAGCGAACGACAAGGCCAGGCAGGACGGAGCCGCGGTTGTCTACGGTGCTCTCGGCGTAGGTGGCACGAAGATGAAAATCCATCGCGCCGCCATTCGACGTCTCTTTGAATCGAACGATGCAGTGCTCGATGCGGAAGAATTGCTGGCGATCGGCGAATCGCTGTAGATCGCATCGTGGTTCCTACGGGGAGCATCCAATTGTGGACGCTTGCCCCTTACGAGTTGGCCGCGGTTCGGGGCTGCCCATACCCCGTCGCCGGACGTTCGCTACGGCCATCCTGGCCTTCGCTCACTCGATGCTGACTGCGCTCCGGCATCCTGCCTGCGCTTGTCAGCAACGCCGGCTCTCGGGGCCCGGCCAGCCCCTCACGGATTCTGCATTCGAAACAGTCAACTCCAACGTGCTCGGTGAAGTCGCTGTAGCGGCTTGCGGGAGATTAGCGGCTGCGACGCATCCTGTGACGGAGCGACCGATCGATCAGGCGGGGGAAGAGTCGGGCCAGGAGCGCGAAGCCCTTGGCCCGCCAGCCGGGCAGCACCTCGCGCCTTCGCCAAACGATCGCCCGAACGATGATGCGGGCCGTGCGGGCAGCCGACATCGCCCTGCCGCGGGACCAGCCTGGACGGCTTCCCGTGAGCAGGTGGTTCCAAAACTCCGATTCAGTGGGGCCGAGGCTGGCCAGCAGCACGCCGATCCCATCGGCAGCGAGTTCCGTCCGCAGCGTTCCGGCCAGCGACCGGAGGGCGGCTTTGGCGGCGCAATACTCCGCATGCAGCGGCAGCGGATGGTAGCCGAGGATCGAGCCCACGAGCACGATCGCCGGGTCGCGACCGGCAAGCAAGGCCGGCAGCGATTCGCGAACGAGTTCCGCCGGTGCGAAAAAATCGACGGCCATGATTTCCGTGAGCGTGTCGGCTGTGGCGTCGCGAAATCTGCCGATTGCCCCGCTCCCCGCGGCCGCCACGACCAGATCCAGGCCTCCGAAGTGCTCGATGGCCGTGTGGATCAGCTTGCGACGAAAGATAGGCGAGGTGATATCGCCCGCTGCATGGAGCAGCGGGCTGCCCTCGAGGCCAGCGGCTGCCTCTGCGACCTCAGCCAGACGCTCACCACGGCGGCCCGTGGCCAGCACCCGTGCGCCGCGGCGGGCCAGTTCCAGAGCGATCGCCCGACCTACGCCCGAGGTTGCCCCTGTGACGAGGACACGAGAGCCGACCAGATTCCGACGCCAGCCGAGCCGGCGTGGCGCATGGTGCTCCGCGTCCTGCGGCTGCGGAATCATGAGTCTTCTTCTCGCGTGCCCGCGGCATCGCGGGCGAGACGACCGGCGGGTGATTCGTGCGGCATCACGACGGCCTCGCCAGGCGGAATCCGCCCCAGCATATTCACCGGAATCCTGCAGTGGATTGTGACCCGGTCCTCAACGAAGTTTCGCGACAGGACCTCGCCGTGGGCATTGAGCCAGGCCAGCAGCCGCCCATTGCCGGGATCGGTCTGGATGTCGACGTCACGGAAGCCACGACTGAGGCTTGCGGTGGTCGCCCGCAGCAGTTCTCCCAGACCATCGCCAGTGGCAGCCGACACGCAGATGGCATTCGGATAGCGGTTGATCAGGCTGCTTCTTGC
>CANFQO010000065.1 GCA_947449135.1 Planctomycetaceae bacterium | reverse complement strand
AGGCAACAATCCGGCAAGTCCCTACGGCTGAACGTGCCGCGATCATCGCACGGCGTGTGGGCATTGCGCGCAGGCAGCTGCGATGTGATCGAGATGCTCGAGCGGTCGAACGAAGGTCGCTTGCCCCACCTCACGCCAATTCGCTTTGGCCGCATGCTGCGGAATCCCTTCGCGTTTTTGCGAGGAGCGCCGGCGGTGATGGCCTGCGATCTGGCTGGAACGCCCACGACGGGCCTGAAGGTGCAGGCGTGTGGCGACTGCCACCTGGTGAACTTTGGGTTGTTCGCAACACCCGAGCGCAAGTTGGTGTTCGACATCAACGACTTCGACGAGACGCTGCGCGCGACGTGGGAGTGGGATGTGAAGCGTTTGGCGGCGAGCCTGGTGGTGGCGGCGCGGGTGAACGGGTTTGCCGAAGATCGCTGTGCCGAGGTGGCGGTGCGCAGCGCGGCCAGTTATCGCGGGCACATGCACGAGTTTGCGGAGATGAGCCCGCTTGAGACCTGGTACTTTCACATCGATGCCGACGATCTGGTCGCCAACGCGACCGACGACGTGTCTCGCCGGTTGCGGGAGCAGATGGCCGCCAAAGCCCGGCAGCGTGTGGGCGAGCGGATGCTTCCGAAGATCACGGAGCAGGTGGGCCAGCGCCGGCAATTCGTCGAGTCACCGCCACTGACGACCCGCGTGGATGACGAGCGGGCATTGCGGATCGTGCGGCGGGGCCTCGAGCAGTATCTGCAGTCGCTGGAAGAATCCCGCCGGTTTGTGCTCGACCGCTACAGCCTGGAAGACTATGCCGTCCGAGTGGTGGGCATTGGCAGCGTGGGCACGCGCTGTTTCGTGGCCTTGCTGGTGTGCGACGATCGCAATCCCCTGTTGCTGCAGATCAAGGAGGCGAGGCAGTCGGTGCTGGCCCCATACGCCGGGCCATCGCCGTACGCCAACCAGGGGCAGCGTGTCGTCGCTGGGCAGCGGATGATTCAGGCAGCCAGCGATATTTTCCTGGGATGGCTGCGGGCCCGTGACGGACACGATTACTACGTGCGGCAACTTCGCGACATGAAGTACACGGCACCGATCGACGAGTTGGAGCCGTGTGGCCTGGACCGCTATGCGGATCTGTGCGGGTGGGCGCTGGCGCGGGCACACGCTCGATCGGGCGACGCCGCGGCGATCAGTGGCTACCTGGGCCGCGGCGATCAGTTTGACCTGGCAATAGGCAGCTTCGCGGTTGCCTACGCCGACCAGACCGAGCAAGACCATGCAGCACTCGTGCAGGCACAGCGGGCGGGCCGCATCGTGGCCGATGCAGAGACCGACTAAACGAGTGGTCTGACGCATCCTGCGTTCGACCTATGGCGAATGCGTTCGAGCAGACAGTGGTATAATTTCGTAGTGGAACATCGCCGGGGGGCCTTTGAAGCGATGAACATCGTTTGATGCGATGAACGTCGTTGGATGCCATGTACACCACTCCAAACACGGGCCGATCCCGCCGCTACCAAGACGCCGCGGTGAGATCCGCGCGGCGGTTGAATCTGCTCCTCTTCGTGCTCACCGCGATTTCAGGGGTCATCTATCTTCATTGGCTGGTCACGGAGTTGGACTGGAACCACCCTCTGGCTGCCGGCGTATTTCTCCTCGCCGAGTTGATCTGCTTCGTCTGCGTGTTGGTCTGGGCCGACATGTTGTCCGACAAGCGGTACCATCCTCCGGAAGGGATGGACTGGAAAGGGGAGCCGCCGGATGTCGACCTGCTGATCACGGTCTGCAGGGAGCCGATGGAGGTGGTTCGCCCCACCTTTGAAGCCGTTGCCAAGATCGACTACCCCCATCTGCATGTCATGGTCCTGGACGACGGGCCCTCCGAAGAGGTGAAGGAGCTCGCGACCCGGCTGAACTTCCACTACACCACCCGCCCCGAACGAATCGCCGCCAAGGGAGGAAATCTCAACCACGGGATGCGGATCACGTCCTCCCCGTTTGTCATGACCCTCGATGCCGATCAGGTGCCGCAGCCGGAAGTCATTCGACGGATGATTGGATACTTTCAGATTCCCGAGATCGGTTTTGTCGGCAGCCGGCAGTCGTTCAGCGTTCCCAAGGACGATCCCTGGGGGAATCACGACACCGTCTTTTATGAGGCGATGCAAATCAGCAAAAACGCCTGCAATGCCTCGATCTCCTGCGGAAGCGGGGTGATTTATCGGAGGAAAGCGGTGGAGGAGATCGGGGGGTTTTGTGAATGGAGCCTGGTGGAGGATCTGCACAGCTCGATGTTGCTCGAGGACAAGGGTTGGCATTCCGTCTATTACCCCTTTCCCCTCACGCAAGGGACGGCGCCCAGCGACATCATCGCCCAACAGCAGCAGCGACGGCAGTGGGCGACCGACTCCGTGAGAATCCTGTTCTGGGACAACCCCTTTTTCCGGAAAGGACTCAGCTGGCATCAAAAGGTCGCATATTTCCATTTTGGCTATCACTACATCATGTTCGGGATCGCCTATCCGATTTTCTTCGTGATGCCCATCTGGGGCTTGTTCTCAGGGAACTTTGTGTTGTCAGCACCGGTCTGGCTCTTTCTGGCCTATCGCATGCCGTATCTCGGCCTGATGCGCTGGATGAACTGGTCCATGACCAACCACAAGCAGGACATGAAGTCGTTTCGGGTCCAGGCCGGCCTCTGGTCCGTCTATCTGGTCGCCATCTTTACGGCCCTGGTCCATCCGCAGGAGAGGCCGAGGTATCAGGTGAACACCAAGATTGTGAGAGACATCAACCTCCTGGCCCGAATTCTCGTCTTGATGCCCAATCTTGTTCTGATGGGGCTGTCCCTGATAGCGATCTGCTACGGGGTTCTCCATCATTGGAATCGGCCCACCTATCTCTGGACGCATGTCTTTTGGTGCGTCTGGGTTATTTTCTGCCTCTCTCGGCCCACGATGGTGGGCCTGTGGCCAGAATGGTTCACAAAACCCGAGGAGACGAAGCCCGCGCAAGCGGGTGCGACTCCTGTCCTCTCACCACGGCATCACGGACTCCTGCCATGACCCACGCGGCGACGCCCACCTACACCTACGCCGACGTCGCCAAGATGATCGATTACGCGCTCCTCGCTCCGACGCTCACGGCGGCCGAACTGGAGACGGGCTGCCAGTTGGCACGTGCCTACGATGTCGCCAGTGTCTGCATCATGCCGTTTGCACTGCGGCGGTGCGTCGAACTGCTGGCCGGGTCAACGGTCAGGGCGAGCACGACGATCGGTTTTCCGCACGGTGCCAACACGACGAGCACCAAGGTGGCCGAGACGCTGCAGGCACTCGCCGATGGCGGCGAGGAACTCGACATGGTGGTCACCATCTCCGAGGTGCTCAGCGGCCACTGGGACGCTGTGCGATCCGACATCCGGGCCGTGACCGAGGCCACGCACGCCGCGGGCCGGAAGATCAAGGTGATCTTCGAAAACTGTTATCTGAGCGATGCCCAGAAGATCCGCCTCTGTGAGATCTGCGGTGAGCTTGGGGTCGACTGGGTGAAGACCTCCACCGGCTACGGCACTGGCGGCGCCACGATGGAGGATCTGGCCCTGATGCGGAAGCACTCCCCGGCGAGCGTGCAGGTGAAGGCGGCCGGTGGCATTCGCGACCTCGACACGCTGCTGGCGATGCGGGCATTGGGCGTGACCCGCTGCGGCACGGCCCGCGCGAGTGCCATTCTCGACGAGGCCAACATGCGGCTGGGACGCCCGGCCGTTCAAGCCCCCCAGGTCGCCGCCGGGGCGGGGTATTGAGAGAGGCCGGAGTGCGTCCTACCTATGTCGAGTGGCCCAAACCGCCGGGGGCGGTGCAAGCCTCCGACTCGGGGGCAGGATAGCCCAACTCGCTCCGGCTTCCACCGACCCCCGGCTCGTCACACGGTGATTGAACTCTGCATGGCAGGATGCCAGGCGCAGCACCAGCGGGCGGAGGCCCGCCAAGCGAGTCTGGCCACGATGGCCAGGACTCGCGTGTATCCGGCTTCCACCGACCCCCGGCTCCCTGATTGTCGGGCAGGCTATTGATCTCACCTGCTATGCTGTGGCGTTCGGATTTCAGGCATGCGTGCCGTGGTGCTACCAGCGAAAGGAAGTGCTCTGTGAAGGCTCGATACTCAGGACTGCGAGTGATGGTGTTGCTGGTGGTGGCCGCGAGCTGCGTGGTTCCGGCGGAGGTCTTGGCGGTTCCTCCTCGACGACTCGCGCGATGGGGCGTGGTGCCTCCTCCCGGAACGCCGGGTGTCGCCCCTCCTGCGGCCGTGCCCGCGCCGGTTGTGGTGGGTCCAGTCCTGCGGCCCCGACGGCGGGCGCTGCTTCAGTCCGGAGCGCCGGCTGCGGCCGGAGCGCCGAGCGTGGCAGGTCGTCAGCCCGCTCCTGCCAAGACACCGACTCCAGCCACCACACCGCCGGCAGCAACTGCGGCGAAGGCAGGGAAGACAGCCCCGCAGCAGGTTCCGGCCCGCCAGCCGGCTCTGGCTCCGACGCCCGCCGGTCAGCCGGCCGTGGCGGGTGCCGCTGCGGCACAGCTGAAGACGCCTGAGTCCAAGACACCCGAGTCCATGGCGTTCACGCCGGAATGGTATGCCAAGTATCCGCAGGCCTGGCGGCCCACGCAGTCGCCGACCGATTGGTGGCGGGCTGCGGATGTGGCCACGGTCACCGCCTGGCTGGGGCAGCCGGTCAACGCGGCTGGCAACGCGGCCACCGACTCCGCCGCAGTCACGACCGCTGGTGCCGTCGGTGACGACGGCCTGCACAGCGTGCTCGTGCTCCCGGCAGGTCATGACAATCAGGCCGCTCCAGTGGCAGCGGATTCCGACTGGCTGCCGCTGGGCGTGTTTGCCGTGGCGCCGCCGGAAAATGCCCAGCCGCACACCTACCAGCAGTTGGCCGTGGATCGGAAGGGAGTCATCAAAGGCAATTTCTATGATGCGATCTCTGGAACGAGCCAGCCGATCGAGGGCACGGTCGATCGCTCTACGCTGATGGCGTCGTGGACCGTGGGCACCAATGGCAGCCGGTTCACGGCCCCCATGCGGGCGTTCACGAGCGAACCGCGGACCGTTAGCGTGGCTTCCGACGGACAGTCGCGGAGCCTAGCAATGATGCCGATGCAAAGGCCGTAGACCGGCATGAAGAAAACGATCCTGCGCGATCAGGCAACGACCCCCGATGGCAGTCTGATGACCCTCCATGAGCACGACGGCGTGTTCATGATTCGGGTCGACGGCGTGGAGTTGATGTCCACCCGTCAGCACCATTCCGAGGAGCGGCTCGCGGAGTTGGCGTGCGACCAGATCCGAAGTACGGCATCCGCCGTGAGGGTGCTGATTGGCGGCCTCGGGCTGGGCTTCACGCTGCGGGCCGCGTTGGCACAGTTGGGCCCCAACGCCACGGTCGTCGTTGTCGAACTGATGCCGGCCGTGATCGAGTGGAACCAGACGCCCGAGTTTGGATTGGGGGCCGATGTGCTGGCCGATCCGCGTGTGGAGATCATCGCTGGCGATGTGGCCGATGTCTTGAAGACCAGCCGCGGCCGGTTCGACGCGATCATCCTCGATGTCGACAACGGGGCGAGCGGCCTGACCGCGGCCGCAAACAGCCGGCTCTACTCAGCTGCCGGCCTCTCGATGGCGCGATCCGCGCTCAGGCCTGGTGGCTGCCTGGCCGTCTGGTCGGCCAATGCCGATCCGGCCTTCGTGCAGCGGATGGGGCAGAGCGGGTTTACCGTCACGGTCGAACGGGCCCGCACACATCCCACCGGCGGCAGTTGGAACTCGCTGTTCATTGGCCGAATCGGGTAGGCCCGACTGAACCAGTGGCAGGTGATAGACTGCTGACGCTTCCGGCGGTGCTGGCCACCGTCGGCGAAGATGACGTCCAGCAGGGTGTCGCAAACAATGGGGTTTACCATGAGGTGCGGAGCAATGCGGGCCACAGTGTGGATCGGTGTGGCGATCTCGGCAGGTCTGATGACATCGGCGGCTGTAATGGCAGCCGAGAAGCCGCAGAGTGTGGCCGAGGCGGTGGCGATCGCAACAAAACTTGCCCACGCGGGCGGGCCCCGCGGGCCAGCGACGCCTGGAGATCAGGCCGCGCTCGCGGCGCAGGCCGATCAGATTGCGGCCATTCCCGCGGCATGGATCGTGCCCTGCCTGGCGGCGTTTGCCGATGCCACGCCGGCGGGCGCGAACTGGCTCCGCAGCGGCCTTGAGCGGGCCGTCGATCAGTCGGGCAGCACGCTTGCTGTCGAGCCGCTCGCAGCGGTCGTGGCCGACGTGAAGCAGCCGGCCCGGGTCAGAACGCTGGCGTTTTCCTGGCTCAAAGACCGCGACCAGCCGCGGGCCGAAGGCCTGCTCGACACGATGCTCGCCGATCCGGCGCTCGACCTCCGTCGCGAGGCGGTCGAGAAACGGCTGGCTGCGGTGTCGGCCACGGACGAGGCTGCTCAGAAAGCCACCCATCGAGAGTGCCTTGCCGCCGCCCGTGACGTCGATCAGATCGAACGCATCGCCGGCTGGCTCTCCGAGCATGGTGAGAAGGTGAATGTCGCCGAGGTGCTCGGCTTCGTGCGGAAGTGGCGGATCAGCGGGGAGTTTGACAATGCCAAGGGCGTGGGATTTGCCACGGCCTATCCGCCGGAGGCGGCCAAGCCAGGGTCGCCCGAGGCCCGCGAATGGAAGGTGGTTGAGTCGGCCGACAAGCATGGTGCGGTCGATCTCAATGCCGCCATCGCCACCAAGAAGGGCGTGCTTGCCTACGCTGTCGCCGACGTGGTCATGCCCCGCGGTGGGCCGGCCGAGGTGCGAATCGGCAGCCCCTGCGCTGTGGCGGTCTGGGTGAACGGCACGCCCGTGATGGCCCACGAGATCTACCATGCCTCGGAGGCGATCGATCAGTATGTGGCCACGGCGGAGTTTCGCGAGGGCGCGAACACCGTGCTGGTGAAGTGCTGCCAGAACGAACAGACCGAGCCGTGGGCCGGGGATTGGAAATTTCAGTTGCGGATCTGCGATTCCGTCGGATCGCCACTGGCGACGCAGGCCGCATCCGAGAAGACACCGAATTGATCAGTCGGTTGGCCCAAACCGCCGGGGGCGGTGAAAGCCTCCGGCTCGGGGCGAGGATACGCCAACTCGCTTCGGCTTCCACCACCCCCGGCTCCCGCAACTTCTTTCTTTAACAACGTGAGATTTCGATGCTGACAACGCGACGACTACCGTTGATGGCGATCATGCTGCTCTGGAGCTTCTCCTCCAATGCGGCAGACTGGCCGGAGTTTCTCGGGCCACGCGGCCGCGGTGTGGCGGTGGATCAGGCGATCCGCACCACATGGAGCGAGGCGGACGGGATCGCGTGGAAGGCGGAGCTGCCGGGCAGGGGAGCATCGAGCCCGATCGTGGTGGGCGACCTCGTGGTCGTCACAGCCTCGAGCGGCGCCCGGCAGGATCAGCTCCACATCGTCGCGCTCGACAAGGCGACCGGCCGCATCGTCTGGCATCGTCGCCTCTGGGCGACTGGCCGCACGCTCGTCCATCCCACCAGCGCCGTTGCCGCCGGCACGCCGGCCAGCGACGGAAAGCGGATCGTGGCCCTCTATTCATCGTGTGATCTGGTGGCCGTCGATCTCGCCGGCAGGCTGCTCTGGCAGCGGAACCTCGCCGTCGAGCATCCGCGGAGCGGCAACGACGTGGGAATGGGATCGAGCCCACGGATCATCGACGGCACGGCGATCGTGCAGATCGACTGCCAGGGCGATGCCTTTGCGCTCGGGGTCGATGCGGCCACCGGGGAAGACCGCTGGATCGTGCCGCGGGAAAAGATCGCCAGCTGGACATCGCCGCTGGCGGTGACGACTCCTGCGCACGGAGACTGTGTGCTCCTGCAGAATCCGCAGGGGCTCGATCTACGACTGGCGGAAAATGGAAAGTCGGTCTGGTCGTGGAAGGGCAAATGCGAGGGCATCCCCATGACGGCTGGATCGTCGGCGCAGTTGTATGTTCCCGGCGATGGGCTCTCGGCGGTCTCGCCGAGCGGCACCGCTGCCCAGCCCGCGTGGCGGTCGCCCAAGCTCTCCTGCGGCATTGCCAGCCCGCTGGTCTGGGGCAATTCGATCGCCTGCATCAATCGGGCCGGGGTGCTCTGCATCGGCGACACGGCGGACGGGCAGATTCGCGGGCAGGTCCGTCTTGCGGGCTCGTTCTGGGCCAGTCCGATCCTCGCCGGCTCGACCATCGTGGCCGCCAACAAGGAGGGGAAAACCTTCCTCGTTTCGACCGACGGTGAGCCGAAGATCATCGCTGAGAACGAACTCCCAGGCACCTTCACGGCCACGCCAGCGTTAGCCGATGGAAATGTCTATCTGCGGAGCGAGACAACGCTCTGGAAGGTGGCGGCGCCGTGATGGCGGTCCGTCAATAAAAAACTGTCGCGGATTCCAGCGAGCGGAGGTCTGACCATGAGCGATGCAGCCACTTCTGATGCCGCGGCGCTGGGCAAACAGCTGGCCTCGACCGATGCCGCGCAGCGGGCGAAGGCGGCCGAACTGCTCTCACGGGCTGGCGAGGCGGCCGCGCCGGCGGCGGTGTCGCTGGTGCAGGCCTGCAGCGATGGCGACGAATCGATTCGCGAGATGGCCGTGGCGGCACTCGAGGATCTTGGGCCGCCGCCAAGCGGTGCGATCGGCTCCCTGACCGAACTCGTCAAGAACTCCGATCCGCTGGTGGCCTATTGGGCGGTTACGCTCCTGGGGCGATCAGGGCAGGATGCGGCGGCTGCGGTGACGGTGCTGGCGGCCTGCATCGAATCGTCGGCCGATCTCTCGGTGCGGCAGCGGGCTGCCTGGGCGCTGGGAAAGATCGGCTCTGCGGCGACTTCGGCCCGGGCAACGCTTGAACGGGCTGCAGGGCAGGGGGATGAGCGGCTGGCCCGACTGGCGAAGGAAGCCCTCGAAGCCATTGGGACGTAGATCGCGTCTCTGATAGGTGCAGCGACGACTTGGCAAAACAGAGGACGTAGGCGAGGGGGTCGGCGGAAGCTCGAGGAGCGTTGGGCCGCCGCGGCCCCCGCGACGAGACTTTTGCCGCCCCCGAAGCCGGTGCTTCACCAAGCTCGGATAGGCCCTAGATCGCATTCGGCATACGGGCCGAACAATCGGCCCTGCGGCGGCCGATAGAGTTCCCATGGGGACTCGGGGCAGCACACGCCTGATCGCGATCTGTCTGGCGACGGTGGTCGCCATGCCCCAGAGCATCGTGTCGCGGCTCGCGGTGGCCGAGTCGGCGGTTCGCGATACGAATGCGAGCCGCCTTGTTCGCATCGACATGGCAGCGCAGGCGCCGCTGCCGCGACTCGTGCCGATTCCATCTGTGCCGCCACCTGCATCGCCAGCGCCGCGGGCTCTGGCGATGACTGCGCTGCCGCCGCTCGTGCCGATCTCGTATGCGCCCGTGCCGGCCCAGCCCCCAGCCCCGGCCCCGACCACGCTGACGCCTCTGCCGATTCCCGCGCCGGCTGTGCCTGTGTATGCGGCGGTGCCGGCCCCTTTGCCCATTCCTGCGCCGGCGGCCGCGCCTGTCTATGCACCCGCACCGGCGGCTTCCTACACAACTCCGCCGGCGCTGGCCTACGCGCCCATATCTCTGCCGCCACCGTTACCTGTGTATGTGCCTCCGCAGGCACCCGCTCCTCAATCGCTGTCGGTGCCGGCCGTGCCCGTGTCCCTGGCTCCGCCGCTGCCAGTCCCATCGCAAGCGACGCTCCCACCGCCGCTACCGCAGCAAGCAGCCCTGCCGCAACAAGCATCGCTGCCGCCGCTGGCGGTTCCTCCACAGCCGGTGCTGCCAGCACCAGTTGCTGCGTCTGCACCGGTGCCTCCACCGGCGGTCGCGTCTGCGGCGGCGGCCATGCCACCGCAGCCACCATCACCACCGCAGCCTGCGGCTGCCGGCGGCAAGCCCAGCGACTCCATCACGATCGCCACGTTCAACATCCAGGTGTTCGGCGAGTCGAAGATCGCGAAGCCGCAGGTGGTCGATGTTCTGGCCAAAGTGGTTCGCAGATTCGACATCGTTGCGGTCCAGGAGGTGCGGGCCAAGTCGGACAGCGTCATCCCGCAGTTCTTGAGCGCGATCAACGCTGATGGCAGCCGCTACAAGTTTGTCATCGGTCCGCGGCTGGGCCGCACCGTGAGCAAGGAACAGTACACCTTCATCTACGACAGCACCCGCATCGAGATCGACCCATCGTCGGTGGGCACCTCGCCCAATCCGGGCGATCGGCTGCATCGTCCGCCCATGCACGCCCGCTTCCGCGTGCGGGCCAACCCACCCGAGAGCGGCTTCAGCTTCTGGCTAGTCGATACCCACACCGACCCGGATGAGGTGGCGCTGGAAGTGAATGCGTTGGCCGAGGTGTTTCAGGAGATGAAGGCGCTGCGACCCGACGAAGACGACGTGATCCTCCTCGGCGACCTCAATGCCGGACCGCCGCAGTTCGGCAAGATCAAGCAGATCCCCGGCATCGGCTGGGCCGTTTCGGGCGTGACGACAAACACCCGCCGCTCGAAGACCTACGACAACCTCATCTTCGACCAGCGGACCACCACCGAATACACCGGCAAGTGGGGCGTGCTCGACCTGCAGGACACCTTTGGGCTGTCGATCGACAAGGCGCTCGAGGTGTCGGACCACAACCCGGTGTGGGCCAGCTTCCGTCCCTGGGAGACGCAGCTGACGGCTGGGGTTCCCGCGCCCTCCGGACTGACGCAGTAGAACGCTCTCGGCATCCGTCGATCGGCCCAAACCGCCGGGGGCGGTGAAAGCCTCCGACTCGAGGCCAGGATAGGCCGACTCGCTTCGGCTTCCACCGACCCCCGACTCCTCAAACAGTCCTACACGCAGTTGCAGCGAACCCAGATGCACAGGGCCGCCGCCATCGGGGCCGCCTGGTCAACCAGGTGTCGAACGACTGGGCAAGCCGCAAAAAGGCGGCTTTTCGAGCTCTGGCACCCGGAAATGTCCCCCTTCGGACTTTGCTGGAGGGGGCTCTGGGGCGGAGCCAGTGGCGGTCCACGTTGCTTTTCGCCAGTGCCTCATCTAAAGTCGAAGTGTTGGTTTTAGACGACGTTCTTCGTTCCGCGGTGGCCAAATGGCCGATGCTGCGGCTCCCGTACTCGCCTTTACCCTCTGGCGGGCTGCCACCATCTGGCCCTTTCGACGTGACCCCGAAAGCATCCTTGGGTCATCGGTAGGAGTTTGTTTTTTTATGGGTAAGAAACTTTACGTCGGTAACCTTGCGTACAGCGTGACCAGCGAAGCGCTCGAGCAGATGTTCCTTGAGTTCGGAACTGTTGTGAGCGCGCAGGTCATCCAGGATCGCGAAACCGGACGCAGCAAGGGCTTCGGCTTCGTGGAAATGCAGGCTGACGACGCCGCTCAGCGGGCGATCAGCAGCATGCACGAGAAGGAGTTCGATGGTCGCGCCCTGACCGTCAACGAGGCCAAGCCGCGCGAGAGCAGTGGCGGTGGTCGCGGTGGCTACGGCGGCGGTGGCGGTGGCGGTGGTTACGGCGGTGGTGGCGGTCGCCGCTACTAAGCTGCAACGACAACAAGCAATTCCGGGGCCGGAGAGTGTCGCAAGATGCTCTCCGGCCTCGTGCTTTTGATTACAGCCGCTCCAACGCGATCGATCCGCTCACGACGGGCAATGCCGGCCGAACCTCGCTGATCGTATCGATGCGGCCGTCACGAAGCCTCACGATCCGCCGGGCGCGTTCGGCGATGTCATTCTCGTGCGTCACCATCACGATGGTCCGCCCGGCACGGTTGAGAGCATCGAGCAGGTCCATGATCTCGTGACTGGTGGCGGTGTCGAGGTTGCCCGTCGGTTCGTCGGCGAGAATCACGTGCGGGTTGTTGACCAGTGCCCGGGCGATGGCAACCCGCTGCTGCTGCCCGCCGGAAAGTTCCGTCGGCCTGTGGCCGAGACGTCCGGAAAGACCGACGAGTTCGGCCAGCTTCAGGCAGCGCTCGCGGCCTCCCGGCAATGGAGGCCGCTGATAGGAGAGTGGCACTTCGATGTTCTCGACGACGCTCAACTGCTGGATCAGGTTGTAGGACTGGAAGATGAAGCCCAGATAGCGGCCGCGGATCCGCGAGAGCGTCTCATCGTCCATCGCCGCCACATCCCTGCCGGCGAGGATGTATTGGCCGGAGTCGGGCCGGTCAAGGCAGCCGAGCAGGTTGAGCAGCGTGCTCTTTCCCGATCCGGAGGATCCCATGATCGCCACGAAATCCCCCTGTCGGAAATCGATCGACACATTGTCGAGCGCCCGCACAGTGTGACCGCCGAGTTTGTAGACCTTCGACACGCCCACGATGCTGGCGACGATCTCGCGATCCACCGTCGGCTGGAGTTCATTCATGGCGAAGCGCCTCGATGGGGTCCATGGAGGCGGCCCGGCGTGCCGGATAGATGCCAAAAAGAATGCCCACCCCTACGGAGATGGCGAAGGCGGCGATGATCGACCAGGGGGCCAGCCGGGGCTCCAGATTCCGGATGTTGGGTGGCAGTGCCGACCACACCTCTGGCAGGAAGGCGCCGACCGCCATCCGGACGCCGTTGACGGTCGGTCCACAGAGGAAGCCGAAGGCGACCCCGAGCAACCCGCCGGTGCCGGCGAGCACCACGGTCTCGCAGAGGAATTGCCGCACGATCTCCCCCTTGGTGGCCCCGAGGGCGCGGCGGATGCCGATTTCCCTCGTCCGCTCCGTGACGGTCGCCAGCATGATGTTCATGATTCCGATGCCACCCACCAGCAGGGAGATGCCGGCGATCAGCAGCAACAGCACATTGAACATCGCCCGCATGGTCTCGGCCTGCTCGAGCAGTTCCTTCGGAACAACCACGGCATAGTCGACTGACTTGTGGTAACGCTGCAGGAGCGATCGGATGATGTCGGCGGTGGCGTCGACTTCCTTCATGTCCTCGACGACCGCCGTGATCTGCGTGAGTTCCACCGTTTCCAGTTGCGTGGTGCCTGCCCGCAGCGTGAACACCCGATCGCCAATCCGGGCACGAAACGTGGACAGCGGGATGTAGACATCACGGTCGTACTGCCGGGCGTCGAGGCTGCCACCGATGGCCGCCGCTGCCGTCCGTTCGGCGGCGATTCCCACCACGACGTAGAACTCGGTGCCGATCTGCACGGCCCGGCCGAGCGGATCCTCGATCGGAAACAGCTTCCGGGCAGCCTCCCATGCCAGCACCACGACATTGGCATAGCCCTTCATGTCGACCTCGGAGATCGCCCGGCCGCGGGCGATCGTCAGACGGTTCATGCCGAAATAGTCGGGCGTGCAGCCGATCGCCTGGCCGTCGATGGCATATTCCCGGTGGCGCACCTCGCGGCTGATCTCCCGCATCGGTACCGCACGGCTGATCGTCGGCACGTTCGTGACAATTCGTTCGTAGTCATCACGCAGGAGGCCATAGCTGATGCCAAAGCGACTGCCGACGTCCCGGCTCGACTCCTCCGACGGCTTGATGCTGCGAATGATGATGCTCGTGGCCCCGAGATCCTTGATCTGCTGCTGGGCCTGGTAGCTCACACCCTCCCCCATCGCCACCAACCAGATGACTGCCGTGACGCCGATGAGGATGCCCAGCACCGCCAAGGCTGAACGGAGTTTGTGCAGCATCAGGCTGCGGAAGCCGAGGCGGAGTTGCTGGAGAAGGCTCACGAATCCTGCCCTGCTGGTGGGGCAGCCCGGTTGCTTCCTCGCCGCGGCGACGATCCCGCCGCTGCGGTCGATGCCTCGCCGTCAGCCGCTGGTTCCTCGCCGATCGCAGCCCTGGGATTGAGCACGACAACCTCGCCGTCCTCCAGGCCGGCCGTGATCTCGACCAGCTTGTCGTTGCCCTGGCCGAGGGTCACCTCGCGGCGGTCGACAGCCTCACCATGCCGCACACCGCAGAAAAACCGTCCCTGTTGTTCGGCCACCGCGGCCACCGGCACGGCGATCACATCGTCGAGTTCGGCCACGATGATCTCCACTTCGGCGGTGAACCCCGGACGAAGATCACCCGGCTCGCCGTCGATCCGCACCTGCACGATGTACTTCTTGGCGGTCGACATCCAGTTGCTCTGCGGGCGGTTGGCCACCGAGGCCACGGTGCCCTCGAAATCCCGCCCCTGCACACGAATCTTCGCCCGCATGCCAGACCGGATCTTGTCGACCTTCGCCTCATGCACCTCGACGTCGGCACGCATGCGATTGAGGTTCGGCAGCCGGAGGATGGTCGTTCCTTCGTTGACCTTGGCGCCGTTCTTGATCTCGGATTCACGGTCACGATTGCGTTCGTTCGCATAGATCACGAGTCCGTCCTTGGGAGCCTTGAGCACGCACTTGGCAAGCTGCGAGGTGAGCCGGTCGAGCTTCGCCTTCTCCAGTTCGAGGGAGGCCTTTTCACTGTCCCGTTTCGCCTCGGCCGCGTCTCGCTTGCTCTCGAGTTCCGTGATCATCTTCGGGCGACCAAACCGCTGGAGCACGTCGAGGGCGATCTCCGCGGTGCCGAGATCGAGATCGGCCCGCTCGACTGCCGACTTCTGAGCGTCGAGTTGCTGTGGCGTGATGTAGCCCTTGCGGAACATCCGCTCGCCATGTCCCAGCGAATTCCGGGTGGCCTGCAGTCGTTCTCGGGCGGCCGTGACATCCGACTCCGCCTTCCGCAGTTCTTTCTTGTATGTGCCCTCGGTGTATTCTTCGACGGCGATGCGGGCGGCGGAGTAGTCCTTGTCGGCCTGGATGTTGGCGGCACGGGCCTTTTCGTACGCGATCTTCTGGGCTGAGACGTTCTCAGCAAGTTGGGAGCTGTCGAGGCGGACAAGTTCTGTTCCCTCGGTGACCCGGGAGCCGTCCTCGATCAGCCACACGATCGTGGCGCCGCCCGCCACTCCGCAGACGACGTCGACGTTCTCATCGCTCACCATGCTGCCGTCTTCGGTGACGCTGATCAGCAATTCGCCCCGCTCAACGGTGTGAGAAGGGATGTTGGCTAGTGGATTGGCTCCGCTTCGGGGGCCGAAATGGGCGAGTACCCAGGGAGACGCGGCAGCTCCTCCGGCCAGAATGATGAGCGACAGCATGCTCTTCCACGGGAACCGCCACCTCCGCCCGCCCGTTCCGGCTCCCGGTTGGTCGGTGACAGGGTCGCCCAGAATGCCCGCGATGGCGGCGACGTCGGCTCCGCCGGTCCGCGGCGGAACTGGCAACGAAGTGGCGGCGATCTCGTTCTTCATGTCCTGCATAGCGTCCCGCTCTTCCTGCGTTCTGGGTGGTGACATGGGGCGGTTGAAATGCGGTGGTCGTTTTCCCCAGCCTTCGAATACCCTTGCAACAATCCATTCTATACCGGTTCTCCAGACCGGTTCGTGTCTGAATCGGTCCGTCAGGCAACGACCGCGCGGGCTTCAGTTGTTTCCTCGGGGCGGCGTGCTGCCGAGAGCAGGCATGCCGGGGAGTTCCAGTGGCCAGAGACGGTTGGGCTTCGGTTCCGCCGCTGCAGCCCGATCCGCGGCAGGATTCGGCATCGGTTCAGCCTGGACGGCGGGCCGGGGTGCGGGCGGAGCGGGCAGTTCCTCGCCGTTGTCATCGACGTTGGCGGCCTTGGGCGGCGGTGCATCCACCTCCTCGAGGTGCCTGAGCCACTCCTCCGGCACCGCCGGCGGCAACGGCATGTCGGCCTCGGTAGCCCGTTCGGCACAGGTGAACGGCTGATCGATCCACATGCCGTCGTCGGTGAGTTCCATGACGCCCAACTGCTGTGCCAGTGCCGCGCGGGTCGCATAGTAGTTGACCCAGATGCTCGTGAGCGCGTCCTGGGTGCTTCGCAGGTCATTGAAGGCAAAGATCAGGTTGAGGGTGGCTGTCGGTCCGAGCTGGCCGGCTGTGGGATCTGCCGCAGTGGTGCCGTCGGGGCCTGGCAGCGGCGGCGGAGCCGCCGGCTGGCTGAGCGTGAGGCGGGTCTGATCGACCCGGCGAATCGCGATGATCACGGCCCGTCGCTGCGTTTCCAGATTCCGCTTGTCGAGCTCCAGCTGCCGCAGCGAACTCCGCAACGAAAGCTTGATCCGATCCTCATACTGGATCTGCTGCCGCCGAACCTGTTGGTAGTCGAGGATCGCCTGGCGGAAGTTGTTTCGTTCGGTGAGTCGAGTGAGCGGGGCATCGAACTGCACGCCTGCCGAGAAGGCTCCCGTGGGCGTGCGGAACTTGGCCGGATTGTTGCCGACGGTGCTGACATCACCGGCGACGATGACATCGAGCCCGGCCAGAAGTGACATGGCGTTGTATTGGATCAGCCGCCACTGATCGACCAGTGCCGCCCTGTTGTTCATCCAGTCGAGTCGGTTGGCCCGGGCGATTTCAAAGGCCACGTCCGGATCGAGGGGCTCGAGGTCGATCGAGATCGCTTCGACGCGGGAGCGGGCCTGGATGAGCGACATTTCATCGACGGCGCCCGAGACATCGGTGACGAGCTTCACGAGCTTGTCGCTGGTGTCGCGAAGAGTGT
>CANFQO010000064.1 GCA_947449135.1 Planctomycetaceae bacterium | reverse complement strand
GATGACGGCGGCGGCATCGACGTCGAACGGATCCGCGATCGTGCCGTCTCCCGCGGACTCGTTTCAGCCGAGCAGGCCGCCACCCTGAGCCCCCGTGAGCTGACCGACTTCATCTGGCAGCCCGGCTTCAGCACGGCGAAGCAGATCTCGAACATCTCGGGACGGGGTGTCGGCATGGACATCGTCCGGACCCGGATCGAGGCGCTGAGCGGATCGATCGACGTCGAGACGAAACTTGGCGAGGGAACGACATTCATCATCCGCCTGCCGCTGACGCTGGCGATCGCCCGCTGCATGCTGTTCCGGATGGAGCAGGCCGCCTTCGCGGTGCCGGTGGAGAACGTTCGGGAGATCGTCACCGTCACCGACGACTGCATCCTCTCGGTCGGGGGCCGCCGGGTCTGCGACATCCGCGGAGAGTTTCTGCCGCTGGTGGACATGGACGAGATCTTCTCCTGGCCGTCCGCCGTCGCAGACCGGGCACCGCGGGGAGCCGTGCTTGTGATGCATGCCGGGTCGCGGGCCGTCGCCGTCTGCGTTTCGAGCCTGCTCGGCACCCAGGACCTCGTCGTCAAGTCACTGGATGAAAACTTCATGCGAATCCGCGGCCTCGGCGGGGCGAGCATCCTGGGCGACGGCGAGGTCTGCCTGCTGCTCGATGCCGCGGCGGTCGTCGACATCGTCATGCGCTCGCGTACCGTGACGGAGGCCCGCGCATGACACCCAACGACAACCGGCTGGCAGCCATCTTCCACCATGGCGCAGCGGATGCCTCCAGCGCGCTTGCCAAGTGGCTCGGCCGGCCAGCCACGCTCTCCGTGGAGCGGCTGGAAACGCTGCCGATCGAAGAGGCCGCGGCGGTGATGGGCTCCAGCGAGACGTTGATCTGTGGCTGCGCCATGCGGATCGACGGGGCGATCGGTGGCCTGCTCCTGCTCGCGGCTGACGACGACGCGGGCCTGTCGCTCGCTGACACGCTGCTCGAGCGGCCCTCGGGCACGTCGACGTCGTGGGGCGACCTCGAACGGTCGGCCGTCGTCGAAACCGCCAACATCGTCGGCTGCGCCTACCTCAACGCCATCTGTGCGGCTCTCGATTCGGCCGGCGCCGACGGCATCCTCCCCTCTCCGCCGGTGTTTCTCCGCGACTTCCCCGAATCGGTGATGGAAGCCGTGCTGATGGAGCAGCCCGTCCTCTCCGACATCGTGCTGCTCGCGCGAACGGAATTTCGCATCGACGGCACGCCGATCGGCTGCGGGCTCGTCTTCCTGCCCGACGCTGCCGGTGTTGCGGCTCTCCTGCCAACCGCCCGCGATCCGGGGGACAGCACGTGACTTCGGCCGACGTTCCGCCAACCGTGGCCCGCGCTGGCGACTCTGTCGCCATCGGTCAGATCGGAATCGCCAAAGGGAGTGGCGTGCTCCGGACCTTCGTCGGCTCCTGCGTAGGGCTCGTGCTCCACGTTCGCAGCCAACGGGCGGCCGGCCTGGCACATGTCATGCTGCCCGCATCAAACGGCCGAGGAACGCCACCCGGCAAGTATGCCGACACAGCCGTGGCCGAAACCCTTCGACTGCTCCGCGAAGCCGTCGGGGAATCGACCCTCGCATGCACCGCAAAACTCGTGGGTGGCGCGACGATGTTCGGGTTCCAATCGGGCACACCGATCGGCGAACAGAACGTCCTGGCACTCGAACAGATTCTCGGGGATCTCGGCATCCCGATCACCGGCCGCATTTGTGGCGGGCGGCATGGCAGGCGACTGGCAGTCGACGTCATCACCGGCACGGTGACGGTCGAGACCGCCGGCCAGGGCACAGAGACATTGGCTTAATGGGAGGGGAGACTGCAATGGCAACGATCGTGGAGGGGGTTCGCGCCCCCAGATTACTCGTCATCGACGATGCGACCATCATGCGCATGCGGATCGCCGGGATCGCCCGCGAGGCGGGCTGGGAGGTCGTGGCAGAGGCCACCAACGGCCGCGAGGGCCTCGCGCGCTACGCCGAACACCAGCCCGATCTCGTCACACTCGACATCGTGATGCCGGAACTCGACGGTGTGGAGACGTTGCGTGAACTGCGGAGCACCGTCCCAGATGCCCGCGTGGTGATGGTCAGCGCCGTCGACCAGCGGGCAAAGCTCCGGGAATGCCTCGCCCTGGGCGCCCTCGATTTCGTGGTCAAGCCGTTCGATAAGGAGCGGCTGATGTCGCTGTTTGGAAAGTATGCCGCAGTCGTGCGGGAAACAGCCGCCGCCGGCCCGCTCCCTGCAGCCGCTCCGACCGCCCAGCCCGGTAACGGCTGACACGGCAAACGCCCGGGTGCTGCCGATCAGGATCGCCAGATGCCGCTGGGACGGCTATCCTGAAACTCCATGAGTGCACCACTGACGATCGTGATTGCGGAAGACAGCCGCCTTCAGGGGCGGATCCTGAAGGCTGCCCTGGAATCGGCCGGCTACGTGGTCCATTGGGGGGCGAATGGCACCGAGGCGCTGTCCCTGATCCGCGAGCACCGGCCGGTGCTCGTGGTCTCCGACGTCGAGATGCCCGAAATGGACGGGCACGAACTCTGCCGAACCCTCAAGGCCGATGATGGGCTGCGGCACATACCGGTGATCATGCTGACGGCGCTCGCCGCCACGACCGACATCCTGAAGGGGCTTCGCGAAGGCGCTGCAGCCTATGTCACCAAGCCCTACGATCCGCCCCATGTGGTCGAACGGATTGCACACCTCTTGCGCCACCTGTCTGCTCCGGACAACCCCGGCGAACCACTGCCGCTGGAATACGGCGGCGAGACCATGCATCTCGATGTCAGCCGGCGGCAACTGCTGAACCTTCTGCTCTCCACCTACGAAAACATCCTCCGCCAAAACACGAAACTGGAGGAGATGCACTCCCAGCTCACCACCGCCAGCCAGCAGCTCGGGGAGAGTCTGGAGAAGACCCAGGAACTCCTCTACCGCGTTTTCCCCAGACAGATCGCCGACGAACTTGCCAACGCGGGGCAGAGCCAGCCGCGGCACTTCGACGCGGTCACGGTCTTGTTCACCGACTTCGTCGGCTTCACGAGGGTGGCAGAGACAATGGCCCCCCAACAGCTGATCGACGGCCTGGAGGAATACTTCCGTCGCTTTGACGCACTGACGGTCCGGTGCCACATGGAGAAGCTGAAAACGATCGGCGACGCCTACGTGGCAGCCGGCGGCGTCCCCACCGCAAATGCCACCCACCCCCTCGACGCGGCGCTCCTCGCGATGGCGATCCGGACGTGCGTGGCAGAGGCGGCCCAGGAGTGGGCGGGAACCAGCATGCCGTCCTTCGCAATCAGGATCGGCCTCCACACGGGTCCGCTCGTCGCCGGCGTGATCGGCGAACAGCGGTTCACCTACGATCTCTGGGGTGACACCGTGAACACGGCTAGCCGCATGGAGAGCGGCGGCGAAGCTGGACGCATCAATATTTCAGCCACCACGTTCCACCTGCTGGAGCCGTATTTCGAGTGCACCCCGCGGGGCTCGATCGCGGTGAAAAACCGGACCGCGGTCGAGATGTATTTCCTGGAACGCCTGCGTCCCGAATACAGCGCCGATCCGGCCGGCCTGACGCCCAACGAGCGGTTTCAGCAGGCCCGCGAACAACTCCAAAACGCCGTCGCCCCGCCGACGTAGACCGCCCCCGCCCTCGCGAAGCGGCTTATCTTCCCGTTCGAGGAGCCGGGGGTCGGGGGAAGCCGTATGCACGCGAATCCTGGCCATCCAGGCCAGATTCGCTTGGCCGGCCTCCGCCGGCTGGTGCTGCGCATGGCATCCTGCCATGCGGAGTCATCTCGCCGTTCGAGGAGCCGGGGGTCGGGGGAAGCCGGAGCGAGTTGAGCTATCCTGCCCCCGAGTCGGAGCCCCTCCGCCGCCAGAGTGGCGGACGCAGCCATGTCGCCGGCCACCGGCGGTTTGGGCGGTCGACACAGAGTCGATCGACGATCACAGATCGCGGGACACCATGACGAGCGACGACCAGCCCGTGGCATAGGTTTCGAACCCCGGCGACATGGCGAAGCCGGCACAATACTCGCGTCCGCAAAAGTGGTGCACGCCATATCCCTTTTGTCCCTGGCGGAGGCCATGGAACAGGGAGTTGTCGAACGTGTCACGCAGCGATCCCGCCGGAAAGTCGGCCAGAATATTTCCTTCCGCATCGACAAAGCAGGCGATGGCCCGCTGCTTCTCGTGGGGCGCGATCGGCATGCGATCGAGGATGGTCTGGCCGAGGGCGTCCCAGTTGAACACGATGCCAAGGACCCCGAGCAGTTCCCCCTGCGATTCGCCTCCGGCCCGCACGCCGCAGGAATAGACGAGCGATCGCTGGTGATTGACGAGCGGCGAACGATGCACCGACTGGAAGCCAAACTCATCGCCGCTCCGCGTTTTCATGGCGGACTGGAACCAGGGGGCCTGATCCTGCATCAGGCCGGTGACCGCGTGCTGCGTGGGCCGACCGTTGGCCACCACCTTGCCCGTCAGGTCGCAGAGCACCAGATCAAAGTAGACGGTGTAGGCGTTGAGGATCACCCCCAGCCGCTGGCTGGCAAAACGCCGATTCTCATCGGTCGGTGACGCGAGTGCCGCGACGACGCTGCCGTCGGTGGCCCACCAGCGGACGTCGCAGGAACGCTCATAGAGGTTGCGGTCGACGAGATCGATGTTCGTCAGCGCCAGATCGGAGAGCCGTTCGCCCCGCATCTTGGTCTGCAAGACTTCGGTAACCTGCTGCATTTCCCGAATCAAACCGCGTGACCCGCGGGCCAACTCCTTTGCGGAGTCACCAGTTTTTTCCGAGAGCTGCGACATCGCCTTGGCGACCACGCCGAATGCCACGCCGGCGTCACCCGCCCGCGCCGATTCGATTTCGGCGTTCAGCGCGAGAATGCGGGCCTCGCGATTGAGGCCGGCGATGTGCTCGACGGTGTCCGTGAGCAGGGTCGAGAGCTGCTGCGTGAGCTGTGCGATGTGCTCTGGGGTGGCCAGATCGCTCGCGTGCTTGCCTGTTATCGACGATACGACCTTCGACTGCGCGTCGTCGGTGTCATGGACGGGAGCCTCGAGACCAGGCGTGTTCATCGGGCGGTACCTTCGTGATGGATGGAATCAGCGCTGCGATCGGCCGCCGGGACAGTCGACACTCTGATCCTCCGAGGCCGCCCGCCGCGGAAGATCACAGTACCAAGCCCGGCGCAGCCTGAAACCGTGGAGGCTTCCAGGCAACGATCCGTCGATAACTGGGAGGAAAACGGACCCCGACGAGGATAATTTGGCCCGCTTGGATTTGCAAAATTCGGCCGATAATCCGCCGCCGAAGCAGCGTGGCACCCATTTCTCCCGCAAGTCTCCCGCACGATTCAGGTTGCGGGAATTCCGCGGAGATGTGCCCGATCAGCCCGCCATTCGGCTCAGAATGCCGATCGGGCAATTCTGCTATCGCGAGAAAAAACAGCGAGGGTGACGGGACTCGAACCCGCGGCCTCCAACGTGACAGGCTGGCGCTCTAACCAACTGAGCTACACCCCCGTGCGCGATCGATGGACAAGCCATCGGTCCCAACGGGCCTTCGCTGATCAAAGCATTGTATCGTTTTCGCGGCATATCAAAAGAGGCGGTTTCGCGTCAGAAAATGCCCCGACTGGGATCAAATCCCTTCCGGTCGGCCAGTTCGAAATCCTGTTTGGCCTGTTCCTCCAGGCCGACCGCCCGGCAGGCCAGGGCCCGGTGGTGGAGCATCACAGCCATTCCGTGATCGAGCCCCCGCAGACGGCAGGCCAACTGCACCGGGTCGACCCGGCCTGAGAGCAGGCCGATTTTGCGGCGATTCTGCTGCATGCCCGTGATGGCGAGATTGAGCTGGTCCACCGCCTCCCGATGGCGACCCAGCAGGTGCAGGAGGAACCCCCGGGTGTCGAGCATCTCGGCAGACGACTCATCGCCAGACGCAAGGGCCTGATCGATGTCGGCGAGCGCCGCTGGCAGATCGCGGCCCACCAGGCCGCGGATGTAAGCCCGATGATTGAGGGCGTCGGGATCGCCGGCCGCCGAGAGGTTGACCACCATGTCGGCGGCGGAAAGCGCTGCGTCAACGTCGTTGAGCACGACATTCACCAGCGCCCGCACCCGCCAGGGCTGGACGGCCGTGGGGGCAATCGCCGTGGCACGTACGGCGTCCTCGAGGCTGCCAGGGGCATCACGCTCCTCAAGACTGAGCATTGCCCGCATGCAGAGCAGATCAGCCTCTTCGCCATGCCAGCGGAGCGCCCGGCTCACATCGGCGATCGCACCCACGATATCGCTTCTGGCCTCGCATTCGGCCGCCCGCTCGAGCGACCATTGCACGACCGCCTCTCGGACGGCGGGCAGGATCTGGGGAATCACGATCGCCGGCACCACTCCCCCGAGAATCGCGGCAAGCAGCAGCCAGCGTTTCCAGGCCCCCGCTCGCGGTCGCATTGCAGACCGATCGCCGCCGGGGCCATCGAAGCCGGGGAGCCCATGGCCATCGTCGCGGTCGAGGGTCACCGGTTGCGGGCCCAGGCGGCCAAAATCAACAGCGTCGCGGGCCGTAGGCGAGGACCGTTCAAATTCCGCTGGAATCGGGAACCCGTGCCGATCGTACCGCATCGTGTCACACCTTGGAGTGCTGGAAGAGCCGAGATTTCACGGCCCGACCCGTGCTCGCGGTCGGAAACAGTGAAACGACCATTCCTCCTTCAATGGTAGCCAGAACCCGGGGCCGTGAACAATTGACTGATTTCGGTGCCTTGTCGTAAGGTCTGTCTTCACCATCAGCACTCCCCGGGAGCCTCTCTATGCCGCTGTTCGAAATCGAAACCGGCGCTCACATCATCATCTCGTGGGCGGCCGATGAACAGGCGGCTGCGGCCGTTGTCGAAGATGCCTATCCCGGAGAGCGGATCGTCCGCCTTACCCGTCGGCCCCGTGACACATGGGTGATCTCCAAGTCGGCGCTCGGACTTAATAGTTCCGGGTTCAATGGTTCGGGCCTCGACAATTCCGGCTCCAGCGACTCCCGCCTCGATCCCTGCAATACCGCCCGGGAATGCCTCGCCAAAGCCCAGGGCGACAAGCTTCATGCCATCCGTCTCTACATGCAGGAAACGGGGGACGACCTCGACCGGGCCCGCCGGGTGATCGAGTCAAACATGGTCATGGGCTGGTAAGTCTGCCCACCACCATGGCGATCGCCAGCAGGACGGCCACCAATCCCAACACCGCCGGTTTGATGGCAGGAGCGGGCGTCACGAGCGCCAGCCCAACGAGCTGATTTGGCGTGCCGATGCCACCGTTGTCAGCGATGGCAATCAGCCCGCGGTTGCCATCGGCCAACAGCGGCCCCAGGCAGAGCCCCTCCAGGTTGATCCCGAGCGAGTCGGTCCAGAGCAGCCGCTTTTCCACGGCCACTCCCTGGCGGACAGCCAGATCATCCGCCACAGCCGAGACATCGACCGCCGCTCCGGCATCGATCTGGTAGATCCTGCTGGCAAACGGGGGCAGGCCTGGCGCACCGCTGCGTTCGAGAGCCAGCAATCGGCCTTTTCCCAAGGCCACGAGCGCTGCCAGTCCCGAGAGTGGCTGGCCTGCAAACACCCGGACGAACGGATGCACGGGGTCTACCCGATAGGCCGCCTGAAAAGCCGTGGCCGCCGGGCTTTCACCCTCTCGGTCTGGTTGGTTCCGGTCACCCGTCACCGACCCTTCAACGGGCAACGGCAGTCGCGTCAGTCGCACCACGGTGCCACCGCCAGCAGCGGCGGACGGGCCGTCGGAGGGCAGGGCCTCCTCATTGGCCGTCCAGAGCGAGCGGCCATCGGACTCGATCGCCAAAGACTCGAGGCCGCGATTGGGCCGGCTGGTCAACAGATTCTCCGGGAGCCTGACCGCCCCGACCATGCGGCCGTCGACGAGGGAAAACGCTCGCACTGCCGGCGTGTCCTCCTCACAAACCAGCACGAACTCTTCTGCTTCCTGACCGCCTTGGTCGGTCATCCCTGGAGAATCAACCTGCTGCCTTTCCCGACGCAGTCCCCGAACCACTCCCGCGGGGCAGGGAACCACATCCTCGTAGTCATGGCGTTGAGAAAGCTTCACGATGCGGAGCGATTCGACTCCGATTGGTTTTCCCGTCTGGGAAAGCGCGAGCTGAAACAACAGCAGGTATTGGCTGTTGTCCATGACGGCCACATACCGGTCGTCGCCGAGCCAGGCGACACCACTGAGCCCGGTGATTTCCACCGATGTGCCGTCGGCAGCGACGGCGTGATCAGGGAGCGGGATCGCCCCTTGAAACACCACGGTCTGTTCCGCAGCGGATGCAGATACGACCACGGAACAGACGAGAGACACCCCGACCAAAACCGCCACGACGAGCGCCTGGCAGAGCAGACGGCAGATCATTGCAACGGGGCATCTCTGCAGAGATCGGCAACGGTGGCAGTCCATGCCTGGACTTGTACCACATGCGTCAGATCACTGCCGGATCGTGCCAGCAGCCGGCTCTTCGTAGGTGGCCGTGCGCACATCTCCCGACACCGGTGCAGAGTCGTCAGCGAGGATCGCCCGGCTGGGCCGGTAGCTCGACGTTCCGCCGGGGCGGTAGCCCGGGTCAGGCCGTCGGACCGGTTGGGCCGATGGCTGCAGCAGCCCCGGCGCTGCCGGTACCCCGGTCGGCGACGCGACCGGTGGAGAGGTGAGCGGTGTGGCCGTGGCGGGCAAACCTGTCTCGAACGGGCTTCCGTAGGCGGCGGGCTGGCTCGCCGTCGCGGGCGGGAACGAGGCTGCTTCGGCGCCACCGAACCGGCTACCCGTATTCGTGGAGTATCGCGACCCGGCACTTGCAGCCGCCTCGGCCGGCAGTGCTGCTGCCGGAATGGCTGCAGCGGGATCGGCAGAGCGGGCATCGGCCATCCGGGGCGGCGGCGTCATGCCGACAGGTGCGGCCGGAGGAGCCGGAGTGGCTGAGAAGTTGGAATAGGCGGCATTCGGCAGGCTGGCTTCCGACGGTGTTGCGGGCATGCCCGAAGAGCTTGCCATGCTAGGCATGCTTCCCATGCTGGGCGTGGTCGACGGAGAGAGTGGCGGCAACGGCTGGCCGGGCGGCGGAATGGCATCGCCGTCGAGAGATGCATAGGGGCCGACCTGCGGAGCGATCGACGAGGGCGTCGGCTGCTGCGAGCCGGCTGCCGGCGGAACGGCCGCGATGGAAGCTGCCGCCTGCGGTGGCGGCGTGCTTCCGTAGACAACCGGAGTCTGCGGCTGGGCAGACTGAACCTGCACCGCGGCCGTATCGGCAGCGCTCGTAGTGCCATTGATGACATAGCCGCTGGGCGTCGATGTGGTCGGATAGGGCTTGGCTGATTCGGAGGGCTTCTTGATGTCACCGCCGTAAGGCGGTGCTGCCGCGAGCGAATCGGCATCGGGTTTCGGCGCACCGCCGAATGTCATCCAAGAAGGCTTGGCGAACGACGTGCCGGTCTTGCAGCCCACCGCTGGGACCACGCAGCCAATCAGGGCCGCAGCGACGAGGGCCCTCGTCGCCATGCTCCGGCGTCGCCTCGGTGCCTCGGCGTCAATGGCCGGGTGTCTGATCGCGGGTCTCTTCTGCGCAGTCATGCAAATGCCTCCAGCCGTGAAACGGTGCCGAAAGTATCGGTTCGCCGGCTGGGGGGGAAATAAGGATTTGCGCGAAGAAAAGTCAACGGCAGCACAATGGCCTCACCCCAGCTTCACCATCGCCCCCCGCCCACGCTGACCGGGGGGGATGGAGAAACCACGGGCTATTGCCTTGATAGAGCCAGAGAACCTCGGGGACTACAAAGGCTCCGACGCTGTCTCGGTGATCCAAGTCCTACTGGCTTGCTTGTCGACCGGCTTACTTCTTGATCGCCGCGAATCGCTTGCCAACGGCGTCCCAGTCAATCACGTTGTAGAACGCGTTGACGTAATCGGCCCGCCGGTTCTGGTAGAGCAGATAGTAGGCATGCTCCCAGACATCGATGCCCAAGAGCGGCGTGTTGCCCTGCATGATCGGGCTGTCCTGGTTGGCTGTGCTCTCGACGAGCAACTTGCCCTGCGGATCGGCAGAGAGCCAAGCCCAGCCGCTACCGAACCGGCCCATGGCGGCCTTCGTGAAGGTTTCCTTGAAGGTGTCGAATCCACCAAACACGCTTCGCACCGCCTCGGCGAGGTGACCGGCGGGTTCGCCCCCCTTGCCCTTGCCAATCGTCTCCCAAAACAGGGAGTGGTTGGCATGGCCACCGCCATTGTTGCGGACCACCGTGCGGACAGCCTCGGGCACCTTATCGAGGCCGGCGATGAGTTTCTCGACCGGAAGTGCTGCCAGATCGGCATGCCCTTCGAGGGCCTTGTTGAGGTTGGCGACGTAGGCAGCGTGGTGCTTATCGTGGTGGATCTCCATGGTGCGGGCGTCAATGGAGGGCTCGAGGGCATCGAACGCGTAGGGCAGGGCAGGGAGCGTGTAGGCCATGGCGATGAATCTCCGGGTTTTTAGACGTTGGATGGGGGATGGTACCGCAGAGCGACAGGACCGGCAAATCCGCCGGTAGCGACTCTGCCGAACCTGCCGGCGATACGTCATAACCTACCCGCGGGCCCGACAGTGATCCCACGGACGACGATCGGCCGAAATGCCCAGAAGCGGTGCAACCGAGGTGCGGCAGGATGCCGGCCACGGACCGTGTGGGACGCAAGGCCGTCCTGCGGCCTTTCGGATGGAATCTGTCCCCATGTCGCTTGCTGCCAGCCAGCGCCGCGATCAACGCCGGCGACTGGTCCTGTCGTGGAACCGCTCCGATGCCACGCCTTCATCCACATCCACGGCTGAGACGGGCCGACTGGCAGACTATTCGCCCGAGGCACTGCCGGAGCGGCAGCCGAGCCTGGCCACGCTGCTGCCCACGAGCCTGACTGGCTTCTCGCTGACGGCGGTCGGCCTGCTCACGGTCGTGTCCGCCGCTGTCGGCGTTGGCACGTGGGAAACAGTCGCAGGCGGACCGGTCTTTGGCCAGAACGCCACCCGGTTCGCAGCCACGCTGGCGCTAGCCCGCCGATGTCTTGATGTGCACTCGTTCCTGTCGCTCGGCGGCTGGCTCGCGCAGGTCTGCCTCGTGATTGCCACCGCGACCGCCCTGATCGTGCGGCTGATGCGGCGACATCGACGTGACGACTATCGCGGCCGCTACCGGGCCTGGGGTTGGCTGGCAGGCCTCTTCACGGTCACCGCCTGTGCGGGACAGGTACCGCTGGGGTCGCTGATCGCCAGTCTGGCCTCCGAGAGCACCGGCATCACGCTTGGGCCCAACGGCATGGGCTGGTGGCTGCTGACGGCAGGGATTGCCTACGGCGTTGTCGGGCTCTGGGCCGTTCTGCCGCTGCATGAACGGGCCGCAACGGGCATCTGGCTGTCGCTCTGCCTGTCGGCATGGGCAGCCGCGACCGCCTGCGGATGGATCGCACTGGGTCAGGAAGCGTCGGCCCGGGAATGGCATCTTGCCATCGGCAACGTCTGCTGGATGGCCGGCGCCGCGTTGGCGGCAATCGCGATGCTGGCAGCTGCCAGATCGGTGCTTCGAGAGGTGCGGGGACTGCCGACCCGCGCGACCAGCCGCAAGATGTCGCCAGCGACCACGGCCCCACAAGCCGGGGCCAAACCAGTCGCCGCCACGACTGCCTCCGAAGAACGCGACGACGATGTCGAGGAGGGGCGGTCTTCCCCGGACGATCACGAGGACAACGACCGCCGCAGCCAGCATCGTGGCCATGCCAGGTTCGTGGATGGCGAGGATGCGTCCGATTTCGACGACGAGTCCAGGCAGTCCGGGCGGCACCTCTCCAAAGCGGAGCGAAAACGTCTGAAGAAGCTGGCCCACATGAGCCGGGCCGCCTGACCGCTTTGACGGCGGCCGGTCCGTGACCGATAGTGCTGCCCACACGGGAGTTTCCTCATGACAGTCCGCACTCGCTTCGCGCCCAGTCCGACCGGCTACCTCCACATCGGCGGGGTCAGGACAGCACTCTTCAACTGGCTCTTCGCCCGCCAGCGCGGCGGACAGTTCATCCTGCGAATCGACGACACCGACGTCGCGAGAAATGTGGACGAGGCCCTCGAGCCGATTCTCTCGGGCCTCAAATGGCTGGGCATCGACTGGGACGAGGGGCCGGGTGTGGGTGGGCCGCACGCCCCCTATTTTCAGTCGCAGCGGGCGGATCGCCACCGCGCTGCCGTGGACACACTGCTCGCCTCGGGTCACGCCTATCGTGACTTCGCCACCACCGCCGAACTCGACGAGGAGCGCAAGGCGGCGCAGGCGGCCGGGAAACCCTTTCTCTACAGCCGTGCGTTCGCCGCGTTCACCGAGGCCGATGTGGCCCGGTTTACCGCGGAGGGCCGCCAGAGCGTGGTCCGCCTCAAGATGCCGCGGGAGTCGGCGCTCGTGATCGACGACGCCGTCCGCGGACGGGTGGAATTTGCCTGGGAACGCGAGCAGGATCATGTCATCCAGCGGGCCGACGGTTCGTGCCTCTACCATCTGGCCAGCGTGGTGGACGACCACGACCTTGAGATCACGCACGTGATCCGCGCCGAAGAGCACCTCTCCAACACGCCACGCCAGGCATTCATCGCGCTGTCGCTGGGTTACGAACTCCCCGCCTATGCCCACCTCCCGCTGGTGGCGGAGCCGGGCAGCCGCACGAAGCTCAGCAAGCGAAAGCTCGCTCAGTATCTGAAAAACCCCGACTTCAAGCAGGTCGCCGAGCATGGCACGCGGATCGCCGAGCGGATCGGACTCACGGCGGACGCCGAAACCTTCAACCCCGTGATCGTCGACTTCTACCGGGAGGTGGGCTACCTGCCTTGGGCGATCGACAACTACCTCGCGCTGCTCGGCTGGTCGTACGACGACAAGACGGAGTTTTTCTCCCGTGACGAACTGGTGAGCCACTTCACGCTGGAGCGGATCAACTCGTCACCGGCGAGCTTCGATCCGAAAAAACTCTGGGCCGTTCAAGACCACTACATGCACGGTTTGTCGGTCGACGAGAAACTGGCGTTCATGCTGCCGTTTCTCGTGAAGGCGAAGCTGGTGGCCGATCCGGTGCCACCAGAGGCTGCCGCGACGGTGCGGCGGGTCATTGAGGCCTCGGGCGACCGGCTCAAGGTGGGCGGGGACATCTTGGCCTATGCCGATTTCTTCCTGGTCGACGAACCGGCGCTCGACGACGCGGCCGTGAAGCAGCGGCTGGCGAAGCCGGGGGTTCGCGACCTCGTGGCGAAGTATGCCGCCGCCCTCCAGACGGTTGATCCATTCGAACCAGCCCCGCTCGAGGAATCGCTCAAGCGGGTGGTGGAGGAAGCGGGGGTGAAGGTGGGAGACCTCGTGCACGCCATCCGCGTGGCGGTGACGGGCAAGACGGTGGGGCCTGGGCTCTACGACTGCCTCGCGATCCTCGGACGCAACCGGTCGCTGGCGAGGATCGAGAAGGCGCTCCCGCTATGCGGGTAATCGTGCAGTTCGCCCCGGAGGCGGCCGGTGGGCCGCTGCGGCCTTGAAACGCGTCGTCCTGCTTGCCGTCGTCTTCGTGGGCATGGGTGCTGCATTCGCCAGCCATCATGCCAGAGGAGAGCAGGGGAGCGGGCAGTCTGGCGATCTGGGCACCGACCGAGACGCCTTCACGCCGAACACCCATACGGTCGCCCCGGGCACGGTCCTTACCGAGGCGTCGTATGTCTTCATCGACAATCCCTTCGGGCTGCCCACCAACAACTATCCGGAGCTTTTGATCCGGATGGGCGGCAACGACTGGTTCGAGTGGCGGTTCGGCGTCAACTACGGCGTTGGCTCCCAGGGCAACATCGTGACCAGCGTGGAGGTTGGCGAAGGCCCTCTCAAACGCCGGTCGCTCTATGAGTCGAGCGTTCTCTATGGCTTCAAGGCCGATGTCTCCGATCAGGATGGGCTGCTGCCGGAGAGTTGCTTCATCATGGAAGGCTCGACACCGACCTATGGCGACGTGTTCGGCACGGTGCCGGTGGCGACCTATGTGGCCGGCTATGAACTGCCCGCCGGGTGGAGGCTCGACGCTGCGATCCGCTATGCCTATTCCCAGGGCGTGCTCAGTTGGTTCGACCGCTGGAGTCCGTCCGTCGTCCTCCGCGTGCCCGTGACGAACCGCTGGGAGGTGCATGCCGAATACTTTGACACGTTCACTCCTCGCCGAGCGATCGACGTGAACCGGGCGTTCTTCAGCCCCGGCACCCACTATATGCTCACGAAGAACTTCGAGATCGGCCTGCGGGTCGGCTGGGGTGTCACCGACTCAGCGGCCCCGTTCTTCTCCGACGCTGGCTGCGGCTGGCGCTGGTGATTCAGCCGCAGCTTTTGCCGCTATGGTCCGCGCCGGCTACATTCCGTCTTCACGCCGGGCGCGGCCATCCGGGCCTGGCGGCTTCACATCGCTGCTTTTCGCTTTCTCTGGAGTTCCCCGCACATGCCGCTGCTCGTCGTTGGAAGCATCGCCCTCGATTGCATCGAAACCCCCACCGCCAAACGCGACAACGTGCTGGGAGGATCGGCCGTTTTCTTCTCCTATGCCGCGAGCTTCTTCTCGCCGGTGCGGATGATCGGGGCGGTCGGTGAGGACTGGCCGCAGCAACACACGAAACTGCTCGAGACCCGCGGGATCGACACCTCCGGTCTGCAGACGATTCCCGGCGGCCGCACCTTCCGCTGGCGGGGCCGCTACCTCCCCAACATGAACGACCGGGAGACCCTGGAAGTGCACCTCAACGTGCTCGGCGAGTTTCAACCGAAGCTCAACGGCACCCACCGCGACTGCCGCTTTCTGTTTCTCGGCAACGCCTCGCCAGTGGTGCAACTGAGCGTGCTGGATCAGGCCAAGGGAGCGGAACTCACCGTGGCCGACACGATGGACCTCTGGATCAACATCCAGCGGGACGAACTGGGCCAGTTGATGAAGCGGATCGACGGGCTGGTGCTCAACGACTCCGAGGCCAAGTTGCTTGCCGGGGATGAGAATCTCGTGCGGGCCGGACGAGCCGTGCTCGCCATGGGCCCGAAGTTCGTGGTCATCAAGAAGGGGGAACATGGTGCGATGTTCTTCAGCGAGCACGAAATGTATGTCATGCCCGCGTTCCCGACACCCACCGTCGTCGATCCAACAGGTGCCGGCGACAGCTTCGCTGGCGGCATGATGGGCCATCTGGCCTCCCTAGGCCGGTTCGACGCCCAGGCCCTCAAGGAGGCCCTGGCTTACGGAGTCGTCACTGCCAGCTTTACCGTTGAGGACTTCAGCCTCGACCGGCTCGCGTCCCTCAGCCGCCACGACCTCGACAACCGGCTCACCGAATACCGCAAGATGCTGTCGTTTTAGGCCTGAACAGGCGTCCAGAAAAAGCTCTTGCCTATCGCAGCCTCGTCCGATACTATACTCGCGTTCAGTATTCGTTTTCGAGGCAACTCGCTCGATTTATGGTGGCGATGCAACCACCCCGACGATGTGCCGGGAAACGCGGGAGACAGACGCCATGGTCTTGGCAGTAGGAGAGAACGGTCGGATGGCAAAGGCATCACAAAAAATTGAAGCAGCAAAGCCCGCGGTGAAGGCGAGCGAAAGCAAGAGCGAGAGCAAGAGCGAAACAAAGGGGCGTCCCGCCAAGACGGTGGCGTCGTTCCTCGACAACAACCCGTTGCTGAGGAATACCCTCGCCCAGATCGAGAAGGAATTTGGCACGGGCTCGATCATGCCGCTGGGCAGCGACGCCCAGGCCCCGATCGAGGGCATCTCGAGCGGGAGTCTTTCGGTCGACCTCGCTCTCGGTGGCAAGGGATTTCCCCGCGGCCGCATCATCGAGGTGTTTGGGCCGGAGTCGAGCGGCAAGACCACGCTCGCCCTCCACGCCGTGGCCGCAGCCCAGCGGGCGGGCGGCATTGCGGCCTTCATCGACGCTGAGCATGCGCTCGATCCCAGCTGGGCCAAGAAGCTCGGCATCTCGCTGGAGAGTCTGCTGGTCAGCCAGCCGACGAGTGGCGAAGAAGCGATGCAGATCGCCGAATTGCTGATCAAGTCGAACGCGGTCGACATCATCGTCGTTGACTCGGTGGCGGCACTCGTGCCCCAGAAGGAGCTCGACGGTGAGATCGGGGATTCGTTCGTGGGCCTGCAGGCCCGGCTCATGAGCCAGGCCATGCGGAAGCTCACAGGCGCTATCGCCAAGAGCAAGACGACCGTGATCTTCATCAACCAGATCCGCGAGAAGATCGGCGTGATGTTCGGCAGCCCCGAAACGACCCCCGGCGGCCGGGCGCTCAAGTTCTACTCCTCATGCCGCGTCGACGTGCGGCGGATCGGCCAGCTCAAGGATGGCGAGGATGTGGTGGGCCAGCGGGTGAAGGTGAAAGTGGTGAAGAACAAGGTGGCGCCTCCCTTCCGCGTGGCCGAGTTCGACATGATGCACGCCGACGGCATCAGCGTGGAGGGAGACATCCTCGACCTGGCAGTTCTGGCCAAACTCGTCGACAAGACGGGCACGTGGCTGCGATACGGCGAGGTGCACCTGGGGCAGGGCAGGGAGAAGGCCCGTCTGTTCCTCAAGGAAAACCCGAAGGTGGCACAGGAGCTTCGCGAGAAGGTTCTCGCCAGCAAGGAAGCTGTGATCGCAGTGGCAAGCGAATCCTCTGGCGGGGGCAGCAGCGACGACTGACGACCGGAG
>CANFQO010000063.1 GCA_947449135.1 Planctomycetaceae bacterium | reverse complement strand
CGATCTCGGCAAGACGGAGGCGTGGTACGTGATCGACGCGGCGGCCGGGAGCCTCATCTATGCGGGGCTTCGTGAAGGTGTCGATCAAGCATCGCTCGCAGCAGCCCTGCGGGCGGGCCGCTGCGACGAGGTCATGCATTCCTTCGAACCCCGGGCCGGCGACTGCGTGTTCATCCCGGCCGGCACCGTGCACGCCATCGGGGCTGGACTGGTCGTCGCCGAGATCCAGGAGTCGAGCGATGTCACCTACCGGCTCTACGACTGGAACCGCACCGGTGCCGACGGGAAGTCCCGACCGCTGCACATCGAAGCCGGGCTCGAGGCCGTGACACAGTTCGGGCCCGTGGCCCCCGTCGCGTCCCACACAGTCGCTGACGGCACCACGGCGACCCGCCGGCTCGTAACCTGCGACTACTTCCTGTTCGACGAGATCCGGCCGGCTGGCGACTGGGCCGTGGGTGGCGACGATGCCTGCCACTTTCTCAGCGTGCTCGCCGGTGAAGTTCGTCTCGATCCCCGCTGGCAACTGCCTCCACTCACGAAGGGCATGTGCGTGCTGCTGCCAGCCTCGATCGGCCGGCAGGTGATCTCGGCCGCGGCTGCCTCGGCCACGCCCCCGACCCTGCTGCACGTGCAACTGCCGTAAGCAGTCGAGATCGCCCACGAAACCGATCTTGGGAGCCCTGGCAGGTGGCCCCTACACTCCCGCCCCCTGTCAGCCACCAGCCGCCAGCCCCCGGTGGGTTCACCATGCACGCTTCCCGTTTGCTGCTGTCTGCTCTGGCCCTCGCCGTGGCGACCTGCTCCGGCTGCGCCTCGCTGGGCAAGCCCGATTGGCTCGACCCGGGTCCCGCGCGGTCGCAGCAGCGCAGGGCCGTGCGATTCGATCCCTATCTGCAGGACGACATGATCCCCTCGAGCCTCCGCCTGCCGCTGACCGACGGGCTGCGGCCACGTGACTTTGCGGTCCCCGTGCCGGAAGTCCGCCGCTCCCGCTGGTGGGCGCCGGCGCAGTAGTCGACCGCGGCCGGTCCAGACGACGTTTTGCCGTGAACGGCAGACCGTGCGCCGTCGGGCAGACGGGTGTGTATGATCTGGGGTTCGGCGGGCCGTCGTTGCCTGCCGCTCGAGCCCGCGCCCCCTTTTCGATGGACATTCCCACCGTGCCCGCAGACCGCCCCCCACGCCCATCCCGGCCCACGCGCCCCTCCACATCCGCCCGTCCGGCTCGCCCCGGCAGGCCTACGCGGCCCGCCAGGCCCTCCCGCCCCGCACGCGCTCCCCGCGTGGAACCGTCGCGAATCACATCCCGACGACCTCCACAACGGCAGGAGCTCCCCGACGAAGACGATGCCCGCAGCGCTGCCAAGCGGCGGCTCCAGGCGATTGATGACGGCCTCGAGCGGCTCCAGAAGGTGCTCGCCGCGGCGGGGCTGGGCAGTCGGCGAACCTGCGAGGAACTGATCACGACCGGCCGCGTCGAGGTCGACAGACAGGTCGTTACGCTGCTGGGCACGCGGATCGATCCACTCAAGTCCGAGGTGCGGGTCGACGGCGAGAAACTGCCCAACCCGAAGCGGGTCGTCTACATGCTCAACAAGCCGGTGGGCGTGGTGACCACCAACTATGATCCCGACGGTCGGCCCCGTGTGGTCGATCTCGTGCCCGGCGAGCAACGGCTGTTTGCCATCGGCCGGCTCGACCGCATGAGCGAAGGGCTGATCCTCGTCACCAACGACGGGGGGCTCGCCAATCTCCTCTCCCATCCCCGCTACGGCGTGGAAAAGAAATATCTCGTGCAGGTGGCGGGCGTGCCGTCCCAGGAACTGCTCGACAAAATCCGCCGTGGCATCACGCTGGCCGAGGGCAAGGTGCATGCCAAGCGGGTGGACATTCGCTCGCAGCACAAGCAGAGCGCCGTCCTCGAAATGATCCTCGACGAGGGCAAGAATCGCGAGATTCGCCGCATGCTGGCCAGGCTCGGACACAAGGTCCACCAGCTCAAGCGCGTTGGCGTCGGCAAGCTCTCGCTGGGCAACCTTCTCCCGAGTCAGTGGCGACAGCTCGCATGGAACGAGATCGAGGCCCTGAGGCACGATGCGATCGCGGCCGTCGGCCCGATCGAGGCCGAACGGATGAACGAGCCGATCCACGAGGAACGGCGGCCGCCGCAACGGGGCCGCGAGGGTGCATCCGGCCGCGGGCCTGCAGGCCGGCCGCGGATGCCACCCCGAGCAGGGCAGGGGGCGGCCCGCGGCTCATACCGGGATCAAGGCACGCGGAGCCAGGGGACGCGGAGCCAGGGCACACGGAGTCAGGCGGAAGGTGCTCCGGGTTCCAAGTTTCCTGCTGGCAAGGGCGGCAGGCCCCGGAGTCAAACGGGGCAGGGCTCTGAGCAGGAGCCCAGAAGGCCCGCGGGCCGAGGAGCGCCGCGACGGCCACGGAAGCCCGGCAAGGCATCGTCGTGGCGGAAGCCCCGCGGCGAGTAAGTAGGCCACACTCGAGCGAAAGGATTCTCATGAGCGCAGGCACTTCCAGCACCGTTGGCGAGCAGCCGGCCGGCCAGCCCTGCTATGCCGATGCCGCCTCCTACAGCCCGGCGCGGATCGTGGCCCACACCAAGATCGCCGACAACACCTGGCGGCTCCGGCTCGACTGCCCCGCGATCGCCAGCACCGCGATCCCCGGTCAGTTTGCCATGGTCCGGATTCCTCACCGCAGCGATCCTCTGCTGGCCCGACCACTGGCCGTCTACGACACGTTCGCTGACGCCTCAGGCGAGGCGGGCGAAGCCCCGCTCCGCCGCTACGCCGACTTCATTTACGCCGTGCACGGCCGGTTCACGACCGCACTCCGCGAGGTTCCCGTCGGCCACGAACTGATCGCATGGGGCCCCCTGGGCAACGGATTCCAGATCCCGGCTGTCGAGCACCTCGTGCTGGTCGCCGGGGGGATCGGCCAGACAGCCCTGCTGGGCCTGGGCCGCGAGCGGTTGGGGCAGGCGGCGTATGGCCCAGCATCACGCCTGCAGCCACCTCGGTCAGGCCGGGTCACCTGCTGCTGGGGGGCGAGGCACGCCGGCCTGTTCGGCGGCATCGAAGACTACCGATCTGCCGGCATCGACGTTCACCAGGCCACCCTCGACGGCTCTGCGGGCCTCCGAGGTACGGTGGTCGACCTGCTCGACTCACTCTTTGATCAGCCCGGAGCCGTCCCGCCAGCGGCTCACACACGCAGACTCCACATCGCCTGCTGTGGGCCAGACCCCATGATGGCAGCCGTGGCCCGCTGGGCAGCGGCACGGCAGATCTCCTGCGATGTGTCGCTGGAGGCTCCGATGGCCTGTGGGATCGGGATCTGCTTCACATGCGTGGCCCGGGTCCGCGACGACTCCGGCAGTTGGGACTACCGGCGGACCTGCATCGAAGGGCCGGTCTTCGACGCGACCCGAATCGAGTGGTGATGCCGGCAGACCGGCACCACCACGCCCAGATTCAAAAGCGCAGATTCGACAACGCCCATCGCTCTCACAGCGCAGTGCTCTCACGGCCCAGCGCTCTCAAGCAATCCGGCACGACTGCGGGATCAGGCCTTCGGCTTGGCTGCAGACTTCTTGCTCTTGCTGGCGGTCTTGCTGCCACTCTTGGCAGCACTCGCCTTGCCTGAACTGCCCTTGGCGGGGCTGGCTGTTGAGCCACCCTTCGCGACGGTGAGCATCCGCGCCGACAGCCGCGACTTGATCCGAGCCGCCTTGTTGCGATGGATCTTGTGCTTTGCAGCAGCCTTGTCGGCACTGCTCGCCACGGTCCGTAGCGCCTCGCGGGCTTGGTCCATCTCGCCGGCGTCGATCGCCGAGAGCACCTTTCGAACGTGGCTCTTGAGCTCCGACTTCGCGGCACGGTTGCGCTCGCGGTTGCGGAGGTTCTGCTTGTGTCGCTTCTTGGCGCTGGCCGAGTGTGGCATGCCGGTTACTACCCTCTCAAAATACGGTGGGGACTGAACATCATTGGAACGGAACTATGAACAGCGGTGACTCTACAGAGGCACCGGGACAGTGATTCGGAAGGCCGGGAGATGATTCACGCCTGCCCGCGACGGCCGCCGCTGGGGTGGACGCCGATCACTTTCCGGAACCTTTATCCTTTGCCGGGGTCAGCTTGTCCAGACGTTCCGCCACATCACGGTAACCAAAGTCGAGTTCCGCGAGCGTGGAGAGGTATTTCCGGGCAGAGTCCACGTCATCCAGACCGACCGCCAGGACCCCGGCCCGATAGAGGGCCCGCTTGCGGAGGTCCAATTCGCGGTCCGTCAGCGTTTCAACCGCCGTCTGATAATTGCGCATTGCCAGAGGATACTGACGGATCTTTTGGAAGCATTCGCCCAGTTCCAGGGCCACGGCCCCCTTGCGGCGGGCGTCCTGCAGCACATCCTGGAAATGCTTGATGGCCTCGGCATGATTGCCAGCCGCCTTCAGCCGCATGGCCAGCTCGTACTTCCACGTTATGTTTTCCGGATAACGGGCAGCACGGGCGGAATAGACCTCGACCTCATACTTGAGAAGCGTGGCCCGCAGCCGTTCGACCGCCTGAAGATTGTCGGGAGTGTCTTCCTCAGCCAGCCGTTTCTCCGCCAGATGCAACCGCCCCTTCGCCCAGCGGAGTTGGCGATCTTCAATGTGCTCGCGGACTTTCAGGTCGTTACCCGATGCCGAGAGCGCCTTGGCAAGGACTTTTTTTGCCTCTTCGATCGTGGCGTCCCGTTCGAGCAGGTCGGCCAGTTCGAGATAGGCCTCGATGTTGGCTGGATTGCTAGCGATCGTCTGTTGGAGAGCCGTCCGACGATCCGCCGCGACAGCCCCTTCACCCTCCGACTCCTTCTTCGGGCCAGCACCTTTTTGGCCAGCAGCAGCCGCCAACGGTTTTCTCCCCGTCAGGCCTTCGCCAGCCGAGATCGTCTTGTCGACCTGCAGCTTGGCGATTTCCCGCTGGGCCTCGTCGGCCATTCCCTTGACGTTGGCAATCCGCATCCAGCAGGCCACGGCCTGATCATACTCGCCATAGCTGGCAAGGAATTCGGCGCAGCGTCGGTTCACCTCGGCGTCGGCGGGCGCAGCGTCGAGTGCGGCTTTGAGATAGACTCGCTGGGCCTCGGCAAATCCGAGTTTTGCGCTGGCCTCAGCCATCACCAATAGGCTGCCGTAATCGCCTGGATTGGCCCGGATGATGCCCACGCCCTGTTTGATCGCATCCCGGTATTTCTCTGCTGTAACGAGCTTCTTCAGACCACCCCGCCCGCTCGCCGACCAGAGCGCCGACAGCCCGCCCGCCTTCTTGACGCCATGCTTCTGCCGGAGCGCCCCGAGGAGGGTCTGCAGGTAGATCGCATTGGCCATGTCCCCGACCACGCATTGCGAGAACATCTCGATGGCGTAATCGATGTTTTTGGCAACGCTCTGGGTGCCGTGCTGGAAGCACTGCGTGAGCCGCGACCGCTCGGCCGGGGAGAGCGAGGCCGACGGCTGGGGAACAGCGGGACCTGATCCGGTCGCTGGAGTCTCATTGGCCATGGAATTTTGAATCGAGAGGGGGAAACCCAGCGGGATCTGGCAGGAACAGGTTCGGCAATCGGCATGGGCACGGTATGCTGCCGGTGGCGTCCGCAGCGCAGCAGATGGTGCTCCACCACACGGCCCCAGGAACCCGGGGCCCAGAGTGTAGCCCCCAACCGCTGGAGCCTCAAAGGTCTGCTTTCGTCAGACTCGGCTGCAGGTCGTTCGCCGCCGTCACCACTCACTCGCCAGATAAAGCCCGTCAGCCCGCTGCCGCCCCCTAGGCGGCCAGTCTCCCGATGCCCACTGCCAGCCCTTCGCCGCCGTCCATGGACCGACTGCATCGCGGCCGGGTCATGTTCGTGGGTGCCGGGCCCGGTGACCCAGCGCTGCTGACGGTCCGTGCGGTGGAGTGTCTCCATCGTGCCGACGTGGTGGTCTACGACACGCTGGTTCCGCCGGAAGTGCTCGACATCGTCGCCTCCACCATCGAGCGGCTGCCGGTGCCTCGCGACGGCCGAGAAGGGAACGGCGATCCGGGTGAAGCAATCGGCCGCCTGCTCGCCCGCCTGGCGATCGAAGGTCGCACCGTGGTGCGGCTCAAGGGAGGTGACCCCGCGGTGTTCGGCCGACTCAGCGAGGAGATGGGCCCAGTGCGCGAGGCCGGTATCCCTATTGAGATCGTGCCGGGGATCACGGCAGCCGCAGCCGCAGCCGCAGCCGCCGGCATTCCACTCACGAGCCGATCGGCGGCGTCGAGCCTCACGATCCTGACCGGCCACGAAGCCGCCGACAAGCGCGAGGGCATCGACTTCGGAACGCTCTCCAACCTGCCTGGAACGCTCGCCATCTACATGGGCGTGGAACAGGTCGAGAAGTGGTCGAGCGGCCTCCTGTCGGCCGGCAAGCCCGCCGACACGCCGGTCACCATCGTCAGCCACTGTTCCTGGCCCGATCAGCGCATCGCTGTCAGCACGTTGGCCCATTGTGCCGCCGACTTCGCCCGACACACCTGGCCTGCGCCGGCCGTGGTGATCGTGGGCGAGGTGGCACTGCCGGCCACAGGGCATGGCTCTCCTGCAGTCCGCGGGCCGCTCGGGGGCCGTCGCGTGCTCAATACGCGTCCGTCTGGTCAGGGAGATGACCTTGATGCCCTGATCCGGGCCGCCGGCGGCAGCAGCCTTCGCGTGCCCACGATCCGCATCGGGCCGCCCGAGTCGTGGCAGCCGCTCGATGATGCCATCCGCCACGCCGACACGTTCGACTGGATCGTGTTTGCCAGCAGCAATGGCGTGCGGGGCTTCGTCAGCCGCCTGCGGGAAGCCGGGCTCGACGGCCGCGCACTCGGGACGGTTCGGCTGGCCGCCATCGGCCCGGCCACCCGTCAGGAACTCGATCGAGCCGGCTTTGCGTGTGACCTGCAGCCAGAACTGTTTCGCTCCGAAGGGATCGTCGCTGCATTTGGCCAACTGGCCGGCCCGGCCCGGTTTCTCCTCGTGAGGGCTAACCGCGGACGGGACCTGATGCGCCGCGAACTGGAGGCGCTCGGGCACTTCGTCACCGAGGTGCCCGCGTATTCCAGCGAGCCCATTGCAGCGATCGACGCGACCACTGCCGCGGCGATCGACCAGTCACCGGTCGACTGGATCACCGTCACGAGCTCCCTGATCGCGGAATCGGCTGTCCAACTGTTCGGACCACGGATTCGTCATTGGCGGATTGCCAGCCTGAGCCCGATCACATCGGCCACGCTCCGCCGGCATGGCATCGACCCCACCGTAGAGGCAGCCGAGGCCGTGAGCGACAGCCTCGTCGCCGCCATGGCGGGCTGGGAAACAGCCCATCCCTCCCCGTCTTCCTGACCCGGTCGGCTGGATCCGTCGGGGAAATTCCAGAACAACGGAAACCCACGACGATACCAGAGGAGGGAAGTCGGCCATGGCAGGTCCCATGGCCAGCACAGGCAAGACGGGGGATGTGTGATGGGCCGTTCTGGGCTACCGACTACGCTGGTCATCTGTTGCCAGCTGCCTCAGGGGATGCCGAACTCGACTGCTGAAGCCTGCCTGGAAGTCGGCCGCAGGTCTGCGGTGCCGGTGACGTGGTTGGCAACGATCGACCGGCTGCCGCTGGTCATCGGGCAGCGTGGAAGCTCGTCCTCGCTGCTCAACGTCGCCCTGGAGATTCCCGCCCATCAGCCTCGGCAGGAACTCCGGCAACTGCTCACGCGAGCGGCGGAGGAAGTTCCTGGCCTCGACGCAGCCGTCATCCGAGGACCGCTGCCGGCGGAACACAGGCAGGTGCTCATCGACTCAGGCATTCGGGTCGTCTGTCGCGATCGGTTCGACGACACGAGCCGCGGCTCGCGACGGCCTGCGCCCCACGGCTGGCCATGCCGCAGCACGCTCTGGGGACTCTGGGAGGTCACGCAATCCGGCACGGTAACACCACCCGGAATGGTGAACCGCCTCATACCTTGGGGCTCCCCGCCCGGGCCGGCACCGGGCTCACTGACGCTGCTCGACATCGGCGGACAAAACTCGGTCAGCGCGGACGTGATCCGTGGTCGCATCGAACAGTGGCATGCCTGGGCACAGCGGCGAAGCACGCACAGGCAGACCGTGTTTGCCTCGCTCTCCGATCTGCCCACCCTGATCGCGGGCGCGGCACGGCTCCCCGAAGGCGGATCGGTTTTGAAGGCGGCCTAACGGCGGCACAGCAACCGCCGCGTGGCCAGCGGCTTACCGTCGCGCCTTCTCCATGATCAACCAGCTCATGAAGGCCAGGATCAGGCTGCTCAGGACGAATCCTATGTCAGCCGCAACACTGACACGCTGAAACGGAAAACCTGCCGCCAGGTCGGCAATGAACAAGATCCCCACGAGTCCTGACACGATCATCCCGATAAACGGCATCATTTTCGACACGGGATTGCTACCTCCTGCAGACGGGCATTTGCCTCTCCGGCAATTCCCTTACGATATCGGCTATCCCGCAGGATGCCACCAGTCTGCGGCCCGCGGCGTTTGCACGGCCTTGGTGGCCGGGCAGCCGGGCTGACACGGGCTGGCGGGCTGATGGCGAGCGGCTTTTCCCTTCCAACCCCGTTCTCGACAGGAGTCTACGCCGCCGTGGCCCAGCACGCCCCCCACCCCCGCACCGCCGTCTACACCGGCTCCTTCGACCCGATCACGCTCGGCCATCTCGACGTGATCCAGCGGGCCAGCCGCGTCTTCGACGCGATCGTCGTTGGCGTCGGCATCAACCCGGAAAAACAGCCGATCTTCTCCCTGTCCGACCGCGTGCAACTCGTCCGGGATTCCGTTGCCGATCTTCCCAATGTCCGGGTCGAACTGTTCAGCGGCCTGTCGGTGGCATTCGTGCGGGAGCAGGGGGCCCACGTGCTCCTGCGGGGCGTTCGGTCGCTGACCGACATCGACGCGGAATTCACCATGACGCTGGCCAACAGAAAACTCGATCCCGCGGTGGAAACGGTGTTCCTGATGGCCGACGCCCAGTATTCGCACATCTCGTCGTCGCTGCTTAAGCAGATCACGCCTCTGGCCAACGACGAGGCGTTACTGAAATTTGTGCCGCCTCCGGTCGTGGCCCCACTCCGCCGAATGCTCTCCGGCCCGGCGTAACGGCTGGCGAATAAAAGCCTCCGGCGGAAGCCGGGGGAGTCCGGGTGCGCATACCAGCCCACGCCACGTGCAGATCCGGGAAAAGCCCAACAACCCGGTGTCCCGTCGCTGCCGCTCAGGGCTTCGATTCAAAAAAACGACGCAACCGTCTGAGGCAACACACCATTCGAATAAAAGCCTCCGGCGGAAGCCGGGGGACTCCGGGTGCGCATACCAGCCCACGCCACGTGCAGATCCGGGAAAAGCCCAACAACCCGGTGTCCCGTCGCTGCCGCTCAGGGCTTCGATTCAAGCGAGATGGGACCGCCTGTCGAAGCGTCACGATGCGACGTTTTTCGTGAACGTCAGTTGACGTTATGCCCGCCCACCTCGAAGTGCTGCCGCAGGTAGCGGGCGCGTTCGATGTTGCGGTCTTTCGTGTCCAGTTCGATCCCCCGGATCTTCTGGAGATGGGCCGGCTGGGTGCGGACGAGGAGCGAATTGATGTCGGCGATCTTCACGTCACCGATCAGCCCCAGGAGCACGCCCATGCGCACCCGCGACAGCAGCTGCATCGTTTCCTCGGCGCTGATCGTCTGGGCGGTCCGCAGGATGCCGTAGGCGCGGCTCACCTGGTCGTGCACGTTCTGCTCCGTCTCGCGGACGAGAAACTCCCGGGCCCGCCGCTCGTAATCGATGAGTACGGGCACCACGTCGCCGACCTGCTCCACCAGTTCCTCCTCCGACTTCCCGAGCGTGGTCTGGTTGGAGATCTGGTAGAAGTCGCCCATCGCCTGCGATCCCTCGCCATAGAGGCCGCGGACCGCGAGCGAGATCTTGTGCAGGCTGCGAAACACCTTGTCGATCTGTCGCGTGATCACGAGCGCCGGCAGGTGCAGCATCACGCTCACGCGGATGCCGGTGCCGACGTTGGTCGGGCAGGCGGTGAGATAGCCGAATCGCGGATGAAACGCATACGGCACAAACTGCTCGATCTGTTCGTCCACCACCTTGATCTGCTCCCAGACGCCACGCAGGTCGAGGCCGCTGTGGATGCACTGGATGCGGAGATGGTCCTCCTCGTTGATCATCAGGCTGACCTGCTCGAGCTTGTCGATCGCCACGCTCCGGGCCCCTTGAGCGTCCGCGTGCTCCCGGCTGATCAACTGCCGTTCGACGAGAAACTGACGGTCGATCTCCTCCAGCCCGCCAACGTCGATCGATTCGAGTCCAGGGCCCGCCGGGGACATCGCGATCCGCTCCCGCAGGAACCGTTCGATATCGGCCCGATCCTGTTCGGAGGCCCGACTGACGAAGGGATACTGCGGCAGGTTGCGGGCCAGCCGCACCCGGCTGCTCATGACGATGTCCGACTCAGGCCCGGTGCCACGGAGCCACTCGCCGATCGATTGGGTAAGCGTTTCAATTTTCATTGGCTGCATGCGGGAAGGCCGCGGGGGCGTTCCATGACTCCTGTCATTCCGGGCGGGCGGGGGGAATCCAACGGTCCTCGATCGCCCGGATGGCGTCGCGGCTTTCCTTGGCTTTTTCGTAGTCCTCGCAGAGGATCGCCTCCTTCATCTCCCGGCGGATCCCGATCACGCCGGTCAGTTCGGCCGTGCCTGCCGCAGCGGCTGCGGCGGCGGTCTGCTGCGACCGCGACGGCTTCCTGCCGGTGTGTTCGGTGGCGCCATGGATGTTTGAGATCAGCGGCTCGAGCTCTTTGGCAAACTGGACATAGTCGTGCGGACAGCCCAGCCGGCCCTGGTTGCGAAACTCGAAGAAGGTGATGCCGCACATGTCGCAGGCCTTTTGGTCGAGCGCCGCCAGTTCATCGGCCGTCTGGCCGACGCCCAGCTGGCCGGCCGCACCGCTAGACTCGGCGTCCTCCTCGGCACCCTCTGCAGCGCCCGGGGCCCCCTCCGCCTGGTTGAGATAGACGCGGGCGTGATCCTCACAGAGGTGGAGTTCGCGAACCGCGCCGGTTTCCAGCTCGGTGATGTGGAACACCGCCTGCTTCTCGCACTGCTGACACTTCATGGCCGACATTTCCTGACGTGTTGTCCCGATGGCTGCCACCCGCTGCGATCTCTCCTCCAATCATAGCGGCCGACAGCCAGAAGGTCGCCTTCAGCGGTCGGCAGGCCGCAAACAGGCCTCCTGCTTGTTGCCCACCGGCCCCGACCGCTACGCTCTGACACTGCCCCGGCGGGAGGCCGCTCCCGCAGCGAACGCCCCCCACAGCGTCCATCCGCCCATGTCGCACCTTCCCGACCGGCCCCGCTTCGACGAACTGGCGAAGACATTCCGTCTCGTGCCGATCTACCGTCGGCTGTTCGCGGACGGTCTGACGCCGCTCTCGGCCTTTGCCCGCATCGACGCCGGCGAGTCGGCATGCCTGTTTGAAAGCGTGATCGGGGGGGAGAAGGTCGGCCGCTACAGTTTTCTGGGTGCAGAGCCCTTTCTGCGGTTCGAGGCCTTCGGCACCCGGGTGCGGATCGAGCAAACGGGATCAGCCGCGGTGGAGGAATTTGAGTCGGCCGATCCACTTGCAGAACTCGAACGGCGGATGGCGGTCCACAAGCCTGCCCGGCTGGCAGAGCTGCCGCCATTCACGAGCGGTGCCGTCGGATATGCCGCCTACGACTCCGTGCGCTACGCGGAGCGGCTGCCCCGTCCGCCCGCCGATGACCTGCATCTTCCCGATCTCTGCTTCGCCTTCTACGACCGTCTGCTCGTCTTCGACAACGTCACCAAGTCGCTCGACATCGTCGTGCTGGCCCATGTCGCCGACGACTCAGCAGCGGCCGCGGCCCACGGCTACGACGAGGCCTGCCGCCGCATCGACGCGACGATCGAGCAGCTCTTCCAGCCTGGCCCCTGGCCGCCGGCGGCAGACATCGGCCCGCGACACGAGCCGCGGTGCCTCACCGACGGCACGGCCCGGGCAGCGTCGACCCGCGAGGAGTTTCTTGCCGCCACCGAAAAGGCGATCGAATACATCCGCGCCGGCGACATCTTCCAGGTGGTGCTCAGCCGCCGTCTGGAGATGGCCTTCGATCTGCCTGCCCTCGAGCTCTACCGCACGCTGCGGGTCGTGAACCCCAGCCCCTTCATGTTCTACCTGCGGACACCCACCGCCACGCTGGTGGGGAGTTCGCCCGAGATCATGGTCCGCGTGGTGGATGGTGAGGTGACGGTGCGGCCGCTGGCGGGCACGCGTCCGCGTGGAAAGACGCCGGAAGAGGATGCGAGCCTCGCCGAGGGCCTGCTGGCCGATCCCAAGGAGCGTGCGGAACACGTGATGCTGATCGATCTGGGCCGCAACGACGTCGGCCGGGTGTCAAGCATCGGCTCGGTCGTGCTCAGCGACGTGATGTCGATCGAGCGCTACAGCCACGTGATGCACATCACGAGCAATGTCACCGGCCAGCTCGCCCCGGGCACGACGGCCTTCGACGCCCTGCGGGCCTGCCTGCCTGCTGGCACGGTCTCCGGGGCCCCCAAGATCCGAGCCATGCAGATCATCGACGAACTGGAGCCCCGCAAACGCGGCCCCTATGCCGGGGCGGTGGGCTACATCGACTTCAGCGGCGCGATGGACACCTGCATCGCCCTGCGGACGGTGGTGATCACCGGCGGCAAGGCCTATGTACAGTCGGGCGCCGGGATCGTGGCCGACAGCGTGCCGGAGAGCGAATTCCAGGAGACGCTCAACAAGGCGAAGGGGCTGCTTGTGTCGCTAGAAATGACAGCCGAGCGGCTGGGCAGGCAGACTTCCTCATCGCGGTAGCGACGCATTCCCCACGGCATCCCACAGCCGCAAGGCGAGGGCCGGTATGATCCGCTTCGACCGCCTCATCGTGGAACGCTCCGGCCAGATGGTGATCGACCGCCTCTCGCTGGCGGTTGCGCCGGGCGACACGCTGGCGATCATCGGCCGGGCCGGCGCCGGCAAGAGCACGCTCGTGGAGGCCCTCGCCACGGCCATTCCGATCCGGGGCGGCGACATCGTGCTCGCTGACCACTCCGTCCGTCGCGATCCCGATGCGGTGCGGTGCCGCCTCGGCTATGTACCGTCGCAGCTTGCTGCGTGGCCAGGCGTACGGGCCGATGAGTTTCTGGCACTCTTCGGCACCGCCGCCGGAATAACTGGCCACGGGCTTCAGGCCGCCGTCAACCGGGCCCTCGATCTGGCAGATCTGAAGGGCAGGGGGGGCACGCGGATCGACGCCCTGCCCGCCGGGCAGGCGAAGCTCTTGCTCATCGGTCGGGCGCTCGTCCATGCGCCAGACGTGCTCGTGCTCGACGATCCGTTTGGAAGTCTCGACCCGCGGCAACGGCAGTCGGTGGAGCGGTTGATCGGCGACCTGCAGCTCGGCGGCCGCACGGTCGTGGCGGCGATCGATGATGCCCGCGTGCCCGACTGCTTCAGCCATCTGGCAGTGCTGGGGGAGGGCCGGCTGCTGCAGGATGGCCCAGCCACCTTCGCCGCCTTCTCGGCTGGTCGAGCGTGGCGGTATCGCCTCCACTGCCCGGGGCAGGCCGAGGCAGCAGCGGCCCTGATCGCACGGCCGGCGGGCCGGCTGGCCGACCGCGTCGAAGCCCTCGACGACACGATCCTCGACTGCACGATCGAATTCCCTCCGGCCGCCACGGCGGCCGGAGGGCCGGAAACGCTCTCCGAGGTCGTGGCCATGCTCGTGCGGGCAGGGATCGCCGTGGAAGCCGCAGGCCTCCATCCGCATTGGACGGAGCAACTGGTCGAGCCGACCGCCTGAGCGGGGCAGTTGGCTGCGGCTCAGGCCTGCGGCTGCAGTGCCTTCCGGCGGCGAACCCGCCAGAGGCCGGCGAGGGCGGCACCGATGGAGGCGATCACGATCGTCGACGGCTCTGGCACGACCACAAGGGTGCCGGTCGCTTCCGTAAACTTCAGCGACTGGCCATTTGTATTCGGGTTGGTCCACCACACCACGTCGGTCCCGAAGACCGATTTGGTAAACGTCAGACCGCTGTAAGGGGAGTCTGTGGCCGTCAGGGAAACGCCCGCGAGTGAGCCAAACTCTGTTGCAAACCCTTCAAACAGGCTGAAACTCGTCCCCAGGGCATAGCTACCTGAGAGGGTCAGATCAAGGATGCCGCCATAGGATAATGCCCCACCCGCACTCGCAATCTGGTCGTAGTCGGTGCCGGCCATGGTGCCGCTGATCAAGAGACTCGTCCTTGAGCCCGCCTCCAGGGTCAATGCGCCCACCTCAAACACACCGAATGCGGCCTCTTGGCCCACGGCGAACTCGGCCCCATTCCGCACGGTCATCAGGCCCGCCACCGAGCCGACGCCTCTCAGCGTGCCGGCTTCGACGATCGTGTCGCCTAAGTAGCTGCTGTCGCCGTTCAAGTAGAGCGTGCCGACGCCAGCCTTGGTGAGACTGTAGTCGGAGGAAGTGCCACTGATCGCGTTGTTGACGGTCAGCGACGCCCCGGCACTGACATCCACCACCAGCGCGGAGCCGAGCGACAGATTCGAATTGATCGTATGCGAGCCGGCCACCGCATTGATCGCCGACGCAGTGGTCCCGCTGCCCACTAGGCCGATCGGATTACTGCCGCCACTCTGCAGGATCGTGTAGGAGGCATTGGCGTTGTTGAACGTGATCGCCTTCAGGCTGATGTTGGCGCCGCTGGTCCTGATCACCGCCGTGCCGCTGGTGAGCGATGAGCCGAATGTCGCCGTGTCGGTGTTCGTGTAGCTCGCATCGAGGCCAGGGGAGCCCTGATTGGCACCCCAGTTGAGACCAAACGCGTTTACACCAGCGCCAGCAATCGTGCCCCAGTTGCCGCTGCCGTTTGTGTTCCATGTCGCCTGGCCACTGTAGACCTGACCGGTGACCGCCACGGTCACATTCGGGATCGAGCCAAACTCTGCGGTCACCGCGGAGGTGTAGGTGCCGCTCAGGCTGCCCAGCGTGGAGGCAGTGCCGGCAATCGAGTAGGTAGCCGTCTGCGAGGCCGTGGCGCCGTAGAACTGGGGTGAACCTGATGCGAGGCCGAGGCTGAAGCCGGAGGGGCCACCTGTAAACGAGCCGAGCGTGCCGTTGGCGGTGGTGGCGTTGAGCCCGGTGCTGGTAACACCCAGAGACGGACCGGACACCGTTGCCCCCTGATGGACATACCCCAGGGCGAGCGTGGACGTGCTGGTGGTGAAGACACGCTGGTCAACGACCTGCAGCGAACCGCTGGCGGTGCTCGTCGTGGTGATCGCGCTTGCGTCGGTGTTGATCACCGACCAGGTCTGCGAGCCAACCGTCGACCCGGCAGCGATCGTGCCCGAGACAGACGTGCTGGCCTGCGGGGCGACGGAATTCGTGCCTGAGAGCAGGTTTGAGACGGAAAGGACACCACCGGAGGAGAGCGACACGGCTAGGTTTGAGCCACCTGTCGGTGTCGAGTTGGTGATGGTGCCGCTCACGCCCACGCTCGTGCCGACCAACGCCCTCGTCACTCCGCCGGTCGTCATCGTGAAGGTCGTCGCCTGATCGGCCTTCCGCTGGGCGTCGATCTCGTTGGCGTTCACCGTGCCGTAGCGGAGCAGGTAGTTCGAATTGAGGCCCGTCACCGTGCCGAACGTGCCGGCCAGCGAACTACCCGAGATGAGCTTGTAGAGCCCGGCTGATGCGGCCATTCCCGTGAGATCAAGCGTGGCCGGACCGCCGGTCAGATTGATCGCACCAGTGCCTGAGAGCTGCGCGGTGGAGGTCTGGCGGCTTGTCGGCGTCATGCTGATCGTGCCACCTGACCCGCTGAAGAGCAGCCCACCGATGGCGTTCATGAACGTTCCTGTCGACAGCGTGCCGGCGCCACCGTCGCCATTCGCATACGTGCCGCCGATCGTCACGATGGAGTTCGAAGGGATCGCGTTGTCGATATTGAGGACCAGCGTGCCGCTCGAATTGATGTAGGTCGGGCCGGTGTAGGTACTGGTCGCCGAGAGCGTCGTCGTGCCGTACTGGACCGCCAGGTCGGAGTTGGCGCTAGAGCCCACGATCCGGCCCGTGACGTTGATCCCGCGTGAACCGCCCTGAAGCCTCAGGATCGTGCCGTTCTTCTCGAGCGTGCCGGAGAGCGTGAGGGCACCACTTCCCGCGTTACGAATCGTGTCAGAGCCGTTGCCGCGGGCGGCAATATTCTTCGAGAGGGTGCCGCCGGAACCCGTGTATTCCAGGATACCAGACGAGGTGCCTGCCGAACCGAGGTTCACCGTGCTGCCGGTGCCGAGCGACTGGGCGGCGGTGCCGGTGGACACGGTGTCGATCTGCACGGTGCCCGCCTGCACGTTGGTGGTGCCGCTGTAGGTGTTGTTCCCGGCGAGGGCCACGGTGTCGGTGGTCGTCTTCGTCACGCCACCGGTTCCGCTCAGAGTGACGGCGATCACGCCTGACGAACTACCCGATAACTGCGTCGAGAGAATCGTGCCGTTGGTGAGCGTGCCGCCCTTCACCAGGAATATGTTGGCGACCGTGGAAAGCGTGTTGAGATTGAGCGTGCCACCATTGATCGTGGTGGTGCCGGTGCCGAGGGCCGACGCATTCCCCGTGATCAGCGTGCCGTCGTTGATCGTCGTGCCGCCACTATAGGTGTTGGTGCCGGTCAGCACCCAGGTGCCCGCACCCGACTTCACGAGCGATGTCAGGCCCGTGCCGTTGTTCGTGATCAACGCGGCAAGCGTGTTGTTGTCGGTGTTCGAGCCGGTGAGCGTGAGCGTGCGGGCGGTGTTCGCGCCGGCGAGCGTGACGGCCGAGGTGTTGCTGTAGGTGATCGCACCAGCACCCGAAGCGTCGAGAGTCGCGCCATTGGTTCCCGCCGTGAACTGCCGGTTGGTCGTGCCGGTCGCTCCGATATATCGCAGCGAGCCGCCGTTGATCACGAGATTCGCCGCGGCATTCGTGGATTGGCCGATGCCACTGGCCACGCCGCCGTTGACCAGCGTTGCCACGCTCAACGCACCATTACTGATGGTCGTGACACCCGTGTAGGTGTTCGCAGCCGAAAGCGTCACCGTGCCCGCTCCGTCCTTCGTCAGGCCGCCGGTCGTCGTGCCGATGATGCTCGCAATCGTCGTGTCGCCAGCGCCACCAACCGACAGCCCAAACGTCGCACCCGTGATCGTCCCGGTGTTCGAGATCGTAAGCAGCCCCGAATCAGAGTTGATCCGGCTGTTCGCTCCAAGCGCGATCAGACCGCCGTAGGTGTTGTTGCCACT
>CANFQO010000062.1 GCA_947449135.1 Planctomycetaceae bacterium | reverse complement strand
TTGCAGTTGCGTGCGGCTGATCTGGCCGGTGATGGGTGCCGTGATCGAGCAGAACTCGACGTTGAGGCGGGCAACCTCCTGCTGGGCACGGGCCGCGGCGAGCGCCCCGGTGTTCTCCTCGAGCCTCGCCTTGTAGCTGTCGAATTCCTGCTGGCTCGCGGCCCCCTTGCCAACGAGCTTTCCGTAGCGGTCGACTTGCACCTCAAGGAACCGCCGCTGGCCGGCCAACTGCTCGACTGTGCCAACAGCGGCGGCGAGCTGCGCGGCATAGGGACGCTCGTCGATCTCGTAGAGCAGGTCCCCCTTGGTGACGAATTGCCCGTCGCGAAAGGCGACCTTGGTGAGGTAGCCGGTGATGCGGCTGCGGATGTCAACGAGGAGTTCCGCGTCGATGCGGCCGGTCACCTCCAGATACTCCGGCACCATCACGGGCTGCGGCCCGGTGACCGTCACCTCGGCGGCTACCGGTGTGGCCACGGCTGCTGGCGCCGCGGGCCGGGCACAGCCGACGCCGGCGATGAGCTGACTGGCAGCGAGTATGGCCGCCAGCGACAACCAGAAGGTGTTGGAGGATGGCGGGCGGTGCATCATGGTCGCCGTTCGCGGGGGCCGCCCCAGCCAGGAGCGTCTCTGATGAAACATCGGCAGTGTAGCCGCCGCAGCTAAACACCGTCACGCCGCCCTTGGCTTCGCGCCTGGGTGAGGCAGGATCGCTTTTGAAGTCATGCCGGTGCGCGGAAGTCCCCACCAGCGGATCGCTCCGTGCCTTCCTTCCCCGCCGGTGGCACCGGAGGGAGCACGTAATCCTGCCAGTCGCGGTGCGGTAGGAAGTTGGCCGCCGTCCTGCTGCCCAGCACGAAGAGCATCATCAGCAGACACACGATCCCCAGCAGGAGCATCACCACCACGAGGATGCCGGTGGCGCCGGCAGCCCAGCCCGGGACGAGTGACGCGGCGGAGAGACGGGTCATGACGACGCCCACCAGCAGCGCCACCGTGAGGGCGATCATGCTGGCCACGACCAGAAACAGCCGGGCGACGATCACATCGCTCCAGACGGAGAGGGCACAGATGCCGTGCATCACCAGCGACGGGAGGTTCATCTTGGACTGCCCGGCAAGACGGCGGCCCCGAACGGTTGGCACCAGATGCACCGGCAGCCGCGCATGGATGACGCCGGCCGCGTAGTGGTTCCAGATCTCCGCGATGCCCACCACGCGGTCGAGCACCGCCGCCGGGAGGACCGAGAAATTGCCCACCCGCACGTCGGCTCCCACGAGCAGAAGATGCAACACGCGAAACAGGTGGTAACCGGCCTGAAACCCGATCCCATCCTGCCGCTTGAGCCGCTGCGCGAACACGACCGTGTGACCGTCGCCCGCCATGGCGGCCGCGAGGAGAGGCCCGACCGTTGCAGGATCGTCCTCGCCGTCACCGTCCATCACGACCACGAAGTCGGGCCGCGGTCCAGTCGCCAGCCGCGCCAGTCCCACGGCGATCGCCCGTTGGTGCCCGAGGTTCCGCCGCAGGCGAAGGACCTCGACCTGCGGAATGGCCGCCGTCGGTCCCGGGAGTGCCGCTGCCTCCGTCACAGACGAGCCGTCGTCCACAAAGAGCACGCCGATCCGGCAGGGCAGCCCGGCCGCCTCGGCGGAGAGTCGTTCGAGCAACAGCGTCGCCGAACGCGAATCGTTGTAGACGGGAATCAGAATCGTGACGGTGGGGAGCATCGAAATGGCGACCTATGGCGTGTGGGGAGAGTCTATTTCGCGAGGCCAAGCCTCGCTACGACACCAGGAAAAAGCCCTCGTCCCCTTCCGCCTTGGAGGCGACAATCGGCATGGCTGCCGATATAACTGTGCGGCGTTCACGTCACCGCGATTTCGCTTTTTCTTTCTCATTCGTTTCCGCAGGAGCACCCCCTTCGATGGCAGCCGCACACAGCACTGGTTCCGAGGCGTTTCCCGGCATCACGAAAATCCGCTATGAGGGCCCCGCCACGAAGAACATGCTGGCCTTCCGCCATTACGACCCCGATGCGGTCATCGAAGGGAAGACCATGCGCGACCACCTGCGGTTCGCCGTTGCCTACTGGCACAGCTTCCGCGGCACCGGCGGCGACCCGTTCGGTGCGCCGACCATGATCCGTCCGTGGGAGAAGGGTGGAGACACGCTCGAGGGGGCGATGTCCCGCGTCGAGGTGGCGTTCGAATTCATGGAGAAACTCGGCGTCGGCTTCTATTGCTTTCACGACCGCGACGTCGCTCCCGAGGGCAAGACGCTCTCCGAATCCCACAAGAATCTCGACGCCGTGGCCGCGTCGCTCAAGTCGCATCAAGAGAAGACCGGCATCAAGCTCCTCTGGGGCACGGCCAACCTCTTCTCGAACCCACGCTACGTCCACGGCGCGGCCACAAGCTGCAACGCGGAGGTCTTCGCCTATGCCGCCGCGCAGGTGAAAAAGGCACTGGAGGTCACCCATTCACTCGGCGGCGCGGGCTACACGTTCTGGGGAGGCCGCGAGGGCTACCAGTGCCTCTGGAACACCGACATGAAGCGTGAGGTTGACCACCTCGCCCGGTTCATGCACATGGCCGTCGACTACGCGAAGGAAATCGGTTTCACAGGGCAGTTTTATTTCGAACCCAAGCCCCGCGAGCCCACCAAGCACCAATACGACTTCGACTGCGCCACCTGCATCAACTTCCTGCGTGCCTATGGTCTGGAAAAGCATGTGAAGATGAACATCGAGACCAACCACGCCACGCTCGCCGGCCACGAGATGCAGCACGAACTGGAATATGCCGGCATGCAGGGCTTTCTGGGCTCGATCGATGCCAACACCGGCGACACGCTGGTGGGCTGGGACACCGACCAGTTCCCGACCAACGTCTATCTCACAACGCAGATCATGTATTCGATTCTCAAGTACGGCGGACTGGCCCCCGGCGGCGTGAACTTCGACGCCAAGGTTCGCCGCGAGAGCTTCGAACCGGTCGATCTCTTCCACGCCCACATCGGTGGCATGGACGCCTTCGCCCGAGGCCTGAAGATCGCCGCGGCGATGCGGGCCGACGGCGCAATCCAGAAACTCGTCGACGAGCGGTATGCCAGCTGGTCGGGCCCGCTGGGCAAGCGGATCGAGGCAGGCAGCGAGAGCTTCAAGACCCTCGAAAAGGAGATGCTGGCCAAGGGCGAGGCCGCGGCCTGCACGAGCGGTCGTCAGGAACTCTTCGAGAACGTCATCAACACCTATCTGTGAGCCGGTGCCGGAAAACGCCAATCGACCCGGTGTCCCCGGACTTCCGTCCGGGGCTTTTTGTCGTGGGTAACGTCACCGTCGACGGTGGCGGAACGCTGCAATAAAAGCCCTCGGCGGAAGCCGGGGAACTCCGGGTGTGAACACCATCCCGGATCCTATGCCCATCCGGAAAACGCCCAACGACCCGGTGTCCCCGGACTTCCGTCCGGGGCTTTGTGCAGACGCGTTTGCATGAATCCGGCCGTAGCCGCTCACGCAGGGCCAGTGACCGGTGCGGCCACGCGTTCGAGGGCCTGGCGGATCCTGGCGAGCCGCTCTGGATCGACCACTTTCTTGCCTGCCTCGTCGGTGACGTGGAACGCGTCGACCACCTGGTCGAGATAGGTGCCGATCTTCGCCGACCGCACCGAGAGCCCTTCGTCAAAAATCGTCCGTGCAATCGCGTAGAGCAGGCCGACGGAGTCGTGGGCGAACACCTCGAGGATCGTGGCGTGGGCGGAACTCTCGTTGTCGAAGCGGACGCGAGCCGGCAGCGTGGCCCCCGGCATGGGCAGCGGTGCGAACGGATTCCAACGCCGCGTGAATGACGGGGACTGATCCGCCTTCACCGCTGCGCGGATGGCGGCCCCGATCTCCGCCAGCCGTTCCGCGGGCGGCTCGTCCGTGTAGTCCGGATCTTGGACGATGAAGTGATCGAGCACGAGACCTCGGTCGAGCGTATGGATGTCGGCGGCAAGAATCTCCAACCGCAGGCTGGTGAGGGCTCCGGTGAGCCTGTGAAATACGCCACGGGCGACTGTTTCACGTGTCGCCACGGTGACGGCCACAGTGCCGTTCACATCCTGCCAACGCGTGCCTACAAACATGCCGTCCGCGGCCAGCCGCGACAGCTTTCCCAACTCCTCGACCACGTGGCCGGGCTCCGTGTTCTGGAGATAGGACAACGGCAGCTGCCGGGCAAACTGAACCACACCATCGTCGGCATCGCGGCCAGCGAGCAGTTCGTCGAGCCCGCGGCGATGGCGTTCCGCAGCCACCGAGGGGCTTTCGCCATCGAGGGTGCCGAGCGTGCGGAAGTAGAGTTCGCCAAGGAGGTCGGCCTTCCACCGCGTCCAGACGCCCGGCCCGACGGCGCTGACATCGGCCGCGGTCAGAACGGCGAGCATCCGCAGCACCTCGGGCGAGCCGACCTCGCGGGCGAACCGCACCACGAGACTGTCGTCGTCGGTGTTGCGCCGGAATGCCTGGTGCGCCATCGCGAGATGTTTGAGCACGAGGAACTCGATGATCTCGGCCTCGTCAGACGGCAGGCCGAAGCGGGCCGCCACATCGCGGGCCATCCGCGCCCCCAACTCGCTGTGGTCCTCGACGAAGCCCTTGCCGAGGTCGTGAATCAACAGCGCCAGGAGCAGGGGCCGCTTGCGGTTCAGTTGCCGCCAGGTGTCGCCCAGCCAGCCGGTCTCGTCCTGCAGTTCGGCCGCCCGCTCGACGGCCACGATGCAGTGCTCGTCGACGGTGTATTTATGGTAGTTGTTGAACTGCAGCAGATTCCTGGCATGCGCAAACTCCGGGATGAGGATCTCGAGCGCCCCCACCTCGTGCAGCCGCCGCAGGGCATAGCCCAGCCGCTGCGGCCGGGCAAAGAGGCCGAGGAAACGTCGTCTGGCCTCGGCCGTGGCAGGCAATCCCGCCGCCTGTCCCCGCACGGCGGCCCATGTGGCAGGATCGATCGGCAGGTCATAGACCGTCGACAACTCCACAAGCCGCACGATCGAGTCGAGGTCTCCCGCCACCCGCGGCAGGCTGCCGGCAACGGCCGCGACATCACTGGGCCCGACGCGAAACAGCCCGTCGACCCGGTTGCCGAGGACCCCGGCAACGAAGGTCCGGGCCGTGGTGGGCCCATGGAGGCTGGCAACGAGCGTCTCAGCCACTTGCGCCACCCCCCGCGTGTGCCGGAAGTAGTCCCGCATGAACCGTTCCACTCCCAACAGACCGTCCCGCGACTCAATGCCGCGGGCCTCGGCGATTCGGAGTTGCTGATCCCGCGTGAGTTCGTCGGCAGCCTTGCCGGCTTCCAGATGCAGGTCGTTGCGGAGCCGCGTCAGAAATTCAGACGCGTCGCGGAGCGTCTCGGCATCGGCCCGCGACAGGTGACCTGCGAGTGCCAGCGTGTCGAACGCAGACTCACCCCAGAGCACCCGGCCCAGCCACCGCACCATTTGGATGTCGCGCAGGCCGCCGGGCGATCGCTTCACATTCGGCTCCAACAGCGCTACCGTTTCGCCATACTTGATCGACTCCGTGCGTCGGGCTGCGATGAGGGCCCGGACCTGACGCGACTGGCTCCGCTGCACAAGGCCCTTGAGACGCGTTTCAAGTCGTGCGACCAGATCGGCATTCCCCGCCAGCGGCCGGCATTCAAGCAGTGAACTGAGGATCGTGGGATCGGCGGCAGCAAGGCGGCAGGCCTCATCCATGGTCCGCACACTCTGGCCCACCTCGGCGCCGGCGTCGAAGAGATCCTGGAGGAGTCGCTTGGCAGCGGCGGCAACCGGTGCCGCCGCCGCGCGGTCATGGAGCAGCATCAGATCGATGTCGGAGAAGGGTGCCATCTCGCGGCGGCCGTAGCCGCCATGGGCCACCAGCACCGCATGCCGACGGAGTGTGGCGGCATCTGCCGAAGGCAGGTCCGCAAGGATCGCATCCCACAGCCCGACGACCAGCGCATCGCACAACTCAGTAGCGAGGCCGCAGGTCTGGATGCCCGGCGCGCCGGCGGCATGCTGCGCGGCGATCCGCTGTCGGAGCGTGACCAACTCCTCCGCCGCCCGCGTGACGGCGGGGCTGAAGATGGTCGCGGGATTCGGTGCGGAGCCATCGGTCATGGCGACGGATGCCATGGATCGTCAGCCACGTTCTCCCGGCGATTGGCCACGCGGGCCATCACGAAGAGCAGGTCGCCCAAACGGTTCAAATACTCGATCGCATTGGCGGGAATCGTCGTCTCCAGCCGGCTGGCCAGCGTGACCACGCGACGTTCGGCCCGCCGGCAGACAGTGCGGGCGACATGGAGGGCTGCCGCCAACGGTGTTCCGGTGGGAAGGATGAAGCACTTCAGCGGCTCGATCAGCGTCTCATGCCGGTCGATTTCTCCCTCCAGATACTCGACATGGTCGGTCGTGATCCGCTCGTCAACGGCCCCGGGTGTGGCCAGTTGGGCGCCGAGATCGAACAGTTCGCACTGGATGCGACGCAGGAGGGAGTCGAACGCCGCCGCGGCTGGCAGCGTACGGACCAGCCCGAGATGGCTGTTGAGTTCGTCCACGGTTCCGAATGCCTCGATCCGGGCGTGGTCTTTCGCCACCCGGGGACCGCCAAAGAGGCCCGTCTCTCCCGCATCTCCGGTCTTCGTGTAAATCTTCATGCCGTCAGCGTCTCCTGCTGGTTTCGTTCCTGATCCTGCTGTCGATCGGTCTCTGCCTGGCGTCGCATATACTGGGCGGCATGCACAAAACCTTCAATCCATTTTTTTGGGGGCTGGCCTGCCCGCTGCCCAAAACTCTCCTGTTGTGGTCTCTTCTGTCCTGCACTCTCCTGTCTGGGACAGTCCTCGCCGCCGATCCTGGCCCGGGCAGCTCTGCGGCCGGCCCGCAGTCGCCACGTGAGCGGCGATTCCTGTCCGCACCGGTGCAGATCACCAGCGGCATGCCGAAAGCGGGCGAGGGATATTTTGCTCCCGATGCCCGGCAGATCTGCTATCAGGCGGTGCCCGACGATTATCCGTTCTATCAGATCTTCGTGCAGCCCTTCGACGCCGTGGCGCCGCGGCCTGCGGTGCCGGTTCGGATCAGCACCGGCCGCGGGCGGACAACCTGCAGCTGGTTCTCCCCCGACGGCACGCAACTGCTCTTTGCGTCGAGCCATCTCGATCCACACCTCGACGCCACGGAGTCCGCGGCGCGGGCGCAGGCCGAGGAGGACCGTAAAACGGGTCGACGGCGGCGATATCAGTGGGACTTTGATCCACAGACCGACATCTTCACGGCCAGTCTCACGGCAGCCAACGGCGATGGCCGCCAGCCGGCCGCAGGCAGCGGCCTCGTTCAACTCACGCATGAGCCCGGCTACGACGCCGAGTGCTCCTTTTCGCCGGACGGCAGCGAGATCCTCTTCGTCAGCGATCGCGACGGCGACCCCGACATCTACGTGATGGCTGCCGATGGCAGCAACGTCCGCCAACTCACAGACCAGCCCGGCTACGACGGCGGCCCGTTCTTTTCCCCCGATGGCCGCTTCATCGCCTATCGGACCGATCGCCTCGAAAAAGACATGCTGCAAATCCACGTCATGCGGGCCGACGGCTCGGGTGACGTTCCGCTCACACGCGGGCAGGGGGTGCGTTGGGCGCCCTACTGGCACCCCACGAAGCCGTGGCTGATCTGGACCGGCGCCGATCATTCCGATCCCAACACACGCCCCAACTATGATCTCTGGGTCGCGCGGTATGCGGCGGATGGCGATGCCGCCAAGGGGGCTCGTGCCGGCTTCCGCATCGGCGAACCGCTTCGGATCACCGACCACGAAGGGGCCGACGTGCTGCCCGCATTTTCGCCCGACGGCACGCTGCTCATGTGGACGGCCAGCCGTAACGGTGACAGTGGCGGCCGGACGGCGACGAGCCAGTTGTGGGTGAGCCGAATCGATGCCGCCGCAATCGACGCCGCCTTGGACAATAACGGCTTGGACAAAGACGTTTTCGACAAAGACGTTTTCGACAAAGATGCCCTCGACAAAGACACACGAAACGCTCCCACCAGCCGCGAGCCTCTTGCAGAAGGGATATCTCAGCGATGAGTCACGCCACGCCCCCACTGGGTTCGAACGCGATTGCCATGATCGGCGGCGGCCAGATGGCGCTGGCGCTGGCCGAGGGATTCTGTCGCGCCGGACTGCTCCAGCCAGCCGACATCACGGTCTACGATCCCGTTCCAGCCGCACGGGAACGGCTGGCGGCGCGGATGCCGGGAATCGGCTTTGCAGACAGCGGTGCCGGGGCGGCAGCCACGGCCGGTCTCGTATTTCTCGCCGTCAAGCCGCAGCAGGCGGCTGCGGCCTGCCGAGAGTTTTCGAAGGCGCTCGCTCCCGATGCGGTCGTCGTCTCGATCGTGGCCGGCCTTACGCTGCGCTCATTGGGCGAACTCACGGGCCAGCGGAGCGTTGTCCGCGTGATGCCAAACACTCCCTGCCTGGTCGGACGGGGTGTCTCGGTGGTCTGCCGCACGCCGGAAGTGCCCGCGGCCGCCCAGGCACGTGTGCTGGAACTGCTGGCAGCCGTGGGCCGGGTGCACGAGGTTGACGAGTCACTCATGGACGCCGTGACCGGGCTGTCAGGCTCGGGGCCCGGATTCGTGGCACTCCTCGTCGAGGCGTTGGCCGATGGCGGCGTGAAGGCTGGCCTACCACGGGGCTTGGCGCTGGCATTGGCAACCGAAACGCTCTCCGGCACGGCGGCACTCCTGGATCAAACGGGAGAACATCCCGCCCAGATCAAGGACCGCGTCTCGAGCCCGGGCGGCACGACGATCGCGGGCCTCGCCGTGCTCGAGCAGCGGGGCGTTCGCGGTGCGCTGATCGACGCGGTGGTGACCGCCGCCGCCCGCGCCCGCGAACTTGGAGCGTAAACGCCCCGCTTCTTGGCCGCCCCGCTTCCTACTTCTTGCCAGCCTTCTTCTTGGCGACCTTCTTGGCCGTCTTGGTGATGGCAGGTTTGGCCGCCTTCTTCACCGCAGCTGGCTTCTTCGCCGCAGTTGCCTTCTTGCTGGCGGCAGGCTTGGCAGCGGCCTTCTTGGCTGCCTTCTTCACGGTCTTCTTGCCGGCCGTCGCCTTGCCTTTCGCCGCACCAAACACATCGTTCCAACCCTCGGCATAGCTGCCGTTGCTGCCCACGCGGATGACCGACATTCCAATACCTCTTCGACTTCTGTGGTGCGATGCTCTGTGTCTCTGGCCACGATGCCGTCGACAGAGCGAACGCTCGTCATAAGGTGTTGGTAGCGGCCGCTGGCCGACGGTGTCAAGCGTGACACGCCACTCATCCCGTGGTCGGGCGGCTCGTGCCATGGCCTGCTGCCACGATCTCGAGCGCTACGATGCCGATGGCGGAGGGCAGCGGGCCGCGACCATGCGGCCCGCGAGCTGGGGCGTGCTCGATGGCGGAGGCCACCGCGACCGCGATACGGAGTTCATTGCGATCCAGGAGCAGCGACGTGATGTCCTCTGCCCAGCGACTCGCGCCACCGGCGAGCGGGGGGAGGCGGACGCCATTGACCGCCAACTCGGCCGAGGCAGCGGGCTGCCTCACGACCAGCAGCACCCGATCGCCCGTCCCGAGCCCCGCGGGCCGGCCAAACCGCCGCGTCCAGACCACCCCGCCGTCCGCCGCGGCCGGAGCGGGGGGCTCCCAGGCGGCGCCCAGCTGTATCTCGTGGTGGTGATCGTGCATGAGGGACTGCTATACTCTTCGGCTCTTCCGACTCGCCTGTTACACGAGTCATACCCGAACCCTCGCCGCACACAAAGGAGCACACTCCATGGGAAACGCACTGCAGTTCACCGACGATAATTTTCAGAAGGAAGTGCTCGATTCCCCCGTGCCGGTGCTCGTGGACTTCTGGGCCCCATGGTGCGGACCGTGCCGAATGATTGGACCGACCATCGAGGAGCTTTCCGCCGAGAATTCTGGCACGTTCCGCATCGGCAAGGTGAACGTTGACGAGAACAGCCAACTGGCGATGACCTACAACGTCGCGAGCATCCCCACGATCATGATCTTCCAGGGCGGCCGGCTCGTGCAGCAGTTCATGGGCGTGCAGCCGAAGGCGAAGCTCCAGCAGGCACTCGACGAGGCGAAGTCGGCCTAAGCAGACCTCATTGCCAACCGGCTACAGCGTGTTTTCAACATGCTGTAGCCGGTTTTCCGGCATCGGAACGACGGAATGCCGTGTCCTATGGCAAGGCTGGGGCTGTGCCCATTAGCTGATTGCCACCTCCAGCTCCGCCATGCCTGCTTCCGGCATGTCCGCACGATGGTCGCTCGGGCTCTGGTGTCGCGGGCTTGAGAAGCTTCGGCTCCGCACGGCCGCCGCAGCCTGGAGCCGCGTGAAAGCCCGTTCGTCGACGAAGCCCGATAGCTGGGCATGCAGCCCGGGCTCACGGAGCTTCTCCACCGCCTTGGCCTCGATCTGCCGAACCCGCTCCCGCGTCACATCGAAGAGCGAGCCCACTTCTTCGAGCGTGTAGCTGTAGCCGTCCGCCAGCCCGAAGCGGAGGCGGATGATTTCCCGCTCCCGGTAGGAAAGGCCGTCGAGTGCCCTCCCGATGACCGACTTGAGGGCGTCTTGGTTGACCGCTTGGAGCGGATCTTCTTGGCGCTGGTCGCTGACAAACTCGCCCACGGCCCCGTCATCGCTTTCGCCAAGCGGCTGATCGAGCGAAATCGGATGCCGCGACATCCGCCAGATGCAGTGGGCGTCCTCGATAGAAAGTCCCGTCAGCTCCGCCATCTCTTCGATGTTCGGATCGCGACCGTGGCGCTGGACGAACAGCCGCGAGGCATTGCGGAGCTTCGTGATCATGTCGACCATGTGCACCGGCACTCGGATCGTGCGGCTCTGATCGGCGATCGCGCGGGTGATCGCCTGTCGGATCCACCAGGTGGCATACGTTGAAAACTTGAAGCCCCGGGCATGCTCGAACTTGTCGACCGCCCGCATCAGCCCGGAGTTGCCTTCCTGGATGAGATCCAAAAAAGAAAGCCCGCGGTGCCGGTAGCGTTTGGCGATCGAGACGACCAGCCGCAGATTGCCGGCGGCGAGTTCGCGTTTGGCCGCGTCATACCGCTGCTGGAGGTCATCGAGCGTGCCCAGCCGACGCGTCAACGTGCGACGGCTCTCCCGCGTGGAAAGCAGCAACCGGCGGTGCTCCCTCTGGAGCAAATCCCGATCGAAGCCGGCACTGGCAGGCTCTCCGAGTTGTCCACGGAGATCCTGGATGCGCCCGCCGATCTCACGCAACTGCTTCAGCAGCGGCGTGAGACGCTGGATCCGCAGGTGCATCTCCTCGACCAGCCGGACAGCCTTGTTGCGCTGCCGCACGAGCCTCCGCCAGGCGGCCCGCCGCTGCTCCAGCGGCACACGCCGCGACATGGCGATGCGAAAAAGCCGCGACTTTTCCTGTTCGATGAGCCGGAGCGTGGCAAGGTTGGGGCCCAGTCGCTTGAGAAAGCGGGCCTTTTCCTTCGTGTTGGTCACCGCAACCTCGATGGTGCGATCAAGGCGGACCGTGCCAGCCTTCACCCGCTCCAACAGGTTCATGGCGCCCGCGAGGATGAAATCGTTGGCCAGCATGGTGTGACGAAACTTCCGCCGCCAGAGTTCAATCTGCTGGGCGCTGGAAACCTCGGTGGCACGGGTGAGCAGCGGGTTGCCGCCCATCTGGAGCAGGTAGAGCCGAACGGGGTCGTCGATGCGGGCAGTCGACTTCCGTGGCCGCGCGGCCACCGTCGGCCTGCGAACGGCGGGTTTCAACACGACGGGCCGTGAGAGAGATGGCTTTGGCAGAGGCTTCGACGGATGTGGGCCGGCTCGACGCATGGTGGCTCCTGTTTCGATGGGGGAACAGCGGCTGCCCCATATCCAGATGCACATGCCGCGCCAGGGGTGGAGAAAACACCCTGCAGTCGGCTTCAAGCTGTTTTTTCCGGCAAAAACAGCGATTCAGACCCGTTCCCCCACCCGCCAGCCACGGTCGCGGATGTCGCCCGCAGGCGACATCCGACCGCGACGCGCCGTCCGAAGACAACGCCGCGGGTCGACAGGCTCAAGATCGGTGGCTCCGTGGCACGAAACTGACCGGGGGGCGGTGCACCGAGGCCGGTATACTTTGCGCAACCGGAACGCCGAGACCAGCCTGCGGTCGCCGCGACTGGTTGAGCGTTGCCTGCCGAAGGAATGGGTTGAGAAAGCGTATCCGGATCCCTGTGATCCCGGCCCTGATCGTCGCTGGTTTCTTGGTCGGTGAGGGTGCAGGTTGCCGGGGTTTTGGGGTTCTGGTTTGATCTGTCCGCGGACGGCCGTCCGCCGCTTTTGGGTGCTGCATGGACCTCGTTCTACTCGCCGTGATCGGCCTGGTCTTGCTGCTGGGACTGGTCGCCATCGGCGTCGGCAACAAGGGCTGGAGCTGGGGCACTGTGGCCGCGGCCGTTCTGCTTCTGCTGGCGGCGACGGGCTACCTCTATCTGGCGGCCCGGCTGGCCGAGCGGGAGCGGTCATGGCGAGCATTGGTCACCACGACTCAAAAGAAGATCAACGATCTGAGCACCGTCGCTGGCGGCCCCGGCGCGGCTCCGGCCCAGCAGTCGCTCGCAGCTCTGCGAAATCAGCGCGACCGCTGGATGCGGGCGTTGGCATTCGTCGACACCTGGCACGGAAGGTTTTGGAAAAAAGCTTCTTTGACCCCGCCCCGCGAGGGTCAGCCCGGGACGATCTCCATTGAAATTGCAAGCGATAAAGGCGATGTCGCCCCACTGCCAGCTGGCGCTGAGGTTGCGGTGTTTGACAATAAAGATGTCGCGAACGAGGGAAAGTTTCTCGGACTGTTCCGGGTTCAGGAAATCAAGAAGGGGGGTGAGCAATTCCAGCTCACCGTCATATCGGCCTCATTTCCGACCCCTCCAAGTGAAGCTGACAAAAGCCTCTGGACGCAGGACTACGACGATGTGACCGTCTACGAAAGCCTGCCCGCAGACCGCTGGCTGGCGTTTTATAAAACCACCGACGAAAGCGGCGACGATGCTGCCGGCGGCGACAGCGCGACCGACAGCCGCTGGAGGCCGCAGCTCAGAAAGACCACGGCAGAAGACCCGCTCAAAAACCTCGAAGAGCAGATGAAGGATCTGAAGCAGCATGACGGGCTGGTGCCCGAGGATCAGTGGGCGCAGTTGGGCAAGCAGCTGGCAGACCGCGAGATCATGCCCGGCCGCTACTGGGCCACCGTTGAGTTCACAAAGAACGTCCGGTTCACGAAAAAAGATGCATTCACGCTCGATGAGTCCTCACCCGAACAGGCAGCAAGCGGTGACGCCGAGGACGAGGGCACTCCGGCCGAGGCGGGCGGTGCAGGAGCCGACAGCGGCATTATCGGCCCGACGGAGGCCGACCCGACTGCCGCATCGATCAGCACACAATTCACGAACAAGCAGTTCAAGGAGGGGGAGAAGGCCGAGTTCGACCTCCAGACGGCACTCGAGCTGCAAAACGACAAGCATTTCGTGCGGATCACGAGCGTGGTTGAGCGGCGGCCGCTCACCGACCCCCTCACCGCGATCCGCGGCACCGAGTTTGGAAAGCAGGATGCGGATGGCCAGCCCCTGCGAGCCGAGGGCATCGACGCCATTCGTCAGGGACTCCGGGTGGAAATGGCGTCGATCAAAGAGGCCATAGACCGCGTCGCAAGCTCCCGTGCCAACGTGCAGGCCCAGGCCGATGCTCTGGCGGATGAAGAAACGCAACTCCAAAGCGACCTGAAGCGGTGGCGCAAGGACGAAGTCACCGCCACCGCCACCGCCAAGGCCTTCGATGACCGGTTTCGTGCCGCCACGATCGAACTGGCGGCCCTGGAAAGCTCGATCGTCCGTCTTGGAAAGGAGCTCAGCGACACCTGGGCCGTTCTGACCGAGACGATCGAAGCCGCCACGAGATAGGCAGAGAGCCCACTCGGCGAGGTGCAAACAGCCGTACCATCGACGGTTTCGGCCCGGCTCGGCTACAATCCTGCGTCTCCACCCCACGGCCAGGAAGCCCCGCGATGACCAGACTTGCCGCCCGCCCGAGCACCAACGCCCATCTCAAAAAGGCCGTCCACCATCACAAACTCGCCAGCAAGCGGGGCATGCTCGAACGCATGTTCACGATGTGGTTCCGTGGCTTCGTCTACAACCAAATCTGGGAGGATCCGCGGGTCGACGCCGAGGCGCTGCAGATCGGACCGGAATCGAGTCTGCTGACGATCTCCAGCGGCGGCTGCAACGTTCTCAACTATCTGATCCACAAGCCGAAGCGGATCGTCGCGGTTGACCTGAACCACAACCACATGTGCCTGACCCGGCTGAAGCTTGCCGCGATCCAGCACCTGCCCGACTACGAGTCGTTCTACAACTTCTTCGGCTACGGCCAGCACGCCGACAACGTCGCCAACTACAAGCGGTTCATCCGCGACCATCTCGACCCGCAGACGCGGGCGTATTGGGAGTCGAGCGACTGGACCGGAAAGACGTTCGGGCCAAAGCGGATCGGCTATTTCAACCGCGGCCTCTACAACCAGGCGAAGCTCGGGCAGTTTTTCCGGGTGGTTCACGGACTGGCGAAAGGCATGGGCCGCGATCCGGCCAGGCTGCTGACGGCGCGAACGTTGGCCGAACAGGAACAGATCTTCGACACCGTTTTCAGCCCGCTCTTCGAGAACAGGCTCGTGCGTTGGATGGGTCGCCAGCCCGTGGCGGTCTACAGCCTCGGCATCCCGCCCAGCCAGCATGCGGCCATGCTCGAGGAGCAGGACAACGACGGCGGCAAACTCTTCGACATGTACAAGCAGCGGGTCCGTCGCCTCGCCTGTGGCTTCCCGCTCGATGACAACTATTTTGCCTGGCAAGCGTTTGGTCGCCGTTACGACCACGAGGGCCGTCGGGCGCTCCCCGACTATCTCAAGCCGGAGCACTACGAGACGATCAAGGCGATGGCTCCCCGCGTGGAAACCCACATGGCGTCGCTCTCGGACCAACTCCGCGAGGAGAAGCCGGGCAGCCTCAACGGATTCATCTTGCTCGACAGCCAAGACTGGATGCCGCCAGCGGTGATCGATGAACTCTGGGGGCACATCGCCCGTGTCGGCGCCCCTGGCACGCGGGTGATCTTCCGAACCGCGGGGGAGAAGTCGCCGGTGGATCCGGCGCTTTCGCCCGAGACGAAGGCACGCTTCGTGGCCCGCGAGGATCAGGCCCGCGCACTGCACCTGCAAGACCGTTCAGCGATCTACGGCATGTTTCATCTCTACGAGATGGTCGGCTCCCCGTCGGGACAGACCGCCGAAGGGCGGGAAGCATCATGAGCGATCCCGCATCCGCACCGCCAAGCCCCGTGGCGCAGGGCCCTGTCTCGTCCTCCAACAACCGTCGACCGGGCGGCGTCGATCATGCTGCGGCAATGGACCGCATGTATCGGATGACGCGACACGTCTATGACGTCACGCGGCGATACTATCTGCTTGGCCGCGACCGGTTGCTGGAACGAGTGGTCACGTCGCGGAACACCGCCACTCTCGAAGTGGGCTGCGGCACGGCCCGCAATCTGATCAAGCTGGCGCAGCGGCCGGAGCCGGGGCAACTCTATGGCCTCGACGCCTCTCACGAGATGCTGGAAACGGCGGCCACGAGCATCGAGAAGACGCTGGGGATCGCTGCGTCGTCAGGTGATTCACGTTTGGCGACCAGCATGGCGGGCCAGACGGCCCCAGGGCATGCCGGGCGAGAGCCGATCGTGCTGCGGCAGGGCCTGGCCGAGCAGCTCGATGCCCAGCGGATGTTCGGGCGGGATGAGCCGTTCGACACGATCTTCTTTTCCTATTGCCTGTCGATGATCCCCACCTGGCCAGGCGCCATCGACGCGGCGATGGCGAACCTGCGTCCGGGAGGGCATCTCCTGATCGTGGACTTCTGGGACCAGAAGGACCTGCCGGGGGTGTTTGCGGCTGGGCTCAAGCGGTGGCTGGCGATGTTTCACGTGCATTACCGTCCGGAGGTACACGACGCGATCGTGGACCTGGGAAAGTCGGGGCGCGGGCAGGTGCAGTTCGAGTCGGTCGCCCGTCGTTACGCCTATATCGCGAGCATCCAGAAGAACTGACGGAAGCAGGTGCCCGGGCCTGCCTCGCTGCCTGCATCACTCACCGCATGGCATGCTGCATGACTTGGATCACCGTCACGGCAGCAGAAACACAAGTCCCGTGACCGTGGCGGCCTCCACCGCGAAGCCGCGACAACTGATCGGCACCGCCGGCACCGTCCATGGGGCACAGTTACCCGGCCGGTAGTAGCCCAGCGGATAGACACACTCCCACGGCAACTCCACGCCCATCTTGTAGGGCAGCACCGGCAACGTCACGAAGAAGTGCGCCGCCGAAATGACCGGGTCGAGGGGGCCATGCGAGTGGCCGTACCGCTCCAGGTTCCAATCCTCGAAGTACAGCGGCTTGTGGCAGTTGCCCGCCGCCTTCCAGGTCATCATCGTGGTGGCAAACCGCCGTGGCTCGAAAGTCTCCCCCTCCAGTCGGCACTCGCAGGGGTAGTCGCTGCCCGGTCGCCCACCCACTCGGATGTCGAGCGCGATCGTCTCGATGCCATCATCCCGCAGCGTCTTCAACGCCTCCTGACAGGCCTTCGCCTGATCACCACAGCTCTTCGCCGCGGCGTCATTGTCTTTCTGTTCCAGCCGAGCCTTCTCCTCGTCTCGCTGCTCCTGCGATTGTGCGTCGGGATTTGCCTTCCCGTTGCCATCGGACTGCATCAGGAAGAGATCGGCCGTGACGAGCTGAATGTCTTCGGCGGCCCCAGCCTCGGGTGATGCCGAGGCTGGCATCTGATCCAGCACCTGAGGCACCTTCTCCTCTTCAGCTGATACCTCGATCCCTGGTTCGTTGACCGCAGATTCCTCGAGGATCACGCCGATGGGCGGCGCCGACGCAAACGGCGGCAGGGGAGGCAGCGGCGGTTCGGCCTTCGATGCAGTCGCGGCCGCGATCGATAGGACAGCGATGACCAGCACCAACAGGCCACTGGTGGACACGGCCTGGAGTGGCCGCTTCAATCCCGTTGCCACGGCCCAGACTGCTGTCCGGAGTGTTTTGCGTGCTGACGATTTCCCGGGCATGGTTTTCCCCCACGGCCTCCCTGTCGTCATTGCCGATCCGCGCGGACCGATCAACGCCAGTGACAGAGTCAACCCATGCGGTACTGATCGACCCAGAACCGACCCCAACTTTGGTCGCATCCAAGACAGCCGCGATCAAACCGGGAAAGACCGGGACAGACCGCCCGAACTGCCACGGCCGCCGCGGCCGCCCCAATCGCCCGACGCACCCCGCCTGCCGCGATCAGTCGCCGCTGCCGCGTTCCACACTGTAGTTCGGGGCTTCCTGGGTGATGACGATGTCGTGGGCGTGGCTTTCACGGACGGTCGCCGCCGACACCTGGATGAACTTCGCATCCCGTCTCAGCTCATCGATCGTCCGTGTACCGCAGTAGCCCATGCCGGCCCGGAGGCCACCGACGAGTTGATACACAAACATGCTCAGCGGGCCCTTGAAGGGCACCCGCCCCTCGACGCCCTCAGGCACCAACTTGTCCCCACCGCGACCCGTCGATCGCTGCCGGTAGCGTTCGCTTGAGCCCTGCACCATCGCCCCCAGCGATCCCATGCCTCGGTAGCTCTTGAAGGTGCGTCCTTGGTAGAGCACGGTCTGGCCCGGGCTCTCCGCAACCCCCGCCAACAATCCGCCGATCATCACGCAACTGGCCCCGGCCGCGATCGCCTTGGTGATGTCGCCTGAGTAGCGGATGCCTCCGTCGGCGATCACGGGTACGCCGGCTGCGGCCGCTTCCGTCGCCGCCTCCCAGACCGCCGTGATCTGCGGAACGCCGACGCCGGAGATGATTCGCGTGGTGCAGATCGAACCGGGGCCGATCCCCACCTTGATGCCGTCGGCGCCGGCCTTGATCAGAT